>CAZXPK010000169.1:0-5542 GCA_964642565.1 uncultured Anaerolineaceae bacterium
CACACAAGTTCTAATTTCGGGCTTTTTTATTGGAAACTCTAATCTTTGACCAATACTTTAAGATTTCTCATCCAGGAGGGAAAACCGGAAGGGAGGGCTAAGTGTATTATAGTTTGAATTACCAGTACAATGTTTGGTGTTATTATGTGAACAATGGATAAGGATTCTATGGAATTTTTGAATGATAAACCACATATTTTTCATATCCTACGCGATGAAGCGTTGGAGGTCCAATATTCATCGTTTGGAAGCGTTGGAAAGCTTTTTAGCGAGGAAGGGATCGAAGCGGTGTGGGTGAAAAAGCAGTGTGAAGAAATCGACCCGGATTGGTTTTCACAGCCCATGGTGGACCTCATTCTGGTGGTACAAGGAAAGCTCAAGATGTAATTCGAGCGAACCGATCTTGCCTCACGAGTGCTCGAGTCGGGAGACATGATCGTCTTGCCGCCAAACACACACTGCCGTGCTTATCGCTGGCCGCGCGAGGCAGAAGAGGCAACGATATTCCTGGCGGTGTATCCGGTGAGGTGAGACAAGAGATGAGGCGCATACAAACTTGGATATTGCCCCCTCCTGCCTCCCCCAAATTCCAAAGAGCGGAATTTAGGGGAGGGGTCAAGGACTCCTACTCAACAAATAAAGGTATGTGGCAGATAAGGACGGAGTATATACTTTATTGTGTTTAAATCTTGAGAATTGTACAATCAGAGTAGAAGTTCACACTGTTTGTAGAAAATGGAGGAACAATGGGTAAATTTCTTGAATCTGAGAAACCAAAACAAGCTGAATTCAAGACCATTTCAGTTTATTTTTCCGACGAAGCTAGAGCGGATGGATATTATAAAGGTCATCCTTACCCGTTTTGCTTGCCTGGCGCATATGCCGAAGAAAACCTTTTCCCTGAAATACGGGAACCAATGATGGATTATTTTACCAAGCATGAGATCAAATGGCATGACGGGCATGAGGGTAAACCCAGCAATCACCTGTGCGACTCGCAGGTATGCTGCGCCAATTTCCTATTATCTTTCTTTGATAAGCCGAAGGCTTTGGAAGGATTATTGCGCTCCATATTTCCCGACTTAGAAAAAATGCAAGCAATCGAAGACGATCAATTTGTTGCTTGTGAATGGATCGGTAAGCATAACTATCTAAAAGAGAAAATTTCCCGAAACGGGAAACGAACGCGCGGAGCAAACTTCACCAGTGCCGATGCAGCAGTGAAGTTCAAATGCACGGATGGCCATATACAGATCGTTTTAATCGAGTGGAAGTACACAGAATCCTATTACCATACTTCTGTAAGATATGCTGCCAGTGGTACAGATAAGACGAAAATATATGACCATTTATATGCCTCGAATGATTGTCCAATAGATAAAAGTCTTATTCCCAGTTTTACCAGCCTGTTCTACGATCCTTTTTACCAGCTCATGCGACAGCAATTTTTAGCCAATGAGATGGAAAAAGCGCACGAGCTGGATGCAGATATCGTAAGCCTGTTGCACATTGCACCACGCCACAACCATGATTTCACTCGAGTCACCTCACCCAACTTAACTGAACTGGGAAGATCAGCAACCGAGGTATGGCAGATGCTGGTAAAAAAATCTAATAGATTTAAAAGTATTCCCACTGAAGACCTATTCGGTAAATTCGATGTAGATAAGTTTCCAGAGCTGAAGGGATGGTGGCAGTACATCACCGCAAGATACAAGTGGGTGGTGGAATAACCCGGCTATAGCTTTACTCAGGTTGCACCAGACTGAGGTGATTCCGTCCTGAAATGATATGTGATGGACAGAAATGGGTAAATATTATTGTGCCCCAGATCCGTTGACTATCGATCCGTTGTAGAATCGTTGCAGATCAAGTCCAGGGAATCTGAGCAAGCTCTTAATTTACAATTTTGTTTTTCGGAGGATAAGATGGTTGATATGAACTCGTATAAATCACAGCATTTTCGACTCGAGCAGCTATCCGAGGGTGTGTTTGCAGCGATAAATACCGATGTTGGCTGGGCAATTAGCAACGCGGGTATCATCGACCTGGGTGACCGCACCTTGGTATATGATGCCTTTATGTCGCCAGAAGCTGCCAGAGACCTTAGAGATGCTGCAGAACGCCTCACAGATCGTCCAGTTCATGCGGTGATAAACAGCCATTATCACAACGACCATATCTGGGGGAATCAAGCCTTTTCAGCTGATACGGATATTATTTCTAGCACAAAGACGCGGGAGTTGATCACGATTGAAGGTTCAAAGGAAATTCAGGAATATCGCGACATTACTCAAAATCGCTTGGAGACTCTGGAAAAGCAATTTACTGATGCTAACGACCAAACTACGCTGGATAATCTCCGACTTTACCTCACTTACTACCAGGCAATCAACGCAACACTTCCTACACTGCAAATCCGTCTCCCAAACCTTACTTTCACGGAAAATATGACCTTTGATGGAGCTAAACGATCGGCCAGAATCATTACATATGAAGGTGGTCACTGTGGAAACGATGCCATCCTGTATTTACCTGATGATGGCATTGTGTTTATGGAAGATCTGCTCTTCAGCGGATTCCATCCATATTTGGCAGAAGGTGATCCAGATAAAATCAAACATATCCTGGCTGAAGTCAGAAAATTACAGGCAAAGACATTTGTACCAGGGCATGGTCATGTTGTCGATGCCTCTCACCTTGATTGGATGGATGAATATATCGGCACCATGAATTTTATTGTCCGTGAAGCCATTAATAATGGAGCAACTGAAGAAGAGATAGGTAATATTGCCATACCAAGAGAGTACGAGCAGTTATTCTTCCCGAATATGTTCTATGCTAATTTGAAATTTCTTTTCCATCGAAAGCTGATTTGCTGAGTTGGGTAGGCTCAAAAGGATGAACCCATGACGATTAAAACATTACTACCCGAAGCACAGAATGGGATGGATCAGCTTGATCAATGGAGTGAAAGAAGGGAGGAGATTAAAACCCGGTTTCTGGACAATATTGGCTGTCCGGAATTTCCCAGGAAACCACGTGATATCGAAACCTTTGAAATCACGGAATGTGAAAGCTATGCCCGGTATAAATTGCAGTATTGGGTTGGGGAGAAGGATGAAATACGGGCATATCTATTGGTGCCGCATGGGTTAAATATGCCAGCCCCGGCAATCTTAGCCATGCACCAAATGAATAAATATGGAAAGGACGAAGTTGCGGGGTTGTACGGAAACAAGGATTATGCGTATGGTCATGAACTAGCCGAACGTGGCTATGTCGTCCTTGCGCCGGATTATCTTAGTATGGGAGAAAGGGTATTTACGGGGAAGGAAAAGTTTGACTCAGCACCATTTTATGAGAAATATCCGGACTGGTCGATGGTGGGCAAAGATATCGAGGATTCAATGTCTGCGATTGATGTGCTGTGCACATTTGACTTCGTGGATATAAACAAAATCGGTGTGATTGGCCACTCCCATGGAGGAAGCAATGCCATATTTGCCATGGCAATGGATGAGCGGATCGCAGTGGGGGTGAGCAATTGCGGGATGTCGGTGATTTCTGAAGAGGAAGAATGTCTGGAATGGTCGACAGAAGATGGGTATATCTATTTCCCCAAGCTGAGAAAATATTTGCTGGCAGGAGAGGACCTTCCATTTGATATTAATGAGGTGGCAGCATTGATTGCGCCAAGATCATGGCTGAATATATCGGCATATTATGATAAAACACTGGGGAATCAAGAGTTCCTGGCTGAGATCGGGGTTCAACTCAATCAAATTTATAAATTATACGGCAAGCAAAATCAGTTTGCTTTTTTGATGCACGGGAACGATCATTCATTTCCAAAGTTCGCCAGAATGATGGCCTATGAATGGCTGGATAGATTCCTGAAAGCCTGAGCACAAAATCATTCCGATAAGGATATTGGGAAGGTGTCAATCCCCCAATCATAGTCTTTACATCCCATTTCAATTATTAATGTAAAGCACACTTGACATTTAATTCTATTTGTGTATAATAATGTAAAGCAAACTTTACATTGAAGAGGATCTATGAGTGAAGATGTATTCAATCGTATCCGAGATTACCGGGTGGAGCGTGGCCTGACACAGGATGAGTTGGCACAAGCAGTGGGAGTATCCCGCCAGAGTATCATCTCGATCGAACGTGGTCGCTACACGCCCAGCCTGTACCTGGCACTGCGTATTGCCCAATTTTTTCAGTGTTCAGCAGATGAGCTTTTCAAGCTCAATAAGGAGGATCAGCGTGTTAAATAATCTATTTTCCAAATGGATTGGCGTTGATGAACGCTTCATCATGCACCGCTATATTTCCACCCGCTGGGCAGTGGTTGTGGGAGTGATTTTAATGGCTGCCTGGGTGAATTATGAATATATTGTCAACAACACCCTGCGGATCGACCTGCTTGTCATCCAACTCGCTATGTTAGTTACCAAGGTGGCAGTCATGAGCTACTACCGCCTGACCCATTAGGCAAGTTGAAGCTGTCCACAATCTTCGTTTACTCA
The DNA here is from genome assembly GCA_964642565.1 of uncultured Anaerolineaceae bacterium. Lineage (GTDB taxonomy): Bacteria > Chloroflexota > Anaerolineae > Anaerolineales > UBA4823 > FEB-25. The sequence continues at coordinate 4,539 of CAZXPK010000169.1, forward strand.
CAATTAATTGACATAGGAGGAAAAATATGGTTCTGAAACGAAAAACCTATACCCCCCAGGAATATATCCAGATTGGGATGGCTTTTTTTCTAATGGGAGTATGCGTATCTATGGTAGCTGATGGCCGGATGATTGGGGCTTTCTTTGCCAGCTTGATCCCAAATATATCTATACTGGATAGAATCCAGGGCATTGCAGCTGGATTCTCGATCCTAATACTGAGTGCTTCGATATATTTCAACGTGCGCGGCTTATACCTACTTCGATCGCGATGAGGAGAGTATAGTATAGTTCTGTTGAATTTATGTTCTTGTAGTGAAATTGGGCTATACTTGTGTTCATAGAGGAAAACAAGATGACACCGGACCAAAAATCGGATCAGCAAGAGCAGTTCGAGCAGTGGCAAAAGAAGCAACGGGAACTTGAGAAACAACAGGAAGAAGAACGGAAAAAACGCCAACTGGAACGGCAGCAGCTGGAGCGACAACAGGAGGGAGAACGACTGAAACGCCAGCAGGAGCGCCAGCAGCTGGAACATCAACAGGAAGAAGACCGCATAAAACTCCAACAGGAGCGGCAGCAGCTGGAACGACAACAGGAGGAGAAACAACAACCACAAAAAGATCAGCGGCTGCAACTGGAAAAAGAACAGGAGCAGAAACGGCTCGTACAGCAACAAGATCGGCAGCAGTTGGAACAACAGCAGGAAGATAAACAAAAACCGCAACAAGAGGAACGGCAGCAGCTGGAACAAGAGCAGGAGAAGAATAGAATAGTACAACAGCAAGAGCGGCGCGATTTGGAAAGGAAGCAGGAAGATCAGTAACTAAGTGTGGGATTACCCTCCACGAGTACATAATACGAATAATCGAATATTTTGTCTTATTACACCTCCCTTATATCATGTGTTCTCAGATCTAGGGGAGTAGTTTTATATGCATGCCCCATATTAATACAAAGTTAGACATTTCCATAAATTATGCCTCCTGAAATCCACGCAAGGG
>CAZXPK010000169.1:5642-6840 GCA_964642565.1 uncultured Anaerolineaceae bacterium
CTACCCAACCATATAATTTGGAGGAAAACACAATGAGAAAGGTAATTATCGTTGCACTAACGTCAGTAATGATCCTGGGAGGCGTGCTTTTTAGCGGTCAGTTTACAACTGCGCAAGCCGATGAACCTATGATCCTGTAATTCAATACCATGGTCGGTATCCCCCAGGCATTTACAGGGGCTCAGAACCCCATCCGGGGGATTAATGGTGGTGGGCTGCCCTGGACGCTCACTTCATCGAAAGGTGAGCTGAAAGGTAGCGGCAAGCTGGAGCTCAATATCCAGGGATTAGTACTTGCAGCCGGACCGAATGCGGGAACAAACCCGATCACCAACTTTCGGGTTATTGTGAGCTGCTTAACGGGCGATGGCGGCGTGGATAACGTGACCAGCGGGCTCTTTCCGGCCACCACCGGATCGGCATTGAATGGTGGTGGAAACTCGAAAATTGAGACCACCCTGGCTTTGCCCACTCCCTGCATAGCACCGATTGTATTTGTCACCAGCCCAACCGGGGCATGGTTCGCTGCCACCGGCAAATAACCAATTTCTTGAATTGATCATCCTGCTACACACCCTAGCATTTCCGCCGGGGTGTGTCGTCTGTTATGCCAAAGGGAGAAATGTTAGAAAGTAGACTCCACTCTGTTGCTTTGTATTGATCCATGGTTATTCCCCCCAATCTCTTGTATTATCAATCCTTTTTTGAATTTAGGGGAGGAGTTGATAGAAATCCTCCCCCATTTTTGGTTTTGGAAAATGGGGGAGGCGGGAGGGGGTTATTTATCACTTTCAAGTTCACTTAACCCCTGCTCAATGGCTATGATCACATCCTCAAGATTATTTGTCACCTCATGGTTCCAAAAGCGTAAAATTCGGTACCCTTTTGAGGCCAGAAAAGACGTTCGCTCTGTATCAATTTCTTCACGATCCAAGTGTTGACTTCCATCTAATTCGATAATAAGCTTTTGTCTTGGGGCACAGAAATCCACGATATATTTTCCGATAGAATGCTGCCGTCGGAAATGTACTTCCCTTAATTGGTGAGCACGCAGGCGTGACCATAATCTTGATTCAGGTTCAGTCAGGTTATGACGTAGCTTATGCGCTTGTTGGCGTGTTTTAGAGCTGGATTTCCTTGAAGGCATGGGCGATTATAACCTATTTACCCCCCGTCTCCCCCAAATCCGAATAAATGG
>CAZXPK010000170.1:0-2420 GCA_964642565.1 uncultured Anaerolineaceae bacterium
GGCTTGCCAGAGAGGATGCCATCCACCAGGGCGTGAGCACCAGAGATGCCGGTGGCGTACTGGTAGACGTAGAAATTCATATACATGTGACCAAACTGTGCCCAGGTAATGCCAATCCGATCATGGTCGAACTCCACTTCATCGCCATAGCCTTCCTCGAACAGGTCGGCGGTCAGCCCGATGAGGATATCGGCGTTGATGGGCTGCCCCTTCTCTGCCCGGGTGTGCAGCTCCAGCTCAAAGCGGGCCAGGGTGGGCATGATAAAGAAGTAGCGGTGATAGTTAGACATGGCTTCTTCGATCAGGCTGATCTGGAATGCGGACGACTTTTGGGTCTCAAACAGGTGGCGGCGCACCATGGCCTGGTTAAAGTTGGATGCCACCTCTGCCACGAAGAGTGAGTAGCGGCTGTAGATAAACGGCTGGTAAAGCCGGCTGTGGTAGGAATGCAGGGAGTGACCCAGCTCATGGGCCAGGGTACTCAAGCTGAACACATCATCGGCATAGCTCATCATGATGAAGGGCCGTGTGCCCATCGAGCCACTGGAGAAGGCACCCTCACGCTTGCCTTTATTGCGGGCGTAGTCCACCCAGCGATCGACCAAACAACCCCGCCGCAGGATGTCGACATACTCTTTGCCCAAGGGCGCCATCCCCTCGGTGATCCATTCCACCGCCTGTGGGAAGGGAACGACCGGTTTTTGGGAAGTGAGAGGCGCCTTGATATCATATACGTGGAACTTGTCGTAGTCCAAAAGCTTCTTACGCAAGCGCCAGTAGCGGTGCCAGGTGGGCAGGTTCTCCTTGAAGACCCCAATCAGGTTGTGGAACACCTCCACCGGCACATTGTTGGGCGCCAGGGAAGCCTGCAGCGAAGATTCATAGCCGCGCGCCCGGGCGTTAAATACATCCTGGCGGATGGTGGCAGTCAGGGTGGCTGCCAGGGTGCTTTTGAATTTGAGGTAGCCATCGGAGTAGCTCTCCCAGGCAGTGCGGCGCACTTCACGATCGGGGTGGGTGAGCAGGGCACCGATGCTGGCCTGACCAACCTCGAGCTGGGTACCATCAGTGGCAACCGCAGGCTGAAAGATCAGCTCGGCGTTATTAAAGGCGTTATAGATACTGGTGGCAGCGAAGAAAGGGTCATTGACCAGCGCGAGCACCTCTTCGACCTCACCGGAGCGCACGTGAGCCTGGCGCTTCTCCAGCTTATCCACATAATGAGCGAAGAAGGCAAGCCCAGGTGTATCCTTCATCCACTGGCGCAGCCTGGGGAAGCCAATCTGCATGAGCTGCGGGTCAAAGAAGGCCGTGGCAGCACCGAACTTAGCCATCAAGCTGCGCCCCTGCCCATTACGGGCAGCCGCATCCTGGTCAAGGGCATTTACTGAGTAGGCATTGCTGGCATACACATTGATCTTGCCCATGATTGTGCCAGCTTCCTGGTAAAGCTGGATAAATTCCAAAAGTTTCTGAGGGCTTTCACCCAAGCGACCCTGGTAAGCAGATAAAGTGGGCAACATGCCGGTCAGCTGACTGCAGGCGGCTTCCCAATCCTTAGGGGTAGTGAAAATGGAGGCGAGGTCCCAAGTCTGCTCGAGCGGGACTTCACTGCGAGAAGGGAGAGTGGTTGTATGGGTCATATTAGTCTCCTGGAGCCGAATTGAGGTTGTGCTGCCAGCGAGAAGTGAATGGTCTCGCTGGGGATACATTCCCCGTGACAATTATAATCCCTACGAGTCTGCTCAACATTTAGCTAACTTATCCACTTCAGTTTTGGAGAAAATATCAAGCCATCTTCGCAAAACAAATTGTGAGATATTTTATTAATTTTAAGATTTAGGTGTAGTAATTTATAATTGTATATACAAATTTATGGTTTCACACAATTAACTGCATGGGGTGCAAAATAGCTAAAGGAGGAAATCATGAAACCCAACAATCTGAAGCAATGGATTCTATTTATAGGTTTTTTATCGCTATCTTTTCTTGTCGCATGCAATCCTACCCCATCTACCACACCCACTGGCCCACCCACCTTAAGCGCCCATGAACCAAGCATTACACCCATTACACCCATTCCACCCACACTGATCCCAACGCGCATATTTCCCACTTCAACTGAAACACACATTCCGCGTACCTCCACACCCACCCGACTTCCAACACGCACCCCAAAATTAGCAACCAGCACCAATGATATTGTGGGCATCTGGCTTGGAATAGAGAATCGAGACGGGATGTATTTCCAGTTTAATAAGGATGGAACCTGCAGACAATCCAAAGTCCGTAGAACACTGGATACACAGCCAAATGTGGAGTGTATTTTTTCATTCGATGGAGCTCAGCTAATCATCACCGTCTTGAGCGTGTATAACCTGCCAGATTGCGGCCCTGACCCTGCCATTTATCAAGTTGAA
>CAZXPK010000170.1:2520-6820 GCA_964642565.1 uncultured Anaerolineaceae bacterium
CTGTTATAAACAAGGTTTACTTTCATGAACGCTCCCATTGATTGGCTGCTGGAAGGTGAGCCGTGGATCGAATACCGCACACGGCGTGATCTGCTGGGGCAATCCGAGGAAGACCCACAGGTCAGGTCGGCACGGGAGGCGATGCTAGAAAACGCCCAGGTACGCAGGTTGCTGGCAGAGCTATCCGGATGGCCAGGAACGGTCATCTCAAGCCATAAGAGTGCCGGGCAGCCGTTCCACAAGCTGACCTTCATTGCCGACCTGGGACTCAAAGCTGGCGATCCCGATATGGATATGCTCATCACACGCATCCTGGAGCACCAATCAATCGAAGGCCCTTTTCAGCTGTCAACGAACATCCCGACCCACTTTGGGGGATCAGGCCAGGATCAATGGGCATGGGCTTTATGTGATGCACCGCTCATCGTGTATGCCCTGGTTAAATTCGGCCTCAATGATGACCCAAGGGTGAAGGCAGCCGCCAACCACCTGATTGGGCTTGTCCGTGATAACGGCTGGCCATGCGCCGTTTCGAAAGAACTGGGTAAATTCCGTGGTCCAGGGCGAAAAGACGACCCCTGTCCATTTGCGAACCTGGCCATGCTGAAGGCACTCTCAGCAATGGAAGAATGGCACGCCAGCCCCGAATGTCACACAGGCGCCGATACCCTGCTGAGTTTATGGAGTGAGAGCACCACCCAACACCCATATATGTTCTATATGGGGACAGACTTTCGCAAGCTCAAGGTGCCGTTCGTGTGGTATGACCTTCTGCATGTGCTGGATGTGCTGATACATTTCCCATGGCTCAGGGAAGATGCTCGCCTGCTTGACATGCTTGAAGTATTGAAAAGCAAAGCGGATGAGTGGGGACGCTTCACCCTCGAATCCATATGGACCGCCTGGAAGGATTGGGAGTTTGGTCAGAAGAAGGCACCATCCAGGTGGTTAACCCTGTTGGTTTGGCGCATACTGGGGACAGCGGGAATTAATACAATTTAGTTGGGGCTGAAGCTGATGGATGAACCTAATCGTGTTTATTATTGAGGATGTTAAGAGGTAAGAAGAGAATGAGACTTCCACTCTTCACCTGTATGGTGGGGAAAGATCCTGGAAAGGTTGGCTTCAAAGCAATTAGCGAATGGCGCGAATGATGCCCTTTCCCGGCTTAAAAAGGCTGCCGAGGGGTTGGAAAGTAGCTGATGAAAGCTGTTTCTTCTAACTGCTGGATTCCCTCGATCTTAATATATAATCATCCCAAATAATCACATCTAATTAGATGGGGTTTGTGGTATTATTAATCCAATAGCATCGATCCAAGGGTGGAATATTTAATCCGCACTTAGAAGGAGGATTATATGCGCATTAACCTAAGCAGCGTCATGGTGGATGACCAAGAAAAAGCATTGAAATTCTATACCCAGGTGTTGGGGTTCGTTAAAAAGACGGATATGGCAATTGGGGAATATCGCTGGCTGACCGTCACATCGCCAGATGGACCAGAGGGGGTAGAACTGGTGCTCGAGCCAATGGGGTTTCCACCAGCCAGGGATTATCAAAACGCGTTATATAACGCCGGAATACCGCTGACTGCGTTTCTCTCCAAGGACATCCAGAAGGAATATAAACAGCTCAAGGCTCGAGGGGTGAAATTCCGCAGCGAACCACAGACCATGGGCGCTATCACTTCGGTACTATTCGAGGATACCTGCGGTAACCTGATTAACCTTGTACAGCCTACAGGATAAAGGGCGGTAAACGATCAGAGGTGGCAGGCATCGGCGAGAGCATCGCGTAGATTTTGGGTAAATATCTAATTGAAATTGTCAAGGTGGGGAGAAATAACATGAGCATAGTCAGGATTTTGATAGGTACACGCAAGGGTACGTTTGTGTTGACTTCAGATGCCGGGCGGACTTTGTAGGCGATGAGCTGGTCCAGCAAGTCATAACGCCCATAGAGCACGCCCATGTGGGGTCCGAAAAACTAGTTCTTTGAGACTCAATGAGCAAAAGGATAAACTTGCTTTTGCAGCCAGACTGTTGATCTAGTCACTGACTGGATGAGTGATAAGCGCAATAACCGGCAGGTATAATATGAACTAAACCTGCTCGCTATAGATATTTACATTGAATTCAAGGAGTTAAGATGCCCCTCGATCTTCCAACAATCCATTCGAAGTTTCCCGCTTTGCGGCGTCCGGCCATCTTTTTCGATAATCCCGGAGGTACACAGGTCGCCCAACCCGTCCTTGACCGCATGTATGCCTATCTGGTCGAGCACAACGCCAACCACGGCGGCGCCTAACACCAGCTCCAGCGGACGCTTCGCCTGAGGCTCCGTACCGCTGAGTCATTTCATTAGGTTTCACCGTTATTCGCCGCATTATTACATTACTTCCGGGTCGTTGGAAATTGCAAATTGCTAAGGAATAGTGCTATGGCTGGAATTATTACCACCCTTGGTCTTTATAATAATAACGAATTGGGGTTGATTTTGCCCCATGAACACGTCTTTGTAGATCTTCGGACTTGGGATACCCCCGGTTATGCCCAGGCTGAAGTTGAAGATGTTATCCAGTTAATGGGCTCGGAAATAATAAAGGCACAAAAAGTCGGTGTGACAGCCATTGTAGAATGCAGTACAGTCGGCGTGGGACGTCGGGCTGATATTAATCGAGCTGTATCTGAGGCCACCAATCTTCCTTTGGTAATTCCAACTGGTATTTATCGTGAGCCTTGGGTTCCTGATTGGGCTCACAGAGCCAGCGAGGCTGAATTGACCGATTGGATGCTGGGCGAATTGCAAGGTGAAATAGAAGAGAGTGGTGTGAAAGCCGGTTGGATTAAGTTAAGCGCAGGTGATGACGGATTAACTGCATGTGAAACTAAAATCTTACGCGCGGCTGCATCTGCTGGTCGCGAAACGAATGCTGTTATAGGCAGTCATACGATCCGTGGTCGGGTTGTCCGGGACCAACTCGATATTATCGAGGCGATGGGATATGATGTAGAACGATTTATCTGGATCCATACCCAAGCAGAGCCGGATTTCGAGTTACACTTGGAGATGGCTCGACGCGGGGCATGGCTTGAGTACGACGCCATTGGTAATATCGATAGTGAAATTGATGAGTATTATTTGCAGCACATTCAACGCTTATTAGACGCTGGTCTGGGAGGTAAATTGCTGGTGAGTCATGATCGAGGATGGTATGATCCAGCGTTATCTGGTGGCGGGGTTCCTAAACCGTATACATACCTCGCGGACCAGTTTCTGCCAAAGCTGCGGGCTATCGGAGTAGATGAGGTAATGATCCATCAGCTAACTCACCTCAACCCCTTTCGGGCATTTGCCCGTTGATTCCTGAAAGAGAAACCTGACATTGGCATCCACTCGACACCTCTCTGCGCCGCAGGTTAGGCTTAATGTTGGGAAGCATCAAATATAAGATCAGTAAATAACCACATGTTCTTCTTTCTCAAAGGAGGGGATAATGGAAGTAGCACATCTTTCAAGTTCCGAAAAAGAGAAGATTGAAAAAGATTTACGAGAGACTATTAACACGTTAATAAAGGGATGTGAGACTCTTGATATGAAACTAGCATTCCAGGCATTTTCCAATTCACCTGATTTTCTCATGATGGGAACAGATGGCTCTCTTTGCGATTATCAAACATATATGAACAACAATATCAGCTATCTAATGACTTGTTCAAACTTCAAGTTAACCACATTCAAGGATGAAATCAGGATTCTCAATCGTAATATGGCGATATTTTCGTGGGCTTATGCTGCTGAAGCCATATTAAAGACGGGTGAATAGGATATTGTTGAAAAAGCATGAGCCTCCTTTGTGTTCAGTAAAATGAACGATGAATGGAAAGTTGTGTATTATCATGAATCTTCGCTGCCACCTAAAAGAGTAATGGATAGGCATTGAAATTTCACGCCTTCCATATGATGCAATTCTCTTTAAAATCCTGCAATGGGTTGTCCAACACCGGCTTCAGTGGACAGCTGTTACACCGCTCGCACAGGGGCGATTTGCCAGAAATGTGCCATAATGAGTGTGGAGTCTTGGCTGCCCTACCGTTTTCGCTAGGGCACACCATCAGATAACACCTGCCGCGATCCTTCCCAACGTCTCACCAAACCACTTAATCTCCTTCAGTTTGTTGTAGTGCACGGGACCCACCCGCACCATGCCGCCACTGTCCTCCAGGCTCAATCGTTCGGTGACCGCCAGGGCACAATAATTCCCGTTCCACACGTGAATATTGGCTTCGTCCAGCTCTTC
>CAZXPK010000171.1:0-6767 GCA_964642565.1 uncultured Anaerolineaceae bacterium
ACGGTGGACCGGTCACAATCACCCATCCAGACATGGAACGTTATTTTATGACCATTCCTGAAGCAGTTCACCTTGTTCTGCAAGCATCTGCCATGGGAAAAGGTGGAGATGTATTTGTGCTGAACATGGGTGAGCAGATCCGTATCCTTGATCTCGCTCAAGATTTGATCCGCCTTTCCGGACTCGAGCCAAGTAAGGATATTGAGATCGTATTTACCGGGATCCGCCCAGGTGAAAAGTTAAGTGAGGCACTATGGGATGAAGGGGCTGATTATCTGTCCACCATCCATCCCGATGTGCTCCGTTTGAACGAAAACGAGGTATTCACAAGTATCGATCTTGAAACAGTGATAAATAATTTGATCGATCTAGGGAAACATGGTGACCCTGATCAGATCGTAAACATGTTGAATAAAATCGTTCCTGGTGCAGTTGTGAGCAGTACTCCTTCTCCAGATATAACTTCTGTAATCTAACCAACTATGGCAGAAATCAGCCCAATTGAGTGGGACGCGTTTATTTCCCAATTTCCTAATCCTCATATACTGCAAACTACCCCGTGGGGACAATTAAAAGCTGATTTTGGGTGGAAATTAGTTCAAATGGCTTCACGTGATTGTGGAGCGCAAATCTTGATCAAGCACATCTTACCCGGCATTAATTTCGCCTACATACCGAAGGGACCGATTGGGGAAAATTGGACACAATTAAAGCCCGAAATTGATTCTATCTGCCGCGGCAGGAAGTGTGTTTTTGTAAAGGTTGAACCTGACCATTGGATAGATGATGACCCAAATCAAGCTATCCATAACCACCAGCTTCCAGAATTATTCATCCAAAGTCACCACAGCATTCAACCTATGCGGACCTTGGTGGTAGACATAACAGGGGAGGAAACACAAATCCTCGGTCGGATGAAACAGAAGACTCGCTATAATATCAACCTAGCGCTCAAGAAAAACGTAATTGTTAAACCTCACACTCATTTGAGCACATTTTATGATTTACTGGAAGTTACCGGTCAACGTGATCAATTTGGTATTCACAGTCTGTCATACTACCAACAGGCGTATGACCTTTTTCATGCGCGTGATTTGTGTCAATTGCTGCTGGCAGAATTTGAGGGAACGCCAATCTCCGCTTTAATGGTCTTTAGGGTTGGAAATCGTGCCTGGTATTTCTACGGCGGTTCCTCGAATTTGCATCGGGATAGAATGCCTAACTATCTATTACAATGGGAAGCGATGCGCTGGGCTAAATCACAAGGCTGCTGTGAATATGACCTTTGGGGAGTCCCTGATGTTGACTTAGCCACTTTGGAAGCCAATTTTGCTTCACGCAGTGATGGTTTGTGGGGGGTGTATCGGTTCAAGCGTGGATTTGGTGGTGAATTAAAGCGGTCGGTTGGTCCGTGGGATCGGGTTTACAATCCATTCCTTTATCGGCTATACTCATTATGGTTGAAATACCGAAAAGTTGAGGGATAAATCATTAAAGGTGAACAGATGCTTCCTAAGAACCCAACCCAATTAAATCCCGTTCTTTGGAACACTGCGATTTCACGGTTGCCTGGCTCGCATATATTACAAACATCAGAATGGGGGAAGGTAAAATCAAAATTTGGCTGGCAACCCAATTACCTCCTCTGGTTTATGGAAAACAACCAGTATAAACTATCGGCGAATCATATACCTGATCGCCTGAAACAAAAGGAACTCGTGGGAGCTGCACTTACCCTTCAAAGGAATATCAGGATTGGTGGATTCTCCCACCAAATGGGTATTATTTACGTACCAAAAGGGCCTCTACTGGATTGGAATGATTCTTCATTACGCCATCGTGTCCTTCAGGATTTAAAGGAATTCGCTCAAAAACATGGTGCCATATTTATTAAAATCGACCCCGACCTGGAGCTTGGAACCGGAATTCCCGGCAAAGTTGGATCAAATGAAAATCATCTTGGTGCAAGTGTAGTAAATGATCTAAAAGCTGATGGTTGGCAATTCTCTGATGAACAGGTCCAATTCCGTAACACAGTATTAATCGATCTTGGGCTAACTGAATCGGAGCTCCTTGCCAATATGAAGCAGAAAACACGATACAACATAAACCTGGCTCTTCGTAAAGGAGTGTCTATTCGTAATGGGAAACCGACGGATATTGACTTGCTCCTCCGCATGTATGCTGAGACATCCGTTCGCGATGGATTTGTCATCCGGAATGATACTTATTATCGTGAAGTCTGGAATACATACATGTTTACCAGACAAACAGAACAACATGATCAACCATTTGCAGAAGCATTGGTTGCGGAAGTGAATGGTGAATCTGTCGCAGGGGCGATAATCTTTCAATTTGCGAGAAAAGCATGGTATTTATATGGTATGTCTCGAATAGTACACAGGGATAAGATGCCTAATTACCTCCTTCAATGGGAGGCAATTAAACGTGCGAAAGCTGTGGGATGCACAATCTATGATTTGTGGGGTGCACCAGATGAATTTGTAGAGACAGATCCATTGTGGGGTGTATTTCGATTTAAAGAAGGACTTGGAGGAACCATCCATCGTTATCTTGGAGCATGGGACTTACCAATAAATCGTATGCTTTATAGGCTTTATTCCAAAACATTACCTGGCCTCTTGGATATCATGCGTAAACATGGGAAAGCAACCACAAGACAAATCATAGGATAAATTACATGAGAACAATCCCGCGCATTAGATTTGCACACCTCCCCACACCAATTGAACCTCTTCCACGGATTTCTGCCGAATTAAGTGGACCCAGCCTATTGGTTAAACGGGATGATCTAACCGGCGTCGCCTTTGGAGGCAATAAAATCCGCAAATTAGAATATTTACTCGCTGAAGCCCAATCACATGGAGCACAAACGATAATCACCGCCGGTGCAGTGCAATCTAACCTTTGCCGACAAACCGCGGCTGTCTGTGCTCATCTCAATTTTGATTGTATTCTCGTTTTATCGGGCGAGAAACCAGCTTCCGTGACGGGGAATTTGTTGTTGGACCAGTTGTTTAATGCGAAGATAGTTTGGACATCGCATCAAGAGCGGGATCAGATGCTCCAACAAACTTTTCAAAAGGCGTGGGAATCAGGTCAGCGACCATACTTGATTCCTTATGGGGGTTCAAATACCACCGGCGCGAGCGCATATGCTTTTGCAATGAAGGAATTACTCGACCAAAATTATCAACCAGATTGGATAACCTTCGCCTCATCATCTGCAGGCACACAAGCGGGCTTAGTGATTGGGGCAAGGTTATTTGGTTTCAAGGGCAAAGTCTTGGGAATAAGTGTGGATGAGACCGCGGTTGATTTACAAGCGCGTGTAGCTTCACTGGCGAGTGCAACTGCAGACGTTCTCGGTGAAAAGGTCGATTTTCTACCCCAGGATATCATCGTTTCAGCTGATTATCTTGGCAAGGGATATGGGGTCATGGGAGCACCTGAGATCGAAGCGATCCGATTATTTGCTCGGCTGGAAGGATTGTTGCTCGATCCGGTATATACAGGTCGCGCTGCAGCCGGGTTGATCGACCTTATCCGTAAGGGGTTTTTTAAGCCAGAAGAAACCGTCCTCTTCTGGCATACTGGCGGCACACCGGCATTATTTTCAGAAAAGTACGCAGACCTTGCGGGGTCTATTTAGAAATCTTGAAACACCTGGCAATCCCCTAAAATGGAACCAACTTCTTTATTAAGCAGATCTGCCTCGATTCTAAGTGCGTAGCGAACAATAATAAAATTCCGATAATAGGATCGGATATTCATTGTGTTTCTCTGCGAGATTATTATCAATGATTTCGAGTTGGTTCCTGGAAACGCGATAGTACCCTGCCAAACCATGCAATCCAGGATAAATTTCGAATTTCCTTACCAGCTTGTTTAGCCACTTCGGAATCTGCTGGATGTGGACTATACGCTGAGGTTTGGTACTCTGCCAATAATCGTTTAGCAGGTATCGACGCAGCAGGAATACCAGATATAAGAGAAGCAGTCCGTTCATTAGGAGTGTCTTGGATGGCAGGCTCCCTACCAATACAGTGGAGAGCATGATTTATTTCCAGATAAGAGCGCGATAGACCAGGAAGTCTCATTGTGAAAACCCAATTGACCAAGAAATCAGGTGGGCGAATTCCAAGTCGACGCAATCCTTTCTCCAATTGATCTGGCACATCAATCGAAATACGCTCCAAGAATGGCTTTACCTTAAACCCCCGCCGAACCTGCCAGATAACAATCCAAAGAAGAACGAGTGCAAATAATAAGACAATTAGCTTAAGGATATTGCCTAACGACCAGAAATTTGTGATTTGACCAGAATTAGCTAAAGGACCATTTTCGCCGGGACCTTGTCGGTCGTTAGTGTTTACACCCTGCTGATTTTGAGTATTATTAGCGTCTTGCCCGGTCTGAGTTTCATTCAGATTTGTTGTTTCACCAGAAGGCCGGAATAGGGGTGGTTGCGAGACGGTAGGCTCAAAAATTACCCATCCAATTCCCGGGAAAAACACTTCAGGCCATGCATGGGCATCTTTTTGGCGCACGACATAAGTGGATGTTTCACTGATTGGCTCAGGAATAACATCCCTACTCACCCCAGGGGGAAGTTGTGGTATCGGAGGAACCTCACGTTCCCCTTGAGCAAATCCAACCGCCATCCGTGCAGGTATCCCCAATGACCGCAATAAGATGACCTCAGCTGAGGCGTAATAATTACAAAATCCTTGTTTATAGTCAAACAAAAACCAATCTATACGCTCTTGATTGGGTGGAGGCTGGCTGATAGACTGGTTGTACTCTATATTATTGCGGAGATAATCGGTCACTGCGTTTGCAATGTCATATGGATTGGTTAATCCAGCCTCAATATATTTAGCCAGCTCCCTCGTTCTGGGAGTGATATCAGTAGGTAATTCCAGATATTCGTCAAGAACCCATTGTGGATATGATGTACTTGCAGCCTTGAGCTCACTCACGGTCTCGGCATCAACTGCAGATCGAACAGTATATTGATCTCCTGGGTGAATAAAATCTTTGCTCATCAACATGCTAAAATCAACCGTCCCATCTGGATTAGTCGTCATATACGCTTGAGTTGGGAGACTAACCCACAAGGGCTCAGGAACTGTGTAAATATTTGAAATTGGATCGTGAGGGAAAAAAGTAAATGTAACCACCGGACGAACATCTGCACCAGGTTGATTTAAATCTACACTATCCGAGGTGAGGTCATGACTAGTTTGTATTGTTGACAACCACTGATTACTTTCATACGTATCATAGATACGAGCTTCCCAATAAAAGCGATCTCCATTAGGAGGGTTGGTAGGTGCCTCAATTTCCATAACCACCCGATCAGATAGCGGGTTACCTAACCCAAGTGGTAACGAGTTGCCATAAAAGTTTTGCACAAGGCCAACTGAGGCACGCAGAGATGCAAACATAAAGCTTAGCCGGTCTTTAGTCTTAAGCCACGGTCGTGATGCTGTCTGCCAGATTTCGACTGCTGGCTTAAACGTCTCTGCTACAACGGGTACATTCCAGGCAAAAAATACCAAAATCATTGACAGGACAAGAGCCACTCGAGAGAAATCAAACCCTATGTCGGGTGGAGTGTGAGTATGTCGTTCTCTCCAGACTGCTGTATTTTTAATAAATACTAAACGTGCGACTAATAGAAGGGCAAAGAACAGGTAAAATGCGAGATACCAGGAACGGCTGACTAACAAAGGATCAAAGGAATGGATCACAAATATGGTAATACCGGCAGGAATAATAACCTTCCATGGATTTGCTTCACGAAGCAGGACAACCCCAGCATAAATAGTTAATGACCAGAATAACATAGCCATTAATAATAAAAATAAGATGTTATCGGTTACGGGTTTCCTGGTCAATAACTCTTGAAGCACAACCTCGAGTCTTACCCCCAGGATTCCTAAACGGTCAAGCCAGGTTGTTTCCACATTGAGGGTCAATCCTAATTGCCATGGAATAAGGATTATCCCGTAGCACATTGCCAAAAATACCACCCAAAATCGTTTGAAAATACTCTTTCCAAGTGCCAATCCTAATATGGTTCCAATCATGGTGACTGCTTGAACCAGTGGCAGGTCTTTCGTCCACTGCGTTGCAACCAGGCGCGCGGCAGCAATTTGCATGATGATGATTAGCAAAATCGCTGACAACCAATCCCCCCAACGAACATTTGCATTTTTTATCGCCGGTTTATCCATAAATATCTCACTTAATATACTACTTTATCACTATTCTTACAAACTACCCTTAATAGATGATTTTGGTTCAAATAATCTCTTAATGATCAACGCGTATAAACCAGGGGTTTGACAGATGAGTAACGGGCAAATATCGTCTATAAAGAAAAAAACGGAATTGTTACGCGAAAATTCAATATCATTCAATTAATCTTTCGCAGGAACCAGTGAGGTGAAGATCGGAGCTGAATATGTGGAAATTATGAGATGATCCCGGGTTGTTGTGTCGGAAGAGAATAGAGACATTCGTACCTCAAAAAAAACGAATAAAAACGAATGTGTTCTGACGTGTTCGAAATTTGATGAATCGCAGGTGAAGTGGACATCGCTCGTAAAGGACACTCTTCAACACTCCCAAAGCAGTGAAAGCATGAAGACACTGTATAAACGGTTGCACTTCGCTCGTAAAAGCTGCTCTTCAACGCTCGTAAAAAGCACTCGCGTTGCTGCGGGTAAAGTTCACCC
>CAZXPK010000172.1:0-3834 GCA_964642565.1 uncultured Anaerolineaceae bacterium
AAGTAGGATTCCACCCAGCCTTGCTCGTATTGCCCGCCGTGCGGTGGAAGACCGGTGTGTCGCAAGGTGAGTTTCGTCTGGTTACCAACCGGTTCCAAGGTGATTTCAATGGTCGAGTCTGGCTCATCCTTGTTGAATTCTGATGTTCGCCACGACTGAACGATGCGCTTGCCGGGTTCCAGCTCAAGATTTTTTCCATGAATATAACCATCCCAGGCATCGAATTCATCTCCCACTTTCGACGTTATGGATGCAGGGCTGCCTGTCATGCCACCATGCCCTTCGGAGCTCAGCCAGGCGCGATAAACTTCTTGCGGGGTGGCTGGAATTATCGCTGATACAACAAATTCTATAGCCATATAATATTTTCCTATAAATAAAAAGACCCGGAAGTATTATCCTTCCGGGTTGCGAGATTACTTTTTTATCTTCTCCTTGATGGCTTCCTCTACTTTTTTCTCATCGAAGTTCACCAGGATGGTCCCCTCGATATCGAAAGTTGGGGTCGTGCGGGTACCATTGGCCCACTTCTTCACCTGGTCAGCGGCACCAGGCGTCACATCGATATCCACCTCCGTGTATTCGATGTTATTTGCCTGGAACCAGGCACGTGCTCTCCGGCAACCGGGGCACCAGCGTGTGCAATACATCACCACCCCCCCGTGGGGCAAATGGATATCTTCCGGTTTGATTGGAGGAGGTGCCGGACTTCGCAATGCAGCTTCCGGGTCAACACGTCGCAAAACCTCCAGCACGACGTCATTATCGGGCTGGTCGTCGATATCGTGGATATCGATATAGCGAATGTAGCCGCGCTTATCGATGACGAATATGGCGCGCTCGGTATATCCATCCGGCTCACGGAACACACCGTACAGCTTCGCCACTCTACCATGCGGCCAAAAATCGCTCATTAACGGATAGTTTATCCCACCCAAACTTTCCGCCCATGCTTTCAGGCAGGGAACATGATCAACGCTTACGCCCAGAACCTGGGCATCCAATCCCGCGAACTTGCCGGTGTCGGCTTCGTATGACGGGATCTGGCCCGTTCAGACGGGCGTCCAGGCTAATGGGAAGAACACCAGCACAACGTTCTTGCCCAGGTAGTCGCTTAGCTTGATGTCCTTATCCAAATGGGATGGCAGAGTAAAATCTGGGGCTGCCTGTCCGACATATAGCTTCATAGCTTGCCTCCTTTCTGGAGAGCTATTTTACTCGAAAAATAAGCAATCACAACTGCCCACACAGTACAAATGGATTAATGTTATTTAATATCTTTGGCGAAGAAAGGCCCTCCGAACAACGGGGCAAAGACACAAACATTAAAAACTCCTGCAAACAAAGGTACCAATCCAACCACCGCCAGAATGATTCCAACTGTACCATGGAGCACTGCCAGACCAACGATGATCAGTGCAATCCCCGCCACGATGCGGAGCAGACGACCAAACAATGAAGACATGAAGCGCGCGAATCCCATAGTTTTCTCCTTTTTTGACACGCAGTGATAATTTTTTCGATGCCTGCTTGTACGTTTAGCGTTTTAGATACGCCGGAGCAAAAAAGGTTACATCCATGGCATTGGCAAACACCCTTGTTTTCAGATCCTCCTCCTGCAATCCAAATGGCTGCAGAATAGCGGCTGCGGCGCGCAATAACAGCACGCGGTAGCGCTCCTGGTCGATGCTGCGCACGTCTGGAGGTTGCGGCAGGTCCCAGGCGCACACACCTGGCTCGCCCAGGGTGTACACAAAGCGCACACGCTGCCCAGGCCGCAGGTTTTTCCCCAGCGCTGCCAGCTGTGCCGCCGCCCGTGCGGCTGGTGAAGGGGTGCGGTATTCTGATAGCTGACGGCTCAGCGTCTGCGAGACCAACAGATCTTCCACAGGGACACCACCCGTGCGCAGCCGGATCAACGCCTTGCGGATCAGGTTCAATATCTTGGGCAGGTAGGTGGAGCGCTCGTCCACATTGGAAGCATGCACCAGGATGTTGATGATCTGCATCTGCACGTCTGAAACCCAGGTGGGCGTATCGTGGCGGCGAATCTCAACGCCGCGTATCTTCAGGCTGCCATCCTGAAAAACACCAAAATAGCGGTTGGGTACCGGCACACGCTCATCCAGGCGCGAGGACAGGAATGCTACCCAGCGGTAGATCCCATCCAGGGCAATCGGCAGCCCGGTGCGGGTGGTGATCTCGTCCAACAACGGCTGGAACGAGGGCACATCCGCCAGCCCCTTCTTTTTCACCCACAAGCCATCCACGTACATGTGCAGCACGGTGAAGCCCAGGTCTTCAGCGGCTTCCTTGGCGCGCAGCAGCATCTCGCGTCCGTAGGCAGTGACCGCCTCATGGGCTTCGATGCGCCCAAAACGGGCATTCTTGTAACCCAGGTAGCCAAAACAGGTCACCAGCAGCCACTTGTGTGCTGTAGCTTGCGCCTGGTAAGTCTGGCGGCGTGGGTCCCAGGCTGGCAGCTCGGCCAGGCGCAGCTTGAGCTCCAGGCGTTTATCCAGCAGCGGAGCCAGCGTCTGGGGGATCAGACCGGAGGTATCCTGGTCGATCCACAAGCCCAGCTCTGAGACGTGTTCCAGCCGGGCATATTGATCCCTGCCCCTGGCGTTCGGGTCTGCCACCGTCTCGGGAGAGATGTTAAAGTGGCGCATGATGCTCGGATACATCGAAATAAAGTCCACCTCAGCCACGTCACGATGTAAACCGATCAGGGGCTGGTAGACCAGACCGCCCTGGTCAGCCTGCATCATCTCGAGGGCACTCTTGGGGCGCTCAGCCTGCTGTTTGTGCCAGGGTACCATGATACCCAAACGCAGCGCAGTCACCATCTGCATGGCAGAGATGCCGCTGCCCGGTGAAACACGCGCCACGGTCTGCCCCGCCAGGGCCGTAACACGCGCCAGCTCGTACACCCCCTCCAGCCCGTATTCATGAAACAGCATCGCATTGCAGCCGTCGATATGCCAGCGCCCAAACAGATGAACCTGCTTGCCACGGTAGATCACCCGCCCGTATGCCATGTAACTGCGTTCATCTTTCCGGATGACCTCCCTGCCCGGCTCGCGGTTCAAGGGCAGCGGGATGTGCCATTGATCAGCCAGGTCGATCAGGTAGGGCAGCAGCCAGGTATCTCCCCAGGCTGTCATCAACACGTCCGGGTCCTGGCGCTGGAGGATGGCCCGCAGGTTGATCAGCAGGGGGCGGGGATGTTCCAGGCTGAAGCGGTACGAAACGCTCATGGAGCGCACAAACAGGGTCGTGGGGTCGGCATGCGCGGGGTCAACATCCGGCTCGAGCGCCAACAGGCGCAGAGGCGGCGCGGGAGGGTCCAGCTCCCAGGGCGTATCCAACGCCTGCAGGGCCTGCACCCGCCTGTGCTCGTCCACTTCCACCTGGCAGTGCACCAATGGGAACGTGTTGTAGATGGCAGCATGGCGCGTGGTAATGGGCAAGTCGGCATCGTAATAAGCCAGCTCAGGGAATTCACGGGCGGCGCGTTGGAAAAGATAAGGCTGGGCAGCCGTTTGGGACATCCGGGCTTCAAGCACCTGGACCGGCTGGGGAGCGAAGATATCACGCCGCTCGGTGCGCTTGAGCTCCACCTTTTCCGGCTGGGCCTGCAGGAAACGCCACAGGAGGCGCAAGCGGGCAGGCTCGCCAGCCGCATAAAAGGTGATGGGGAAGTCTTGGGTCAGGCGATGGCGCTGCCCGTCCTCGCCAACCAGCCAGAGCACGATCCCAGCCTGTGTGTCAGCGTACAGGTCCAGCAGCCAGCCAGTCAGCTCAGCCATGAAAATTGATCAGCATCGCCCC
>CAZXPK010000172.1:3844-6683 GCA_964642565.1 uncultured Anaerolineaceae bacterium
AGGGGGATCAGGCGGTGAGGCAGGGGGCTCCGGCTCCGCCGGCTCTTGAGGCGCGCCGGATGAGCCTGCTTCTTCAAGCTTGGGGAGCGGGGCAGAGAGAGCTGCATCCATCGCCGCCGTGATTGAATCAAGGTAGGCCGTGGAATCGCCATGCTCCAGCTGCTCCAGGGCAGCTGCATCGCTGGGGGAGAGCAGATAACGCATGCGCAGCACCTGCTTGTGTTCCTCCAGCAGCATCGATAGCAGGAAGATCTCAAAAGGCAGGGCATGGGAGGCATAAGCCGCGGCCGCCAGGTGTTTATGGGCAGCCGCAAACAAATCGTCCAGCGCCTTCTGGTCACTGCGGCGCAGGGCGCGCCGGAAGCGCAGGAAAGACTCCTGCTCATGCAGGAAAACTTGAGTAACAGATGGAAGTGTACGTCCCATAAAAAATCTCCTTAAAACAATCGCATTGGCTCGGCGGGCTGTGGCTCTTCAAAGCGCCACACCTGCCCGGCTGCACCAGTCAGTATCCCGAGCAGCTCACCCGGCTGATCGCTGGCCGGCAAACTGGCACTCACCGCCACTGAAGCCGCCCGGCACAACCGCCGCAGCTCGGCCAGGCTCACTTCCAGCAGGCGGAGCCGCTCGTTCAGCTTCACGTTCTCATCGTAGAAGGTATCCAGCAGGTTAAGCACCAGGACGGGCGAAAAGTCGGAGACCGACTCCGTCAGCAGCGTTTCCACCTGGTAGCAGGTGAAGGCGCGTGCCACACTGACACGCTCGAGGGCTTGTTGCCAGTAAGACGTCTGCTGGCGCAGCTGGCGTGCCAGCCCATAACCATCAAAGCAGTTGCCAGCATCCACCAGGCGCACCCGCCCGGTCAGAGCCAGGCGAGCGGTCAGGATGGTCATCATCTGACGTTGGGCACGGTGCGGCGCAATCACCAGGTGAAGTTGTCGGGGGGAAAGCTGAAGAGGAGTATCCATATTCCTACCGTAATCCAAAGCTGGGATGAGAGTATTTTTCTACACCCCCATTATACCAGAACATTTGTTCTAATAACATTAAAGTTTTATCAATTCCACCTATGAGGTGTCTAATTTAAATGGTTGTGAGTAGCAAATACTCCCCGACCCGTGCGCGGCACTTGATTTGCGACTATAATCAGCCTTTGAGGAGAGCAACTTATGCGTATTCTGACCGATGCCCAGGAAAACCTGCTCAAAGATTCACGCAACTTGTTGAATGACCTGCGTGCCTCTTTGATTAAATTTGGGGCGGCACCTGAGGACCATGAGACCCTGGCAGATTCCATCCGTCAGCTGGATGAGCTTTTCCTGCTCGTGGTGGTAGGTGAGTTCAACTCGGGTAAAAGCGCTTTTATCAACGCTCTATTGGGGCAGAAGCTGCTCAAGGAAGGGGTTACGCCTACCACCACCCAGATCAATGTCCTGCGGTTTGGTAAGGAGCAGGAACGCCATGTGGAAAGTGAAAACCTGCATACCCTGACCGCGCCTGTGGAGCTACTAGCGGAGCTGAATATCGTGGATACCCCCGGTACCAATGCCATCATCCGCCAACACGAGACCATCACCCAGCAATTCGTCCCCCGGTCAGACCTGGTGTTATTTGTCACCTCAGCTGACCGACCCTTCACCGAGAGCGAGCGTGCGTTCCTTGAGAGAATCCGTGATTGGGGTAAAAAAGTGGTCATCGTCTTAAACAAGATTGACCTGTTTCAAAGCCGCGAAGAGCTGGACCAGGTAGTCACCTTTATCTCCGAGAATGCCCGGTCACTACTGGGCATCACACCCGAGATCTTCCCCGTCAGTGCCCGCCTGGCATTACGGTCCAAGCTGGGTGAGACCGGCCTTTGGAATGCCAGCCATTTTGAAGCGTTGGAAAAATATGTCAAAGATAAACTGGATGAAAAAGGTCGACTGTCACTGAAGTTCATGAATCCCTTGGGTGTCGGCACTCATCTGGTCAATAAATATCGGGAGGTCACCGGTTCACGCCTTGAGCTGCTCAAGACAGATTTTAATACCCTGCAAGACGTCGACTCCCAGCTTAACCTGTACCAACAGGATATGCAAAGGGATTTTGACTTCCGCATGTCAGATATTGAAAACGTACTCTTCGAGATGGAACGGCACGGTCAGGATTACTTTGACGAGACCCTGCGTCTACCCAGGGTATTGGATTTGCTAAACAAAGCCCGCATTCAGAAGGAATTTGAGCAGCGCGTAGTCGCGGACGTTCCCCAGCAGATTGAGACCAAGGTGAACGAGCTGATCGATTGGCTGGTGGAAGCCAACCTGCATCAATGGCAGGCAGTGATGGACCACATCGCCGACCGTCGCCGACAGCATCAGGAACACATCGTCGGGGATGCTGCGGGTGGCAGCTTCCACTACGACCGTGAAAAGCTGATTGAAGGCGTGGGCAAGGAAGCCCAACGGGTCGTCGATACTTATGACAGGCAGGCGGAGGCACGTTCCATGGCTGAGGGGGCACAGACTGCAGTGGCTGCGCTGGCGGCTACCGAGGTGGGTGCGGTCGGCCTGGGCACATTGATCACCATCCTGGCCACCACGGCCAGTGCGGATGCAACCGGGATCATCCTGGCCAGTGTGGTTGCATTGCTTGGGTTGTTCATTATCCCGGCACGTAAGCGACAGGCAAAGGCGGAATTGCGCCAGAAGATCGCAAATCTGCGGGAGCAGCTCACCCATTCCTTACGCACCCAGTTCGAGCATGAGATGGAACGTGGGATGGCAAACATAAAGGATGCGATTGCCCCCTATTCGCGCTTCGTGCGCTCCGAGCAAGGCAAGCTTGAAGAAGTACAGTCCAA
>CAZXPK010000173.1:0-6624 GCA_964642565.1 uncultured Anaerolineaceae bacterium
TATTCAGTCCATACCACAACAAATTCTCCCCTGCGCCCTTACTCTTCTTAATTTGAGCATCCTAAGTTGTCATCGAGGGTGAAATATGCCCGAAGCATCCAGGAGCGTTCTAAGCGACGCGGCATCACGAGTGCTCTGTATGAGCGATGAAGAGCGAGTGTTCGTTGCGAGCGCCTGCACCGATTGAAAAGAGGGGAGGCAATCTTCACCAGGCGCATATAATTCAACCCCCATAAGCTGAAACCCCATGATGAAAGCCTCTTCCCCTAAATCCCACAGTTGGGATTTTGGTGCAAGCCCAATCCCGAATGATTTGCTTCGGGAGAGGGGAGGCGGGATGGGGTCATCCGTTATTCGGAATCCAACGATTTTTCAACTCGACCTTTTTCATCGAGCTTCTCGTGAAATGCTTTGCTCTCACCACTATATTTCGTCAATCTGACCACCCGCGCTTTGCTGCGTATGAACGACGGTACGGCTAACCGCGCCTGAGCCTCGTTTTCCGCTTCAATGATTGCCCAGCCGGAGTGTACTCCATCCGGGCACCCCCAATCAAAATGATATAGGTAGCCCATGGCATACACCTGGTCGATCAGCATCTGGCAATCTTGGGCTGTATGAGGTGTTTCAATGAGATATCTTTCCATTTTTATTTTGTAGTGAGTGACCATCGCCTCTCACATTCCTCCTGTTGCTATCTTCCCTACCCATAAATAAATGAATACGGTCTATATACTCCAATTATAAAAGATTACCAGGGGTAAGTCAAGGTAGAACTCTGCTCGTAAATGGTCATGAGAGAAGGAATAGCAGGGGCTGTTTAGTTGTCATCGAGGGCGAAATGTGCCCGAAGCATCCAGGAGCGTTCTAAGCGACGCAGCATCACGAGTACTCTGTACGAGTGATGAAGAGTGCTCTGTATGAGCGATGAAGAGCGAGCATTCGTTGCGAGCGTGGCAGTCTTCCCAACCGCAAATAAATCAACGCCCATAAGTTGATCCCCCATGATCCTGGCTGGCAGGTTTGAGTAATCTGTCTTGTTCTCGTGCCGGATTGAGCGTGATGTCTTTCAGCCTGAAAGTTAACCTTCACCTGTCTATGGTTTCCAGCTGATGCTCGTTGCTACTCGCAATACCTCCCGCAGGTTTGTCCCATCACTATTCACGATTGAAGTGCTCCAGCTGGCCTCCGAGCTTTCACACTTGTCCAAGCACGAACTCAGGGCAATCTTACTCCCATCTGGTGATAGCCAGAACCAATAATCATTCGTTGGGCTGTTCGTCAGGTTTAATTGTCCTGTGCCATCCGGATTCATGCTGAAGATCTCGGTATTGCCACCCCGGTCCGAGGTGAAAAATATAGTATTTCCATCTTTCGACCATGTCGGGCTGAGGTCTGAAGTCGGGTTGTCTGTTAGGCGGGTCTGCCCTGAGCCATCCACGTTCATTACATAAATTTCCCAGTTTCCATCCCGGTTTGAAATGAACGCTAGCCTCGTGCCATCTGGCGACCAAACCACGCCACCATCCCTTGCCGGGTTGTTTGTCAGGCGGGTCGGGCCTTGCCCGTCAGTGCCTGTCACGTAGATTTCTTCATTTCCATCCCGGTCAGAGCTGAATGCGATCTGTCCGCTATCAGGGGACCAGTAATAGGTTCTGTCAAGGGCTGGATGGTTGGTAAGATTGATGATCTTCGACCCATCTGCCCGAATAATAAAGATATCAAGCGTGCCCTCTGGGAAAGGTGCTTCGGGGGCGGAGGAAATGGCAATCCATTGCCCATTGGGCGACCATACAGGCACAGACCAGCTGGGGATGGCGCAATCTGTGATGGTATCGGTCAGGCGCTGTTGGTCTGAGCCATCTGCGTTCATCAGGTAGATCTCGCTCTTCCCCTCCCGGTCGGAGCAGAAGGCAATCTGTTTCCCGTCCGGAGACCATGCGGGGTACATGTCGCGGGACGGATCATTGGTCAGGTTGACCAATCCTGTTCCATCCGTGTTCATGCTATAGATTTCGAAGCTCGTGGTGGCTGGGTCATCCAGCCAGGCGGAGAATGCGATCCTCTCCGGCTGGGGTGCGATGGGTATGGCGGCTGCCTGGGGCATGGGGGTTGGGTTTGATAATGGTGAAGTGGTTAGTGTGCTGGTGGAACCGCCGCATGCAGCCAGCAGGATGCTGAGCAACACACATAAACCGAGAAAGATAAGACCGTGTCGTCGTCCATTATTATTCATTTCCCTGCTCCTTTACCACGCTATGGACATGTCCGCCTTACAATTATAACTAATAACTTCAACCCTCGAGGGTTATTGCACCCATGCGCTATTTCCTCGATCCTGCACCGCTTCCTCTTCCATCTCCCTCACCGAATACGATCCCATCCAGTGCTCCCACGCCTCGCGCGCCACACCTGCCCAGCATCGGCGATCACTTTGCGTACCGAGGGGTATGGAACGATTTTGTAGCCCTTGTGCGGGTCATTCATAATACTCTCTTATGCGAATCAGAATGCAAACTAAATTGCTTGGGTTTCGGGCGATAAGAATTTCGGGAAAAGACGTGTAGAACCTGCCCTCAGATCGACCTATAGATAGATTACCTTCCTCGAGACAACTTTTTTATAAAGTAGATGAGGAGCAGTGACTTGGTTAGTACAATACTTCTACCTTTTGGTATAGTACATAACCTCTTTTATCATCCACCTACAATTTGGGCGTTGACGCGTTTACGTAGTTCCATCGGGGTAGCGATATTTCGAAAAGGTTCTTTCGTGCCACCTGTTCCGGTAACAGTGATCGTGCCATAGTCCAAAATACGGCCTAAAATCGGCTGATTTACTCCAATGCTTTCGATTTTTGAAAGGAGTAATTCCACCGATCGACGACGGATCAGTCCAGTTTTGGCGATCACGCGTTTATTTGTCAGCGCAAACTCAGTAGTAAAGAATGTAATGAGTGCGCCAAGACCATTGATAATTGCACTTAGAAAGAATATCCCAGCTAAACATTGGAGGACAGTGCCTGAATCACTATTCTCGGCAGACCCCAATAAGAGAATTATGAACGCGAGTATCAGTGGTCCAATCGGGCTAAGAAACAAAGCCCAGTGTAGTCTTGCTTTATAAACAATCTCCTCCCCTGCCATCAAGTTCTGTTCAGCATATCCCATTCTCATTCTCCTTAGATATTTCTGATATGGTGGATAAATACTATACAAACTCCATGCAGGTTCTGTAAATAATGGTTATGTATTCTCCCCGGAACGAACAAAAGAATTGAGAAAGATGTATATTCATGCATGGACGACTTCACTATATAACAATCTATCCCTTATGGCAAGCTTTCGCAGGCACTACCATCTGAATCTCCATCTAGCCGGTGAATATCTCCCGCGCCTAACGATATACAATATTCATAGCATGCTTGTGCTTCTGCATGAGTGCTAAAATTTGGGCAATTGTATAGATTACCTGAACAGTTACATGTTGGATTAATTACAGGGGTTGCAAGACGTGATGGAGGTATTGGTAACCATAAACCTAAAAGATTGTTTTTTGCATATTGCTCTGCATCAGAAAAAGTGGTCGAACATGCTACATCTGGCGGATATGTTAATGCTGACGCAAAACCAGTTCTAACTAATTCATAATTAACAAAAATATCTCCGACAACTACATATCGTAAAAGGCGCTCATACTGGTCAGTCTCTGAAACATCCTTGATAAGTATGACTTCCTTCTGAAAAACCATGTCGGAATTAGCTTTTCTTGCCTCCGCGAACAAAGGGTTGCCACTTTCAGGAGAATCAATTCCAATATATCTAACGCTGTATGTATTTCCATCCTCTAAACGCACGTCAATGGTATCGCCATCAATCGTTTTAGTAACAATTCCTTTCTGATAAGAGGTGTTTTTAGGGATGCAGGCAGCCACATTATAAAACGACAAGTCTTCGGTTGGTGTTGGCGTTTCTGAAGGGGTTGATGTTATGGTAGGGGTTATGGTTGCTGTCGGAGTTCCTGTAACCGCTGAGGTCGGTTCTTGAGTTGGGGTATGGGTAATAGTGGAAGGCGACGTTATTGTGAAAGTCAATGTGGGGGTGTATGTGAGCGTTGCTGTTGGCATGGATGAAACAATAAGCGATCCGCAAGAAACCATGCCTAAAGTGCCATAAATGAGTACACCCAATCCAGTAATACTCAATAATATTGCGTTTCTACCCTTTTGTAAGATGTTATTTTTAGTCCCATCCAGTAGGTTAGTACCTAGATAACTTATAAAGTTGATATCTTTGTAGTGGCTTAGATTTCTATTTATCGTTCCCAATTCCAGGTCGAGTTCTGTTTGCTGCACCTGGTGGGACTCTCTGGTTTTTACCAGGTTATCTCTTTGTCGGTTGTATTTTTGTTGGATTTCAATTAATTGCGTGTCAGGGATTTGTTGAGGTTTGGTTGTCCCCAATTGGGCCAGGATATATTGCTTCCATCTCATTAATGCCTGGGCCTTGGCACTCCCAAATCCTTCCAGGTTCCCGATATGAGTACCTATGTCAGCGGCACTGACGATCCTGTTATATTTTAGTTTTTCTTTGAGTTTGGGTCCAACCCCTGGAATATTCCCGCTTTCTATTTTTGCTGCTCTGAGACCATTCTCGAAATATTCTTCATGTATTTTCTGAAGGGATCTTTCGATTTCTTGATTTTCTTTGGTTTGGTTGGTTGCAAGTGCTTGTTCAACCTTCCCAAGCTCCATTTTCGTTTTCGTAACTTTATTTTTAAGCTTTGTCTTTTCCGATAGATATGTGCGTTTATTCTTAACTTCCGGAAGTGAACCATACCGGATAAATTGAAATAAGCCAACCCCTAAAGTAAGAATTACGGCACAGCAAATAACCATTAATAATCCCCCCGCGGTTTCTGGTAAAAATAAAAGTTGGATAAAAGCGATCAAGGTCAAGAATAACTCTAGTTCGAGCCAAAACTTTAGCACTCGGTTAGATGTTAAATCATACGATTGTCTCCCAGTAGACAATGTGCTTTTCGACATCACAACCTCTCCCCATTAAATCAATTAATTGGGCATGGCTCGTTGGGTTTGAATTATTGGGTACGACTTGTTGAGTATGCTAATATCCTAGCAAATCCACCGGAGAATGTCAAATTTTATTTGTCATAAAAATAGCTGTAGCTGATCCAAAACATAACCATAAATCTATAGTTGTTTATGGGCTAATTTCTGTGGGCATTCTGCTCAAGCAGTTCCTGGAACAATTTGAGCAGCATGCTCTCGTTGCGCGCCCCGTTTTTGGGGCACAGTACCGTATCATCTTGTTAACATTGGCGTAGTAATGTTGGACTTATTTGATAGACAAGGGATATTGTTGTTCGTATCTATCAGCTTAGAATTTATATTAATTTTAGTATGGGATTAAATTAATTCCCCTTCAATTGTTTCATTGATTCCTCAAAAAAATATTTTATTTATGGTGCTAGTTAATTACATATGTACGGAAGCTTTTTCTATTAGCTAACCTTTCTATGAGCAAGACAAATTTTGCATGCACATTGAGGTTTTGTAAAATGCCTTATACCTACAACGATCTCATCTTTACGATCCGCTCGTTGAAATATTAAGTCAAAAAGTGTTTGATCGTCATTTTCAAGATATCTACGCAATGCGTACGCGCAGATATCTGCTATTTGAACCATACTAGTCAATTGACTATCTACAAAAAGTGGGGTTTCGATGATATTTACGATTTTGGTCCATAATGTTCCCTTTTGATGAAATGATTTCATTAGCTGCGTATGTTTTTTCGCGATAGTCTGGTTGTTATCGTGGATGATCAACCCAAAGCATGAATTTGTGGTGCTTTTTTCTATTTGCTGTAAATATTGTTCGAACCTTGATACTACTTGCTCAAAACACTGCTCATCGATGCTTCTGGCACTTTTATAGGGGTTAAAATAGATCTTATCCACGCATTCGGCAAATAATCTCGCAAAACCCCATCCTGATATTCTTTGAGCTATTTCATAGATCAATTTTTGTCTTTCAACATACGTCAAGTGGATATAATTATCAGTTTTACGGTAATTAATTTTTGTTTGTCGATATAGTTTAGGGTTTCTCACCCTTTGGAGCCTCAGCAACTCTTGTTTTCGGTATTGTTCTACTTGCGTTCTGCGTTGCTGATAATTCATCGAATCAAAATTGGCGATCCGGTTTTGTTCTAGATATGGACGAAGGATCCAGGCAATGTGTATTTCCAAATCTTCTAACGCATATTTTTTCTTAATCGATTCAACCTCTCTATCACAGTCCTTCCAATGCCATATTGGTACAGACAGCCCTGCGAGGATAAAATGCGAGGTATTTCCAGGAATATCCGATGTTCCAGATTCATCTATATAACATAGATACATAATAACCTTCATTCCTTGTTAAAAAAAAGCGACTGGGGTTAAGGCTGAAAGCCTCACGATGAGACGCTTGGCGACTCATCCCAGACGCAACATAATTGTACTACAAATCTCATATGAGTCAACGACCATTTTCTACCATGTCAGCGCAACTTGAAAAGTGAACCATCCAAACTTGAAAAGTGAACTGTGGATATGGTA
>CAZXPK010000174.1:0-6620 GCA_964642565.1 uncultured Anaerolineaceae bacterium
AGTACATTTATCGTGCCGATCAACCCTTACATATTAAAAGTGTAGGGTGGCTAGATTTATTGCCAATTAGGACGCACGATACCACTGAAGAATGTACGAGGCGAATTCTTTCGTCGTGAAGATATTCTCGCTGAAACGGAACAGGTGCTGGCATCTCACAAGCCGGGTGAAATAGACTGGGTGACATTCATTGGTTCAGGAGAAACTACCCTGCATACCGGCATTGGCTGGTTGTTGCAGCAGGTTAAATCACTAACCGATATCCCAGTGGCAGTTATCACCAATGGGTCCTTGCTCTACCTCCCAGAAGTACGCTGCGAATTATCCTCAGCCGATGCAGTGCTACCATCCCTTGACGCCGGGAACATCAAACTCTATCGTAAAATCAATCGCCCCCCTCCGGAGCTCAGTTTTAAACGTCTCGTTGATGGACTGGTAGCTTTCCGGAAAGAATATCACGGTAAGTTATGGGTCGAGGTCATGTTGGTGCGGGGTTTAAATGATACCGAGGCTGCACTCCACGAAATTGCCACTTTGCTGAGGAGTATCCAACCAGACGAAGTGCATATCCTCCAACCAGAC
Source organism: uncultured Anaerolineaceae bacterium (assembly GCA_964642565.1). Lineage (GTDB taxonomy): Bacteria > Chloroflexota > Anaerolineae > Anaerolineales > UBA4823 > FEB-25. The sequence goes on from CAZXPK010000174.1 coordinate 583, forward strand.
CGTCCCCCGGTGGAGACCTGGGTGAAGTCCCCAGATGAGGAAGGGTTATTACGCGCCCGCGCCATTCTCGGTGATATCGCCCGTGTTATCCACCCCTCCAGTGGGTTTTTCGACCTCAGCGGGACTGAATCGTTAGTCGATGCTATAGTCGGGATCATCATCCGCCACCCAATGCGCGAGGATGAATTGATGCAGACCCTGGAACGCTGGTCGCCAGGCGAGGTTGATGCGGCCTTGAAGGAACTGAAAAGTAGTGGACATGCTCAGGTGATCGAGCGATGTGGTTGTCGTTTCTGGAGCGCTGCCTCGGCTCATTATCCTGACGAGATTCAAAGCTTGGTTGTCGCCCCAGGGTGTCGCAGGCACTCGCCTCGAGGAACTTGAGACCGCGCTTAGGAGGTTCTCTATGACAGTAAACGTAAACTTGTTGAAGGGGCTATCGCTGTTCAATAATCTGAGCGAGAGCCAGTTGGAAAAAGTTGCCAGGTTATGCAGGAAGATAACCATTTATCCCGGCCAGATATTGTTCAAAGAAAGAGAGCCAGGACATACCATATTTGTGTCAATGGAAGCCGACCTAGAGGTGTTATTCACTGTTGGGGGTGATTCGATGGCGCGTATGGAGTGGCTTGGGGCTGATGAAACCCTGGGCACTTTAGCGCTCATACCACCTCATACATACGGGTCCACAGCACGAGGTCTGACGGAGGGCACCTTGCTAGCAATTGACGTTGACAAGATGGAGATGCTGTTCCAGCAAGATGGCCAGCTGGCAGTATCTATGGTTCCACGTCTATCGAGCGCTTATCACAGGAAGACAGCGAACTTGAAATCGGAACTATAGGAAATAAGGACACCAATAATATCGATATTAAGCTGACGGTCAACAGTGCCAGCTGGAAATTATCAATTGGTAAAGATGAGAGCTTACTTCATTTGCTGCGACGGGTCTCCCGTTTTAGCGCCAAGTTTTGGTGTAACGATGGTGCCTGTGGTGATCGGCATTATCACCCTCCACCCTATGCGCGAGGATGAGTTGATCGAAACGCTGAAACACTTTTCGCCAAGTGAAGTAACTGCGACGCTGACGAAGTTAGAAAAAAGTGGTAAGGCGCAGGTTGTGGAGCGTTTAGGCATCCGTTTTTGGAGCGCATCAGCGGCTTACTACCCAGCATGGGAATCAAAATGAGATCGATTCGTGTTTTTCTATTCGTCATTACGCTTTTATCCCTAGGTGCCTGTTACCCAGCGAGCACTGAGCAGATTATTTCACCAGAGGGAACCATCCAAGCGGAGACCAATCCTCTTGCAACTATCGCTGTTACTTTAATTCCCGTTACAGAGGAAGTTTTCACTCCTACACTTACCACATCCCAAATCAGGGCTACGAACACTCCTGAAGAAGAAAACGAATTCCCCATATCGGTAACACAATCCTTAACCATCACCATTGTCTACGATAACAACCCATATGATCCTAGGCTGAAACCTACCTGGGGCTTCTCCGCTCTAATTCAATATCGTGACTACATCCTGCTGTTCGACACGGGGAGTGATGGGCAAATATTGATGGAAAATATGCGCATCTTGGGCATTGACCCATCCCAAATCGATAGCGTTGTGCTAAGCCATGCCCATGAGGATCATACAGGGGGCTTGACCGCAATATTGGATTCTGGTGTGAAGCCGGTGGTCTACCTGCTCCCTTCCTTCCCGGTTTCTTTCAAACGCCAAATTGAGCAGTTCACACAGGTAAGCGAGGTTTTGCCAGGCCAATCCTTCGCTGAAGGATTATGGACCACAGGAGAAGTGGGAGGAATGATTCCCGAGCAAGCTCTGGTTATCCAGACTGAACAAGGATTGGTGGTCATCACAGGTTGCGCCCACCCGGGCATCGTTGCGATCTTAGAACAGGTTCAGAACCTGTTCGCTGAGCCGGTGAACCTGGTATTGGGCGGCTTTCACCTGGGCGATAAAAGTAAAGCTGAGATCGACGCCATCTTGAATAATTTTCGTCGTTTAGTAATTATGCAGGTAGCCCCGTGTCATTGTACTGGCGAGTACGCCATTACCAGGTTCGCGGCTGAATTTGGAAAGGATTTTATCCAGGTAGGGGTTGGGAGCGTGATCCGGTTGGAGGCTAGCATCTCAAAATGATCATCCTCATCAAACCGTCAAGTCAGACGACCTTGTTCACAGTAAATCGCCCATGGTGCTACTTTTCGAAAATAGGTGACTTGATAATTAAACCAAAGATTATGACGATCCGCAACATCCCGGCTGATGCTGCTCGGGTAGTCCAACACAATCTGGAACCGGATGTGACACACTGTACTTGAGAAGAGGTTACCGATGGATAGGAGAATCAGGACTAACGGAGGCTCATTATTAACGAAATTCTAAATGCATTTCTGCTTAGTTTAGTGGCAGGGCTAGGAACTGGTCTGGGCGGTCTACTGGCGGTCATTCGCAAGCCAGGCAAGCGGTTGTTCGGCTTTCTCATGGGAATAACCGCTGGTGTGATGATCTCCCTTTCCTTCTTGTCACTGGTGAATGAAGCCTGGCGGCTCAAGGGCTATCTGACGGCTACGATCGGTTTTGCTGCAGGAGCTTTTTTCATGCTGATCATGGATATCACGCTTCCCCATATCCGTTTTGGGGAGCGGGAGGCGTCCAATAACGTATCAACCGTCACTCAAGAAGCCAACGCCCCCTCCAGTCGTGGTAGACACCAGCATGTACGGTTTCACAGTCATAACCTGATTACCGATCGCCCTCTATATCTGTCAGGTGTCTTGCTTACACTTGGTATCACCATCCACAACCTGCCAGAAGGGATTGCGGTAGGGGCAAGCTACATGCATACGCCCAAGTTTGGTGTATTTATTGCCATGGCAATCTTGCTACACAACATCCCTGAAGGTATCGCTACCGCTCTGCCCTTGTGCAAGAGCGGGGTATGCAAATGGGATTCTTTCAGAGTAGCTTTTTTATCGGGTTTGGTTGAACCGATTGGTGCAGTATTAGCTGTTCTGTTTTTGAATACATTTGAAGGATTGATCCCCGCAGCTTTGGCGTTCGCCGGTGGAGTGATGATGTTCATTACATTGGATGAGCTCATCCCAATGGCTCGTGAGTATGGACATCAACATTACACGGCGATCGGCATTATCTTGGGTTCGATCTTTGTGTTCCTGCTATCTGGAATATTTGAAGTTTGATTATTATTTAACCATGAATCTATTGGATGATTTGCTGGCTAACTTGAATATTGAAGCTCCTATCCGCTCGATTCTAGTCGGGGTGCATTGGACAGTCGTTTGCAGCCGTCATTGCGGGATGTCAGCTAGCCTGATGGACGATCACACTCATGGGCATTCCCAGGTGAGAGATGTTGGTCACCTGCATACCAAAACCGCTTGCCAGCTGGCTGACTATGCCCATTCGGATAACCTGCTGGAAGCAAGCATTGGTGTGGCGGCAATCAATTCATTGTTGGACGTGGATGAAAGCCATGCAGTTGAAATAAACGCTGTGGATGTACTGATCGAGCACGGTTGTGGCAAAAATGTAGCGCTCATTGGTCATTTCCCATTCATCCCCAAGTTACGCCCAGTTGTCGGGCAGTTGTGGGTGATCGAACAGCACCCGGTGGAAGGCGATTACCCTGCCGAGGCTGCTGCCGACCTGATCCCACAGGCGGATGTGGTTGCAATTACCAGCAGCACGTTGATCAACCAAACATTGGAAGGGTTACTGGCTTTATGCCGTCCCGAGGCGTTAGTGATGCTGCTGGGTCCAAGCACTCCACTCTCGCCAGTGCTGTTCAATCACGGAGTAAGTATCCTCTCCGGTTCGAAGGTAATGGATGAAGCCGCCGTTCTTCGCACCGTTGGGCAGGGAGCAACCTTCCAGCAAGTGGAAGGCGTGCGCTTATTAACCTTTAGGAGAGATGCATGGAATTTATCATGAAACCCATTGGCGTCCTTTACTCGCCGTTCACCGACAAAGCCCAAACTCCCATCCAGCCCACACGCTCGCAAGGAAGTGGCCAGGTAGAGGTTTACTCCGAATTCGCCGAAGGTCTACAAGATTTGGAAGGATTTTCGCACATCATTTTACTGTATGTTTTCCACCAGTCGGATTGTAACACCCTGCGGGTCAAGCCATTCCTTGATGACCAGTTGCATGGCCTATTTGCCACGCGCTACCCCTGTCGCCCAAATCCCATTGGCCTGTCGATCGTTCGGTTACTAGCTCGCCGCGAAAATATCCTTGACATTGAGGGAGTAGATGTGTTGGACGGCACGCCTCTGCTGGACATCAAACCTTACGTGCCGGAATTTGATATGCGCAAGAATGTCAAGATTGGCTGGTATGCCTAGCGGAGTAAGGAATAAGGATGTCGAATTTGACTAAAATTCTAGTGGATGGTGCCGTTCTTTCATTGTTCGTATCCTTATGGATGTTATTTGCTCTATTGATAAATCCACGCATTTTCTTACATGATTATCCTGCCAAAATCCAGGAGATGGTGCCCCCGAAAACCAGGACTGAGAGACAACTTACATACGTCTTTGGAGTGCCTTTGATGTTGATGCTTCTGCTTGGGCCATTTTTATCCACGCTTTCTTTGAAGACATATGGCGAGGCACAATATTGGGCGTTCTGGTTGAACGCTGCAGGGGTATTGTGGGTTTTCAATATCGTAGATTGGCTGATTTTAGATTGGCTGGTATTCTGTACCCTTACGCCCCGGTTTATCATCATCCCTGGCAGTGAGGGAATGGCAGAATATAAGGATTACCGCTTCCATTTCCTTGGTTTTCTAAAAGGGACAGCCTTTTCAATCATTGGTGGGTTGATCATTGCCGGGATTGTTTATATCATATGAATGGATACCCATTATTCAGTATTATGCGTAAATTGTTGTTCCTTGTATTATTATTTACTTTTTGGTTTGTAGGTACTCCGGTGACAGCCACGCAAGAGCCTTCAAAGCCTGTAGTGCACGCGGTGCTGTTTTATTCACCAAGCTGCGGACACTGCTACAAGGTGATCACTGAAGGGTTGCCACCATTGTTCGAACAATATGGTGAGCAGCTATACATTGTGGGGGTTAATGTCTCCGAACCCGGAGGTCAGGAATTGTTTCGGATTGTTTTGCAGTATTTCAACCTGGAGACCGGCGGTGTGCCGTTTTTAGTGGTAGGAGATACCTTTCTGGTAGGCGAAGTGGATATTCCAGAGAAATTCCCTGGTCTTATCGATCAATATCTGGCTCAGGGTGGGTTGGATTGGCCAACCATCCCTGGTTTGGCAGAGGCATTAACGATTGCGCAAAGCACCCAGACTCCCTCACCGCAATCAACCACCCAGGCTCCAACCCTCCAGGTTACCATCCAGGCTGCCCTAACATTGGATTCTGTAACCCCAACACCCACCATCCTTACCCCTACACCGACTTCCGTTGGATTGCTATTAACGGATGATATTACCCTCACTATTTGGGAACGCTTGGAACTGGATCCACCGGGCAATGGCCTTGCAGTGATAGTGTTGGCTGGCATGATAATAACTTTGGTTTATGGGATCATCTTCTTCCGGGGCTCATCCAATACAGCAAAGACGCATTCCTGGAATTGGCTAATATCGGTGCTTTGCATCGCTGGTCTGGCAGTCGCAGGATACCTGGCATATGTGGAAACCACAAGGGTGGAAGCTTTTTGCGGACCGGTGGGCGATTGCAATACTGTGCAGCAGAGCGAATATGCCCGTCTGTTTGGTGTTTTACCGATTGGGGTCATAGGAGTTGTAGGCTATACTATGATCTTGCTGGTCTGGATCATTAGGCGCATAGCTGACAAGCGCCTGGCAGCTTATGCATCTCTGGCTATGTTGGTGATGACTTCCTTTGGCTTGCTGTTCTCTATCTACTTGACATTCCTCGAGCCATTCGTCATCGGCGCTACCTGTGCCTGGTGCCTTACCTCGGCGATTATCATGACAGCTTTATTCTGGCTCAGCCTTGCCCCAGG
>CAZXPK010000175.1:0-6446 GCA_964642565.1 uncultured Anaerolineaceae bacterium
TGAGGAGGGTGCAATCTGGATAGAATCAATCCACTCGTTTTTGCAGTGGAATCAATAAAGCTAAGTCAAATGAAATGAAGGTTAGCTATTAGTTTAACCGATATTAACGATAATCTGACTCCGGTTCAGGTTTATTACCCAGGATTGATTCAATCTGTTCCATTATATCTGGTGTCAGTTTTTCCATTAAGTCTATTGCTTTCATATTGTCGGAGACTTGCTGCGGCTTTGATGCGCCAGTAATGACTGTACTGACATTCGGATTTTTTAAACACCAGGCAATTGCCATTTGAGCCATCGTCATTCCAAGATTTTCAGCAATTGGAACTAAACTTTTGACTTTACCGATCCTTTGTTTTGCCCTTTCACCCTCAAAGCCTTCACGCAGCCATTCATAGCCTTCAAGAGTCACTCGGGTTCCCTGCGGGATGCCATCATTATACTTACCAGTCAACAATCCACTGGCGAGAGGGCTCCATATCGTTATCCCTAGACCAATTTCCTTATACAGACGAAGATATTCGTGTTCGACTTTTTCTCGGGTGAACATATTGTATTGAGGCTGTTCCATGGTAGGTGGGATGAGATTATACTGCCTGGCGATTGAATACGCTTCCATGATCTGATCTGCACTCCATTGACTGGTTCCCCAATAAAAAGCCATCCCCTGATCGATCAAGAAATTCATGGCACGGACTGTTTCATCGATGGGTGTATAGATATCAGGTCGGTGGCAAAAGATCAAATCAACATAATCCATTTGAAGCCTATCAAGGGAGGCCTTGGCACCTTCGATGATGTGTTTTCGTGATAGACCGGTTTGATTCGGCTGACTACCACCCCAAAAGAGCTTAGTGGAGATTACAAGATCAGACCGTTTCCAGCCGTCTTTTTTGATTACAGTTCCCATGACGATCTCGGCATTCCCATGCGCGTAGGATTCAGCATTGTCAAAGAAATTCACTCCCGCATCGTAGGCTACCTTCATACATTCATAAGAAGTATCTTCACCTATCTGTCCACCCATGGTCACCCATGCACCAAACGAGAGTGCAGATACCTGTAGACCTGATCTACCCAAATAACGATATTCCATGTTGATTTTCCATCCTATTCTGATAAAAATTTTGTATTTACTTAGATTTTCAGGTTATCGAATGGTTACAAGTAGATTTATTCTAACTTAATTATCGTAATCCTCACCCAACAGGCTTAACCCTGAACCACAAAGGCAAATTTTGATTTTCTTTGGATATTATTTTGACCAAGAGTGAAAACATCAGGCGTTGCAGCGGCCAAGGTCGGGTAATTCGTCGCACCATAATCATCCTTAGGGGAAATTGGAAACGGTGAAGATCCTTCAAATGCTGTAATTTTGCCTCCCGCTTGCTCAACCAAAAGCCAGGCAGCTGCCAAATCCCAGATTTTTGGAGCAGCATCAAATCCCAATAAAGCTGAACCTCGCGCTACCATGCAATATGTATAAGCACAAGAACCCAAAATTCGCGGTTTATAGGGGATACTGATATTGTAATAACGGAAACTGCGGGAGCAACATGCGAAAAACGACATGGGTTGTGTCGGATCAGGTGCTCGGACAGCTATTGGTTTATTATTTAATAATGCACCAGAACCTCGTGTGGCAGTATAAAGCTCATTGATCATAGGGAAGTACAATACCCCAAGCTGTGGATAGCCATCCAAGAGCCGCCCGATAGAAACGCCCCATATCGTTAGGCCTAAGCTAAAATTAGTTGTACCGTCCAATGGGTCTATGATCCAGATCGGAGATTGGATATTGGCCAGGTGGTGAGATGATTCCTCACTGATTATCTCATCTGCTGGGTAATGCTCATGGATCGCATTAGTGATCAACTTGTCTGCTGCCAGGTCTGCCTCGGTCACGACTGTCCGATCGGGTTTCGATGAGGCTTGAAAACCAGCAGGGTTATAGAATCTTCGTAGAAGATTCCCTGTCTGCAATGCAAGGTTGACAGCGAATTCTATGGGTTCATTCATTGGTTATGTATTATTTACTCCGTGTTCGAGAGCTGGGTTGTTGAGATACGCTTGGGTGCTCGAGGTATCAAAAATATAAGAGGGGATACAAATAAACCAGAGATTACTGTCCACAGGAAGGCTTGACGCAAACCCACACGATCCCCAAGCATCCCTATTCCAATTGCAGCCGTAGATAAGCAGATGAAATTAATGGCCATAAAAAAACCATTTCCAATTGATCGGTGGGTGGGAAGATGATCCTGGACAATTGCCAACATAATTGGTTGGGAAGATAGCCCAAAGAGACCTGCAAGGATCAAAACAGGGATGGTCAGCCATCCACTGGTGATTAAAAATCCTAAGACCATAATTGGTGCGAGAAGAGAAACAGTGAATAATACCGGCTTCCGTCCCAATCGGTCACTGATAGTCCCACCTAAGATGGCACCAACTACACCTGCAAATTGATATATTGCCAGGGTCGTGCCTGCTTTCCAAATACTGGCACCTTCGCCTTCGAGCAGAGTGGGAAGATAAACACCTAAACCTGTAATCAAGAAACTACGAAAGAAGATTATCCCAATTAACGGTAAGAACAGCCTTCGGGCAGTTGGTAAAACTTCACGAAACCCTGTCTGCTTCTCGACATGCACTGGGATACCTTTAAAGCGTATAAAAATAGCTAAAGAAGCAAACCAACCGGGAATGGCTATGGGGAACAGCCTGCCTAAGGTGAAGGTGAGTAATCCCCATGAGGCAAGCAATGGACCAACGGTTCGCCCAAGCTCACCTGCAGCCATATACAGACTCATTCCTCTTCCGACATGACCACCGGAAGCTCGGGCAATCATTGCTGGAGAGGGTGCGTGGAAGGCCGCGATGCTCATACCAGTGATAAAGAGCAGGATCACAAGGGTGAGATAATTGGGTGCGAAGCCGAGACAACTCATCGTCGTCGCAGAGATAACCGGAGCTAGAATGACAAAGATGCGTAAGTTGACCTTATCATCCAGGTAGCCAATGATCGGATTTAACAGGGATGGTAACTGGGTAATGGCTGAAAGAGATCCTGCCTGAGTATAGGTAAGGGATAGTTTTTCAATCAGGTTGGGAAGCAAGGGGGCAAGAAAAGCTGAATAAGTATCATGTATGAAGTGGGCGCTAATGATCGTCAGCACCCGATCCATTTGAAACCTGGGATCTTCCTCTTTCTCGAGCTCAAGAGAAGAAGGTGAAATTAATTCAATCATTCACTTTGAGGCAGGTGACTTTACAATCTCGATATAGTCTTGGGCAATTGGTACTTCGTTAGTGATTCCTAATGAATGAATTAACTCACGAGTCACCAATGCCTTATGCTCCGCATCTCTCCTGCTCCAGGTGCGGCTTTTTACCTCCAGAAAATGACCCAATGCTGGGTTATCCATACGGTCCAGATTGATAAAGAATTCCAGTCCGTGATAAAGAATTCGCCATCGTAAGCGATGTTTCTCAATCACAGTCTCCTGCGTCGGCTTAAAATATTCCCGATAAAACCGCAGGCTTTGGTTGGCAGGAGCTATAAAACGGCTTCGTGACAATAATACGTCAGTCGGGAAGTTACCTTCGCGCGTTGGTCCAAGCAGGGTGAGACGATAACGAACACTACTGATTTGATCATTTGGACCAATCGCCTCATCTTCACGGTAGCGCAAATAGCCTTGAGACGTGTCTGTAAATGAAAAATAGGTATCATACTCGTGGTAGTGGCGGTGATGCAGGACCTCGATTCCAGGTTGTTTCACAGCTGAAGCCACCACTTCTGGATCGGTCAACACGACTTTCACTTGAACCTCGTAGCTTTCTTCTTCAGATGCCCCACCGATGGCGATCAATTTGGAGAGAACAGAGTGCTCACGTTCAAGCAGGAACGTATCGATGCGTTGTGCGTATTCAGTCGCCTCGGCGAGCAGATCGGTTTCATTGAGCGTTAGTAGCTGGTGATCACGCATCAGCCAAGCGCCATTAACCATGACATCTGATACATCAGATGCATGGGTCGAATATACCAATTGAGAGTAAATAGCCTCCGGCTCCCGCTTAAATCGGGGTGAATTGTGTACCCGAAAATTATCCACCAGGATCAGGTCTGCCCGTTTTCCTGCTTCGAGTGAGCCGGTAATTGCCCCAAGCTGAATGGCTTCAGCACCCATGCGAGTGGCCATGGTCAATGCCATGGGTGCGGGCAGGATGGTTGGATCACCACTGGTCCCCTTGGAGAGAAATGCAGCCAATCGGATCTCCTCGAACATATCGAGGTCATTATTTGAAGCTGGTCCATCGGTTCCAATCCCTACATTGAGTCCTACCTCGAGCATTTTACTGACCGGGGCAAACCCCGAGGCTAATTTGAGATTCGAGGAAGGATTATGCGCTACTCCAGCCTTGTGATGCAATAGTGTTTTTATCTCTCCTTCATCAACATGGACACAATGTGCAGCCAAGACTTTTGAATCGAAAACATCCTGCTTTTTTACATAGGGTATCACTGGCATTCCGTGCTCTTTGCGACTGGTCTCAACTTCCTGGCGTGTTTCCGCTAAGTGGATCAATAACGGCACGTCAAATTCATTCGCCAAAGATGATGCTAAACGTAAAATATCCTGAGTACAAGTGTATGGCGAGTGAGGACCCACCGCTGGCTGGATCAGTGGATGCCCTTGCCACTTTTCCAGAAAGATACGGGTATTTTCCAAAGCTTCTTCGTAGTCACGGGCGTCTGGGCCGGGAAACTTAAGAACCGTCTGAGCACAAACGGCACGTAAGCCTGCCTCTGCAGTTGCTTGAGCAGCAGCCTCTTCAAAATAATACATGTCGGCAAAACACGTCACACCTGAACGGATCATTTCTGCGCAGGCAAGCTTGGTGCCCAAGCGAACAAAATCTGATGATACAAATTGTCGTTCGACCGGCATCATATAACCCATCAGCCAGACGTCCAGGCGCAAATCGTCTGCCAGTCCTCGTAGCAACGCCATAGCTGCATGAGTGTGGGCATTGATCAATCCTGGCATGAGGACTTTCCCCTGGCAATCCAGAGTTAACCCAGATGTATATTGTTCGCAAATTTCAGCATCATTGCCAACCGCGAGGATATGGTCACTCTGGATAGCTATGGCACCGGGTTCATATATGGATAGGTTCGCATCCATGGTCAGTAGGATGGCGTTTTTTAGAATAATGTCAGCATTATATGTCATGAGGTATCCCACGAATTATGTCTAAACTTTGGTTGAATGCCCATATTGGTGCGTATTCGGGTGGGCCTCCATACAGACGTTTGTATTCTTGCTTATCTCGTGGAGTAATCAGCGCCAAGAGGACATCGAAAGTACTAACAGAGGGATGAATAGCTACTCCCAATCCAACATCCGCGTGTTGAGATTGACGGTAAGCATCAGTGAGCTGTAATAACTCAGGAGCTGAAGGCGGCTCGGTCAACATTTGTCCACCCAGAAAAGGACCCTTAGCTGCTGCGAGCTTGCGGATTAAATTACCTCCCAAGCCGGCTTCGATAACGGTGAGGCTCCAATTATTGCTGGCTATCGATCTCAAGGCTATCTCTTCCAACGTCTCCTGGTCAACTCCATAAATACAATCTCCAAGTCGCTCGCGTAAGGTGTTTTCTATAGGTCTTATCAGTTTTTCAGAGGTATCTTCAGATTCAGCTTTTACTGTGATTCGCACATCCACCTTACCGGAGTGAGCTGCAAGTCCGACGGTGGGATTGCTTAGTGCTTCCAAATCACCGATCAGGTCATCAATTTGAGATTCTCCTACTCCCACGGTATGCAACACACGCGATTTTATTATCCCGTGCAGGTCATAGTGCTGACGTAGGAACGGGATGACTGCATGCTCCATAAGGTATTTCATCTCACTTGGAACACCTGGCAGTGAAATGATCACATGAGACTGGTACTCCAAAATGAATATGGGGGCTGTACCAACAGGGTTTTCAATCGCAGTTGCTCCTTCGGGGATATATGCTTGGTGTCGATTATTTTCGGTCGGTAGGCGCCCTAACCTTTGAAAACGGGCTTTTATCTGTTCCCAAAGTTCAGGGCGAAATTCGGGATTAACCCCTATAGCAAGAGCTACAGCTTCACGTGTGGGGTCATCAATGGTAGGGCCTAAGCCGCCGGTAGTAATGACAATATCACAACGTTGCAAAGATTGCTGGATGGCTTGAGCAATCCGCTTAACATTGTCACCCACAGTAGTTTTTCGATACAGGTCAATCCCGGCATCACGTAAACTAATCGCTAGAAAGAGCGCATTGGTATCGACAATTTCACCCAGTAATAGCTCAGTACCGATGGAGATGATTTCTGCGGAAGGCATTTATTCTCCAAGAGTTAATTATACTAATATTCACTTTCAAAAATCCTGGCATTGCGTATAGT
>CAZXPK010000176.1:0-6422 GCA_964642565.1 uncultured Anaerolineaceae bacterium
AGTAATTACCTTATACCGGTAAAGACCAACCGGTATACGAATGCTTTTATTGAAACAAATCATTGGAAAGCATTCTAATGTAATTACTCACCGCCTCAGCTCCAATAATTCCTAATTCGTATGCGGAGGGGGCAGAATTATTGCCATAGAGTTCTTGATGAATTGAAAAAAAATACTCAAACACGTTCAAATCAGGGAATCCAGTGACCATCCACGAATAAAGTGCAAAAAGAACCCACGCTATAACACGAATACTGGAATCACCCTCACCCCACCCTCTCCCTTTCAGGGAGAGGGAAATGAGGTATGGGTGAGTAATTGCATTCTAATTATAGCACAGATGTTCTAATCCACAAGGGGTTTATGGAAAACCAGCGATATTTTAAGATTTCTCATAAAAGGGGAAGTGCTGTGCATTTTTCTTTGGTTACACGTGACCCTCCTAAATAGAAGGTTCCTATCTATGCTCCCCCCTGAAGTACAATCCTAATGTAGTCGAACTCACAAACATCTGATCCGAAGAAACAAACGCCGTGTCCACCCCATTTATATGGTATTCCATTGTATGTGAATTCCCACATGTGTGGGTTAGCTCATCCAACAAATCCACTGTTTACACCAAGTAGTACTCGTCTACACCAAATCTGCACCATTCGGTGCAGAAAACACAACGATTATTTATTTTGTCAATGTGGGAAGGCAGCCTGTAGTCGTGTACAAAGTGGGAAATTTTGAAATCGGCTTAATAATAATATGACGCTTGTTTTTTGGGGATAATAGGAGTATAATATATATCAACCATTGACATGTCGGAAGGTGATATATGACGGATGCGGATGATTTTCTACCTCTGCAAGAACCGACCTTTTACATCCTGCTCTCCTTACGAGGTGGAGATAAGCATGGCTATGCAATATTAAAAGATGTAGCTGAGATGAGCAGTGAGCAAGTGAAACTGTCTACCGGCACATTATATGGCGCGCTGTACCGGTTGCTTGACCAGGGTTTGATCGAGCAGATTGATCCGGAGGACAGGGCGCGAGGGAAGAAGGTATACCGGTTGACGCATTCAGGGTTGGAAGTCTTCGACGCAGAAGTAAGCCGGATGAAACACTTATTGCTTGCTGTGAGTAAGAAGGTTGAGACAATTGGAGGGCAGCAGGTATGATGTGGATAATGAAGTTGTTTTCATTGGCACTTAAGCTCTACCCGCGGCAGTTCCGTTTTCGGTTTACATCGGAGATGGAAGAAATCTTCAATGCCGGATTGCTACAGGCGTGCGAAGAAGGGGTGTCGACTGGTTTTATCCTGCGTGAGTTATTACAACTGCCTGGCAGCCTGGCTGGTGTGTACATGTGGTCCATGAGTGCAGGACAAGGCAGACAGGTGGCGGTTTCAAGCATGGGGGGTGGAGGCACCGGCGGGGTAAATCCTCCAGGTGAAGGATGGGGTGCATCATTCATGGCAGGATTACCGCATCTATTAATGGCGATCATTCTTGTGGGTGAAGAAATTATTTATGGGATCCAAGGGATAAATCAGAATGTGTTTAATTACCTTGTGATTACCTGTTTATCCTTATCCTTCCTTGGAGTGTTGATATTTAGTATTTCCAGAGGCTGGAAAAGTTGGTCTGCCAGTTGGATCGTATATATGTTCGTTGTGACCATTATATTGCTGAGTAGGGTGGCGAGTGCGCTCCCTCATACTATAGTTGCAAACAATGCCTGGGTATCTGAAGTACAGGTACTAGTAATGCCATTGATACTTGCATACTTGTTATATAAGGTTGCATCCAGAAATCGATTGCGTGGGTTACTGGCAGCGGTTCCACCAATGGCGATTATATGGTTATATTTTCTGGAATCTGTACCAACCCTGCAGACATCATTGGCATTGGGTTGGATGTTCTTGTTAGCGTTTACAGCTACGGTAATGATGCTCCGTACGAAACGGTTCTTGGTTGCACTCGGATTAGCCGTGGCAGTTCCAGTGTTTGGTGGATTTCCATTCGCATTCTTGGGCGTTTACATGGGCGGGAACCTGCTGTTCTCTGAACCAGGATCCAGCCTGCATGAAGTATTCAGGAATTACCTACCCTTCCTGGCAATGGTACTGACTATCGTGCTAGGACCACAGCTTGCAGCGAAGCTTCGGACGATTGGATACGAAAGTACATACATCGGCGGAAAAATCTTCTACCGGTTAGCACTGGGTGGGATATTACTGGGGCTTGCGATGATACGATGGGAGGATGCCCTTAGTGACATGCACATACCGCCAACAGTTACGCAGGTTGGATCCGTCACATCGGTAATGCTTTACCTGATGGGTTTCGCGTTATTGGTGTGGTCGGTGAAGCGTAGTAAAGAGCTTTTGGATAAAAAAGATTTGGCACTACAATTGGTGGCATTGTTCATCCTGCTGCCATTTGTACCGATAGCAATACTCCTGGCAATCCCCTATGGAATAATGGATCATACAGAGAGCTGGTTGCTTTCCTTGGCTGTGATCGGATGGGTGTTTGCCTCTGCATGGATGGTAAAAGACAAAGATAATATTTATGCTGCAGTATAGTCGATGAAAATGTTTCAAAATACCATTTTGAAGTCGTTTTTTATTGCACAAACTGAATAGACTACAACTGGTTACACACGAATTGCACACGAAACCAGCTTCAAGGGAAATTTACTTGAGGCTGGTTTAATATTTACTCGATAAATTAGCGCTTCCGGTGAGGCCAGCGACATGCCGGAAGCCCCGTGCCGCCAGGGGGGAGGTGTTTTTTCGTAGAGACGCCCCACCGGGGCGTCTCCAGAGCAATTCAATCAGGGACAGCAAAAAAGCCATCCCTGTTTTTTTTACCAGGCGTGGGCTTTGTGCAATCTTCTTTGATTGCTCCTTACTTGCCCACGCCACTCTTACATATATTCTTAGGGGAGCGAGGTCTTACGCGTGCGGTATTCCATATTACTTAAAACCACCATTAGCTTCAACCAGCTATTAGACCGCTTTAGTATCAAACGTCTACAATTTAGAAAATATGTAACCCTTTGGATCTATTGGGTCAGTTACCTCCTTGAAGGGCTCTAACCATCCTAGACAACTTTTATCTTCCACGAGTCTGTCTAATTTTAATCCTGCTGCTCGGAAATAATTCACGAAGTCGTAAGAATTGCTTCCTTTAGTAGATGGCTCGATAATAACAACCCGCCCTATCCCTGACTTTAAAATTCTAAATATGTTTTGGCACACAGAACTCAAATTATTCTTGTTACTTTCAATTATTGTCCAGAGGGTATAACGGCAGTAAACTAGGGTAAAGTGATCTTCAGGCAGATTTATATGCACTGATATATCTCCATGAATAAATTGTGGTACGCCACCTTCTCTAATCTCAATCGGTAATCCATCATACCAATCTTGAAGTAGTTTGGCAGCCTGCTGATTTTTCACTGAAGGAATGATACTTGATGAAAACCTTTGACGAAACCGAGCTATACCTTTAGCCCGATCTATCTTATCGCTATTATTGTCAATGCCTAGTGCTTCGGTAGGCTTTATTTTCCACATAAGTGCGAATGTTTCGCGTCCCGAACCACAACCCAGATTGGTTATACTCTCTATTCCTGATAAATCTTCTTTAAACCATTCAAATTGTGGGTAGTATCTATCTTTAAAAACCTTGGTGTTGAAGTAATTTACAAAATCTTGGAGGTATTCCAAATCACACGCATTTAAAAAACTGTAGATGCTTCCTGGAATTATAAAGGGTGGGGGTTGTATTTTCATTTTGTAGTAACCTGACTTACCGAAATATCTAGTAAAGACTTTCTAAGTTGCTCCATCGTTCTACCTGGTCTCAGAATCTTTCCTTGATTAGTCAAATTAATGTGCGTATGTCCATAACCCTTTGGGGCGCTTCGTAACCGCCGTTGTATGCCTCTCTCCACAAATAGACTGTTTTCAAGCTGTACAGCAGCATTTGAGTGAAGCCATTTTTCGGGAATTCTTGTACCGTCGTATGTAGCAACGCATAAAGGATTTAAGAGATTGAAATGGCTCAGTTCTTTGTCGCGTTCAAACAGGATATAAGCCGCCTTCAATCGTTCTTTCCAGTCAGGGTGATAGGGGTGAAAGGTTTCTCTTTGAATAAATTCACCGTTTCTGACCTTAGCTAAAACATTATAAAACCTTCGATAGCAATAGAACTTATCATCTGTCCATAATTGATTTCTATCAATTTTAGCTCTGACCGTGCTAAACCCAATATAATAGTAATCCCATGCTTTGAATTCTAGGATTCTGGGTTTTGCACAAAAGAATATTACTAAATCGCCTAGTTTCAGGCGTTGTCGCACATTTCTTCTGCAAACACCCCAGCTAGCATTGCAAACGTTACCTGTGAATTCTTGCGCGGCATAGAATGATGGGTCATCTCCCCAGTCAAAAAAACAATTATTTTGTTTGTAATTGTCAAGAAACTTTAGGAGGTAAGGATCAGATAAAGCCGCGTGATGGGTTTTATCCCACGCATTTCTGTCGGGTATCACATGACGGTAAACACATATGTATCCTGACATATGCATTGTCTCAGGAAATCCAATACGCAAATGGTTGACTAAATAAACAAGCAGTTTTCGGCATCCCACTGACTCTTGAACCTGTACCCAAAAGGTTATATCCACGCTTTTGTGAACTTGGCATAGTTGTATTCATCAATTAATTTTAGTAACGTCTTTCCTGTGAAATGCAAATCTACTTCTGGGGCAAGAATCTCAGCCAACTCCTTCATTTTTGCCATAAATGGAATATATTTATAATGGCAGTTGTATGCCCTAGCAATCTTGTCATCCCACAAAGGGAAGAAAGCAGGCGCAAGTAAGTGTAAAGCTTTTGATACTGCCACTGGGCTTTGTCTTCCTGCCACCTCGCTATTTGCTGTTTGCAATGCGACTAGAAATTGCTTATATAGATTATTAATAGCGATATTATCAATTGGTGTATAACTCAAGATATTTCTATTTCGAAATAAGTCTAATGTTTGCTGGTTGTGGATTATGCAACTCTTTAAGGCAGAAAAATCCAACAAGCCATATCTATAAAAGGCTTGATTCCATGTCAGTAAAAGAACCCCCATTCCATCCGCCATTTCTCTAGAATTGCCCCAAAAATACTCTACCAGAAATGTAGCAGTTTTATACATTGCGTCACGCACTTCATGGTCTTGAAATGCTTTTGAGCCTGCTTTGAGTTCAGATACGTTTATCATAATATTATCCATATATGTAAAAATAAGTAACCAGCTACCTTATATGCTCGATGAAGAGGGTATCATGCACTTAGACATGAAGTGAGTTGGTGTGATTGGTTTAATCTTTCAGTGTGGCGCGCAGAACTAGTCATCCGGCGAAAATTATCGGTCAACTGATTCTCATCTAAAACAAATATCACACATGAGTATTGCCCAAAAACGACCATGCATAAATTCATCCACAGATTGGCGCGTGATATGAGTTTCGCAGAACCATCTTTGGTTGCCGAGCTCACCCGTATCTCCGCAACCGCATTTAGTTAGTCTGCCCCAAGGAATCACGCGGCATTCTGGTTTGTGTATGACAAGGGTTTTATTGGGACGATTTGCGCTAAAAACAGTTGTTTTGTGAACTCCTTCAAGTAGAAAACTTTGGACAGAGGGTAGACTTTTAGGTTTATCCTGTGGTAAAGATTGTTGGCGAACGAATCGAACCCAATGCTTTCTTTGGTCAACGGAATCCACCTTCCATCCAGCATCCATCCATGCGTGAGCGCTCACGTGGACGCCGTTCTTTTCATTAGCCCACCAAGCGCGGTTATCATAAGCTGAATCAGGCAATATTTCATCAATAATTCTCTCCACTTGATCGAAGGTAAGAGTGATCTCGTTTTGGGTCTCGGGTAAGTTTAAAAGATACTCTTTTAGGGGATCATATTTTGCCATTTTGTTGCTCCCTCTATTTCATACCACTCAAGGCTGCCTCATGCAGCCGGGTGGTTGCTTCTGGTAAATCTCCATTGAGCTGGCCTCCCCTCCACAAGTTCATTAACGAATGCAGATAATTTGCCTATTGTCATACTTTCTATGTCAATTAAAATCATCCCTTATATCATATTAGCATACTCAAGTCCTCCAAACAGTCTGTTAAAGATTAAAAATATTGCCCTCTTTGCGTTTTTCTGCCCTTATTTATGGATTTATGATTTTTCTAATCTTTCATGTCCTGTCTTTGACCGCGGAATATTTATTGCAAACTGGTCTTTTATGAGAAATCTTAAAATATTCCGAGTTTTCCATAAACCCCTTGTGGAACAGAACATTTGTGCTATAATTAGAATGCTTTCCAATGATTTATTTCAATAAAAGCATTCGTATACCGAGTGAT
>CAZXPK010000177.1:0-6388 GCA_964642565.1 uncultured Anaerolineaceae bacterium
AAATCCGTGTACGCTTGAGATAGCGCACACAACTACGCGTTTTATCATCGCATCCTAATTTTAGTAGGATCTGTCTTGCACGTGGGCCTTGCAAGGCGATGTCTACACGCATATCACTGCCTTCTTTTGGATCTTTCAAGTTGCGTAAGATCGCATGATGACCAAACACTCTTGCCCAAGGTCTGTGGTTATCGACCAATACTCGCCCATCCTTCACGGTATTCAGCCATGCCCAATCTTTATCCGCATTAGCTGCATTCACCACCATCAACATTTTTTCTTTTCCGCGTCGATAAATGATTAGATCGTCAATGACGTTCGCATCGGGGTCGAGAAAATGTGTGTAACACGATTCGCCTACCGAGAGATAGCTCACGTCATTTGCCACCACACTATCCAAAAATGCCGTGCCATCTGGTCCTTCCACTTGGAGTACACCCATGTGAGCCACATCAAATATCCCAGCAGTTTGTCTGACAGCCAGATGTTCCTCCATTACCGAGGTATACCAGACGGGCATCTCCCAGCCTGCATATGTGATGATCTTTGCGCCTAGCTTCTTATGAGTTTCAAAGATTGGTGTACGTTTTAAATTACCTTCTTTTTCTTCCCAATTGAATTTTGGCAGGGCTTCACCTTTTCCTGTTTCCATGCCGATGAAATATGGTTTCGGTGCGATCACCTCACCTTGCATAGGTACAGCAGGCTCAGCATTTGAAACTTCAACGACTGTTAGGCCGGGTAATTTTTTTAATTCATCCTGATCAAACGCCACATACCCATCCGAAAGATCACGTAGCCATGCAGTTACAACGCCATGTTTTACTGCTGGAAAGGTCAATCGGAATTGATACACACCAACACAGGTTAACGTACCGTCAACTATGCCATCTGGAGTATAGATCCGGGTGGGTTGGCTCTCACCTGCCTGTAAAATCTCGATATCGCTAGTTAAAGCTTCGCTGAGGAATAATCGCACCCTCTCACCCGAGAGGTCCAGAACCGACCAATCATCTTTCTTGGCTTTATCATCGATATAATAAAAATGCGGGTATCCATGCTGGCTGGCGTTAAAATCAATCCCTGCACTTTCAGCTAGCTTCCTCACCCTCAGCTTTCCTTCCTCCAAGATATGAAAATCTACTTTTGCCCGGCGGAGAGGACCACTGGCACCCATGCGTCCATGTGGCTTGGTTGAAAGCAGGATGTCTGCGATAATATCCGCCAACTTCTTCATCTCGGCATCCTTAAAGCCACGTTGGGTTACCCAAGGAGTGCCCATGCGGATACCTGAAGGGTCAGAAGCATTTTCGTCGCCAGGGATGGTGTTGCGGTTGACCACGATCCCGGCAATGTCAAGGATGCGAGAGGCCATATCACCTGATAGAGCAGTGCCGTCGGATCCAACCACAGTATTACAAGCCAGATTCATCATGTGGGTGTTTGTGCCTCCATATGCAATTCGAAAGCCGCGCTGCCGTAGCTGATCCGTAAATACTTTACAATTTTTTACAACCTGGTGTTGAAGTTTACGGAACTGCTCAGTCTTTGCCACTTTAAAAGCTACAGCCATACCTGCATAGGAATTGACATGCGGTCCCCCTTGCTCGCCGGGAAACACTGCCCGATCGATATCGCGTGATAATTTTTCATCGAAGGTCAGTATGCATGCCCCGCGCGGACCGCATAAGGATTTATGAGTGGTAAATGTAACCACGTCTGCATAACCAACCGGTGATGGATATGCTCCAGCTACCACCATACCAGCAATATGCGCAATATCAGCAAATAAGTATGCTCCAACCTCATCCGCAATCTTACGAAAGCTTGCCCAATCCGCAGCCCATGGGTATGAGGAATAACCAGCGATGATAAAGCGTGGTTTGTGTTTTAGCGCAAGCTCTTCCACTTCATCATAATTAATCTGCTCGGTTTGCGGGTCAACTGAATAATGTACAGCATTGTAAAATTTACCCGACCGGTTGACCGGTGAACCGTGAGTGAGGTGACCACCATGTAACAAATCCATTCCCATGATGGTTGCACCCGGTTCCACCAATGCATGATAAACCGCATTATTAGCCGGTGCACCGGAAAGTGGTTGGACATTGACATAGATATCATCTGCACCGACCATATCATTAGCAAAAAGCTCGGCACACCTGCGGCGTGCCAGTTCTTCGATGGTGTCCGCATATTCGACGCCTTTGTAATATCGCTTATCTGCATACCGGCGGAAATTAACCAGCCGAGCTGGAAAATCCATGATCTCATTTTCACTCATACTGCGTGTTTCTTCACGTGGGTAACCTTCAGCATAGATATTTTGAAAGGCTGAAGAGAGTGCCTCACGTACTGCCATGGGTGCCTGGCTTTCACTTGGGATTAGGATCAGTTTTCGATATTGCCGTTCGGATTCTAATTGAGTTAACTCAAAAATTGCGGGATCCAGCTCTGCCAGATTTCCGCGAAATAGATAATCTTCCATTCTTATCTCCTGGGTGCATAATGAATTTAATAATCGACGATTGAATTGTAGTCGTTTGACGTATTAGGGTCAAGTGGTCATACGCGGTTCGAGATTTGCATTGCCATCCATTACCTGTTACCTAAAGCTATCTCAATTCTTGAAAAATTTTATATCTGCCGTAGAGTGTATACTAACCTAATGACAGATTCGGGATGGATATTTAAATCAATAACCAAGCTTAATATTCACCTGATGCAAAAGAGGTTTACCCTGAATGAGCAATCTATAGTTTTCAATAAATAATGAAGCAATATCTGGAGGGTAATTACGAGCAGCGGTATGAAAAGTAATAAAGGTGTTGGGTGTAGACCACAATGGATGAGCACGAGGCAAGGGTTCTTCCATGAAGACGTCCAGGACCGCCCCAGCTAAGGACTTGTTGTTTAACGCTTCTATTAAGGCAGATTCATCCACAATACTTCCCCGACCGATATTCACCAGCCATGCCCGGTGAGGTAGTGCGGCTAAAAAGGCACCATTAACAATACCTTTGGTTGATGGGGTACCTGGTAAGGTGCAAACCAGGTAATCCAGATCAGTAGCAAAATCAAGCCGGGTATCACCATGAAAATATTTGTCCACCTCACTGCACTTTTCAGTCTGATAAGTGTAGCCATAAACCTGCATCCCGAAGTGCTTTGCAGTAGCAGCTAAATGCGTTCCGATTGTCCCAACACCCATCAAACCTATTATTTTACCTTTCAGGCTGCTAGACGGACTATCTTCCCATTTTCCTGAGAATTGTGATTGCCAGCGAGTTAGAATGCAGCGCTCGATCATTAGCATGTATCCAAATACATATTCTGACATCATTGGTCCATAGACATTCCGGGCATTGGTTAGGAAATAATCTCTCCGCATGTTTGATACCAACAACGGCTCTACACCTGCCCAGCTTGCCTGAATCCACTTGATACGTGGTAGGTAGTTCACCACCTTGCTAATCAGTGATGGTTCTCCGAATAATAGGTCACATTCACCCCCAATATTAAGCGCATCATTTGGTTCCTTAACCGCTCGAATGGACAATCCAGGCAACTTCATTTGCTCGATTAATGCCCTATAGACCTCAAAATCCTGTGACAGGATGAGCAGCTGATGGAGTTCAGATTGATTTTCCATGCCTGTCAATTATGGATTATTTTTTAACGAAGTACATCTCACAAGCTTGATCGATCAGTTCCTGAGTCAGGTGGATTTCTTTATTCTCATAATTGCACAAGGCTTGAACTATAGTCAGTATATCCCTCGGGTGAACTGCTTGTAATTGACGGTTGCTATTGCGGTACCACTTTTCAACTAAATGTTGATAACTGCTTTCATCAAAAAATACACCTATTTGTTGGCATACCCTGTGAAAAATCCGCTTGTAGTTCTGTTCATCAGGGGTAAATACTCCCACCTTCATTTGAATTCGACGGAAAAATGCCTCATCTGCTAAATTATACGGATCCAAATTTGTGCAGAATATGATTAATGCTCGAAATGGGATGACAATGGTCTGTCCGGTACGCAATCGCAAGAAATCCACCCCATTCTCCAGGGGCATGATCCACCGATTAAGCAGGTCAATTGGGCTGGTTTGCTGTCGTCCAAAATCGTCAATCAGGAACACTCCTCCATTTGCCTTAAGCTGTAAAGGTGCTTCGTAGAAATTCGCAAGCGGATCAAAACGTAGATCCAGGGATTCAATCTTCATTTCACCCCCTACCATTACAGATGGACGTTTGAACAGACCCCAACGTCCATCAATTGTGCCCTTCTCTCTCTCAATTTCCTGATGAAACAGACGATCATAAATTTGAATGATCTGCCCGCCCGCGGTCACTGCATAAGGTATCCAGATCGGATTGGTCCCACTTATTAGTTGGGATATATGCATAGATATGGTAGTTTTACCATTTCCTGGAGGGCCATAAAGGAATAATGATGCAGCTGAATTTACTGCAGGCCCAATCTTTCGATGGAAATCATCAGGAAGGACTAAATCGGATAAAGCTTCTTTCACCTGAGCAGGTTTAACCGACCGTGAACCAGCTGTTTGTAATTCAATCGCCTCGCTATATCGGCGAACAGGAACGGGTACTGGACCGACATACTGGCAACGTTCCATAGCTTCTCGAGCTCGATCTTCTCCTGGACCTGAAAGCTTGTAAATATAATTTAAAGGACCATAAGTTTCAGAGGCTTGGGATACATCAACCAGATGTTCTTTACGCAGCCAAACTAATAATTCATCCAATGCCTGCGGAACCCTCAACACTTGTGACATTCGTCGGAAATCCACATACCCTTCAGTGTAGAGCAAACGTAGGAGGATATCGATCAATATATTCTGTGGGATATCGAGCTCTTCAACAGATTTCGGCTGAGCCAGTATTTCCTCCAATGTCTTTTTATCCGGCATTACTCCCTCCAAAAGCAATAAAACTAGATTTATTCATTGCCATTATACAATGAACACCAAATAATATCTGCATCGATATTATCATCCAGCGCTACTGTTTGGTCTCAGCCATAAATTTTCCTTGAAGGGAGAAGATATTTCCTGTTACCCTTTCAGGGATCAAAAAATAAATAAGAGTCACCTCCTATTTGTAGCCTACCAAATTGGTAAATTCGGATGGTAAGCGCTACTGAATTTTGTATGGATTCGGGATGCAGAGCCTAGCTTGATCATACTGTTAAGTACTCATCGACAAAATTATCCTTCTTCATATGCCTTTTTAAGACCAGCGATGTCTAGTTTCTTCATTTGAAACAATGCATGCATGACATTTGCCGTCTTCTTTGCATTCGTGTCATTCATGAGTTCACCCAAAATGGTTGGAACGATCTGCCAGGAGATACCATATTTATCCGTAAGCCAACCACATTGGCCTTTTTCACCCCCTTCAGTGAGCTTCTCCCAAAAATAATCCACTTCCTCCTGATTTTCACAGTTCACAAATAACGATAAGGCAGGCGTAAATTTAAATTCAGGACCACCATTCAATGCCATGAATTCCTGCCCATTAAGTTGAAATGTTACTGTCATTACCAATCCCTTTATCTCAGGGCCTTCATCCCCATAATAAGAAACCTTATCAATTTTCGAATTTTTAAACGTGGAAGTATAAAACTTAACTGCCTCTTCGGCCTGGTTGTCGAACCATAAACAAGGTGAGATTTTTTGCATCGTCGTTACTCCTTCCATTATTTGACCAATGCCATTGCTGGTGGTTTATTTATATCAGCTCGTATAAATCCGCCTATTATTACCATTTTACTACAATTATCAACTTTGACTAAGGATATTCCATAACAAGTATGTAGGGATAAATTAGAATCTCCCCGGTATATTGATAATGACACGATTCCTAAATAATATTTTTTGCGGGAATTATCGTAGCTGCGATGAACCGCGTATGGCAGTCAAACAAAGTGATGAGCTGGCTTCGGATACTTCAGAACGGATTATGCAGGTGATTTTAAACAACATGTGAATATCAACCAGAAGTGGTCCAATCATAATGCTCTCTCTACCGGAGATCTCCGGATCACCCTCCAAGGCTACCGGTCACTACTAAATCGTCTTCTCGGACTATGAATTGTGAGTCCCATAAATACCAACATTGGTCCTATCACAATTGTGTAGAGGGAATTTTAGAGAGGATTACCGTATCAAAAATAAGCCTGTATTTACCATCTTTCCAGGTACATATAGGCTTTTTTCCTATCACGTTACTGCTTACGATTCATTATGCATTAAATCGCTAATATCAATAGATAAAATCCAACCTCGCTGTATTCATGATTGAATATATGAATCTCCTGAAATAACTTGCACATTACCAACTTACAGCCAGCGATTGGGGT
>CAZXPK010000178.1:0-6293 GCA_964642565.1 uncultured Anaerolineaceae bacterium
GCTGCTCTTCAACGCTCGTAAAAAGCACTCGCGTTGCTGCGGGTAAAGTTCACCCCTGATGCTTCGACGGACAAAAAGCGTCCGCCAAGGGTCGCAAAGCAGCGGGAATAAGAAGACGCTGCAGGAACGCCCTTGCATCGCTCGCAAAAGTTGCTCTTCAATGCTCGTAAAAAGCACTCGCGTTGCTGCGGGTAAAGTTCACCCTTGATGCTTCGACGAATAAAAAGCGTCCGCCCAGGGTCGCAAAAACGCTCCTGTATCGCTCGCAAAAGCTGCTCTTCAACCCTCGTAAAAAGCACTCGCGTTGCTGCGGGTAAAGTTCACCCTCGATACTTCGACGGACAAAAAGCGTCCGCCCAGGGTTGCAAAAAACGCTCCTCGTTACTGCGGGCAAAGAACGCCCTTGCATCGCTCGCAAAAGTACGCTCGCGATGCTTCGTCGCAAAGTACGCTCCTTGATATTATAGCACAAATGTTCTAATCCACAAGAGGTTTATATAAAACGGTCAATATTTTAAGATTTCTCATAAAAGAGAGGCTTTTAATAGTCAGTTTTCAGTTATCAACAAAAAATGCGATTAGCAGGAGACAGGATGAAGTCAGGGGCATAGATAACATGAACCTGTTCTTAGTAAAATAGCACACGCTTTGAACCTGAGAGCTAATTCCTGGAGTCCTTACGTGCAGGTAAATCTTATGCTGATTTCTTTATGTGACGGGGCTACCCTAAATGAGGGACAGCCCCTTGGGATTCAGATTACGATGTTGACCAAGCGTCGGGGAACGACAATCACTTTCCTGGGAGGTTTTCCTTGCAGGAATTTCTTTACTGCTTCGCTCTCCAACGCCAGTTTTCTTGCTTCCTCTTCGCTTATATCTACCGGTACCATAATACGATCGCGCAGCTTACCATTGACTTGAACAATTAATGTAATCAGCTCTTCTGCTGCTGCAGCCTGATCGACCTCTGGCCAGCTTTGCAAGTGGATTGAATACGGCTTGCCAAAGCAAGCCCACAATTCTTCAGCGATGTGCGGGGTAACAGGTGCCATCATCCTTAAATAAATATCCACAGCTTCATTCCATTCAGCTGTCCCGGCTACACCTTTCTCTCGCGCCTTGTACATTTCATTGAGTAATTCCATTAATCCAGAGACGATGGTATTGAATTCGAAAAGTTCAAAATCATGGGTGATTTGCTGCAAAGTCTGATGCAACTTGCGACGGAATGCACGCAGCACCTCGGGTTCTGGGTTACCTTTCTCCACAGGATCTGTAAATAATGTCCATGTCCGGCGTAACCAGCGGTAAACGCCTTCGATCCCAGTACTACTCCATGGTGCACCCATTTCCCAGCGTGCATAAAACATCAGGTATGACCGGACTGTATCTGCACCATAATGAGCAACCAGCTCATCAGGCGCAATCACGTTGCCCCTACTCTTCGACATTTTTTCGTTGTCCTCACCAAGTACCATCCCCTGGTTTCTAAGCTGCATGATTGGCTCAGATCCTTTGGTGATACCCATATCGCGTGCAGCTTTATGAAAGAAGCGAGTATAGATTAGATGCATGGTGGCATGTTCAATACCACCGGTATAGGTATCCACTGGCATCCAATAATCATATTCTTGTGGGTCAAAAGGACCTCGATCATATTTGGGGCTCAAATACCTCAAGTGGTACCAAGAAGAGCACATGAAAGTGTCCATGGTATCTGTTTCTCTGACCGCGGGTTGGTTACACACAGGGCAGGTTGTGTTCTTCCAGGTTGGATGGATTGTCAGGGGGTTAACTCCGGTCGGCTTCCACTCCACATCATCGGGCAGTAATACCGGTAATTGATCTTCAGGCACAGGATTCCACCCGCAATCGTCGCAATAGATCATCGGTATGGGTGCGCCCCAATAACGCTGGCGGGAAATCAACCAGTCACGCAGTTTGTAATTCACTGCTGCCTTACCAATCCCTCTTTCTTTCAGCCAGCGAGTGACTTTTTCACCAGCCTCACTTCCGGGTGTCTCATCAAATAATTCCGAATGAATCATGGTGCCGTAATCGGAATGGTATAGAACATCCTGATAGAACTCGAGTTTCCAAAGCATCTCCATCAGGGTACGCGAATCACCCACATTGGGTTCGATTTGTTTGCAGCGTTCAAGAATTCGTTTTTCATTGTCCACTGAATCCCATTCCCAAACTGCATCGTCGAAAATAAAAACCCAGCGTGCACCGACAACCTCATTCCAGCAACCAGGCAGTATAAACTGGCGCGCCAGCTCTATATAACGATCGACCTTCGAGACCGGGATAGTGACATAAAGTCCATGCCAATGCTCTTCAAACGGAATACCCTCCTCGATAAGGGCGTTGTTGAACCCATCCTTCATTGTACTTACCATCGCATAAGATTTGGACAGGCCATCGGGGCGTCTTATGACCGGTAAAATGGGTAGACCATATTTAATGGCAAAAGCGAAATCGCGCTCATCATGTGCCGGAACAGCCATAATTGCGCCAGTGCCATAAGTCATCAATACATAGTCCGCAATCCAGATGGGTATTTTCTCGTTATTGACCGGATTAATGGCATAACCTCCAGTGAACACACCGGTTTTTTCCTTGTCTGTTGCCTCACGATCGATATCCGACTGGCGTGCTGCCTGCTGGATATAAGCATCCACAGCCGACTTTATATCAGGTATAGTTATCTTTTGAACCAAAGGATGTTCAGGGGCCAATACCATAAACGTGGCTCCCCAAAGAGTATCCGGGCGGGTGGTGAAAATCTCTATCTGATCACCCTGCTCGGTACGGAATAGCACCGAAGCGCCTTCAGATCGACCAATCCAATTCGTCTGCAACGTCCGCACTCGATCTGGCCAATCTATCATGGAGAAATCCAACAACTCCTCCGCATAACTGGTGATCTTAAAAAACCATTGCTCCAGCTCTTTTTTGATCACGGGTGTCCCACATCGCTCGCAATGACGGTCATCCCCCTTTACCTGCTCACGTGCCAGGGTTGTTTGATCTTTCGGACACCAATCCACTGCAGCATATTTGCGGTATGCCAACCCATGTTTATACAGCTGGACAAAGAACCATTGGGTCCAGCGATAATATTCCGGGTCACACGAGATAGCTTCCCTATGCCAATCCCACATAGCGCCCATGCTTTTTAGCTGCTTGCGCATGTGATCAATATTGGCATATGTCCAAATCTTGGGGTGGATCCCATTTTTTATGGCTGCGTTCTCAGCTGGCAGTCCAAAGGCATCAAACCCAATTGGGAACATGACATTGTATCCCTGCATACGTTTAAAACGGGCACGCGCGTCTGATGGGGTCATTGCGTACCAGTGACCTATATGAAAATCACCCGAGGTATAAGGTAGCATGGTCAGGGCATAATGCTTTGGAATGGTGTTATCAATATTGGCATGATAAATGCCATCTTTTTCCCATTTTGCCTGCCATTTTGGTTCAATTTCTGATGGTTTATATATAGGAAGTTCAGCCATTCGTTTCTCCGTTCTTTGACATAGTAATGTATCAAGTTATAAATTATCAGGGCTTACGAGCTATCACGACCATCCTGTGTGAATTAGATGAAAATTCGGTTGCATCCCAGCCTCCATAGATGTGGTGAAGCTCCATCCCAGCCTGATTGATCAATGCCTGGATTTCATTCGGGTTATATAAGCGGACGAAGAAAGGTTTATCCTTCCTAACCCCGTCCCGGAAAACAACCCGCTTATTATAAAACCTTCCTTGAATGCTATCGAACGAAAGACGATCGATCATCACATTTCCTTCTTTTTCAACCACGAAGAATGGTCGCATATCCTTCGATAAGTAATCCCGGTTTTGGGTATCAAAGATCAATAAACCTCCAACTTTTAATGCCCTCCTGGCGTTAACGAGCACTTGAAAGTTCTCTTCGTCTGTAAAATATCCAAAGGCAGTGAATATGAGCATGACGCGGTCAAATTCATTTTCAAAGGTGAGGTGGCGCATATCACCAGATTGATATTGCACATCAACTTTACGCTGGAGTGCATCCTGGCGGGCAATTTCTAGAAAACCTGGCGTAATGTCGATACCAGTCATGGAATGCCCCAAGGCTGCCAGGCGGTTCGTATGCCTGCCGAACCCACAAGCAAGATCGAGGATTTTTTGGGGTGTGTCCAACTCAAGCAACCTGACCAGTGCATTGACTTCTGTATCGGTGCGCTCGTCAGTTAACGACTCGTTATAGAAATACAGATAATCATCCACATCAAACACAGCTTCGAAGTCAAATTCCTTTTGGATAATATCTACTGTTCCTGCTGGCTGCTTTCGTTGGGTAACTTCCAAAGCAGTATGAACAATCTCATCAGCGATTTCTATCCGACGCAACCAATGAATAGGATCAGAGTCGTATCTCGCGGCAGCCTGTTTTTGTTCTTCTACAGTGGCAGCACTTAATTGGAATTGATCAGCTGATTCCCAGTCCAGACCATCCACCTGGATATACTCCAAATTAAAACCAGCTTGGTTTAATAATATTGGCCATTCAGCGTCCGTGCCAATGGAATTATCCGGTTTACCATGGTCAACCAGGTATTGTGCTGCAGAGTGGCTGAAGCTCTTCGAGCCTGCGCTTACATCCATTTCTCTGTTCAGGAAATATGAGACAATCTGGTTGCTGACCTTCTCTGTGGTCACCAGCGCTTGCGGATGGGTGAATGTTGCAGCTTGGGTTCGCCCAAAGATAATGCAATCAAATTTTTCTATCCGTTCCACCATCTGCATCCATTCCTCTGGTCTGGTCTCTACCCAGTGTAATAGCCTGTCCATATCCGCGTAATGAATAAAATCTAAAGGGGTATCCAAAGCTTTCTTCAGAGCCATGTACCTACCCTTTCGCTGATCATCGTTTACATAGAAGATCAATTTTGGGTTAGCTGAAAACGTTCCTGAAGTGAATTGCTCCATGATGTCTGAGTCCGCTCCTGGGAAAACGGAAATTACGATTTCCTGGTACTTCTCCAGGAGGATGGGTAGAAGCCGTTTAAAGCGCGGCAGTTCACCGCGTGGGTACCATGTAGTTGCTAAAGTTATGCTCATCGTCATATCTCAAGGTAAACAGGTTATTTACATGTCCTACTTTATTTATCTATAGTTTTTAACCCATGATATATATAAAATATACTGGTCATAATTATGTCTGCTTAATTCTTGCGAAAAGAACCTATGCTTGATTATCCTGGTATAGATTTTGCATCAAGAGAGCCAGAAATTATCCCATCCATTGAAGAGACGCTATGATAAACACACAACGACAGGAACTCTGGCTACAACTATTGATCAATATCTCCAAATTCGTGGACCAGCGGGTCTCAAAAACCGGCGAGCACAGCGCACAAGTGGCCAAATGGGCAAGCACAACCGCCCGAAGGCTCAAAATGAGCGATGACGAAGTGAAAAATGTATATTGGGCGTCCATCCTCCACGATATTGGTAAGATCGGCATATCCGAACGAATTCTACGTAAAAAGTCAATCCTATCTGAAGACGATTGGGTATTGATCAAAATGCATCCGACGATTGGCTCAAATATTGTCAGCTCGATAGATGCATATCCGTCCCTCGCGCCAACGATTTCTGCCCATCAGGAAAAATACGATGGAACGGGCTACCCGAAGGGGCTCAGTGGAAAGAATATACCCCTTGGGGCGCGAATTCTCGGTATTGCTGACGCCTATCAAGCGATGACGGAAGATCGTTATTATCGGCAGGCCCGTACTCACGAGGAAGCAGTGGCTGAATTACAAAAAGTTAAAGGGAAGCAGTTTGATCCTGAAGTCTTGGACGTGTTCTTAAACGTGGTGAATTCAGAGACTGTCGTCTAGCCCAATAATCATTCAAGTCATCCATGGTTGTTAAAGAACAAAAACCTTCGTCCTCTCAGGGACGAAGGTTCACTCCGCGGTACCACCCTGGTTGCTCTAAAACCCATCATAATAAATGGATCATAGCAGCCACTCAGTTTCGCGATAACAGGCGAACCTGCCAACAGCTAAACTACAAGGGGTAGTTTTCACTGTTGAAGTCTGTCCTCATGTTCAAGGACGGCAGGCGAGTTCAGCCCTGCATCTATCAGGCTGTGCTCCTTGGGCACCTTGCCGGGCTCACACCTCGCTCTCCCGACTCGCTGAAGGATGGCTTAATACTCCTGCCAAGACTTTTTGGTGGACCCAGAGGGATTCGAACCCTCGGCCTTCTCAATGCCATTGAGACGCGCT
>CAZXPK010000179.1:0-2929 GCA_964642565.1 uncultured Anaerolineaceae bacterium
TCGTTCTTCATAAATATCATTATGGTTTTCTTCTCCTCCTCACCCATTAACCTTTCTTTCCGCCTGCCTGCTTGTCATCAAAAGGCTCTCGTTCCTTTTCGTTTTCAAGGGCGATCTTTGCCCGAAGTCGCCAGCGTTTTGTGCGAGCGATGCAAGGCCGTTTTTTATGTGCGAGGTAACAGAAAGCAATTGAATGCGATTATTTTTTTCCCAAAACAATTCCCTGTGAAAATACCTGCAGGAAAATTAATCGTTCCTTTTCGTATTTTTTCCAAAACGAATACCCATAAAAGCCTCCTTATCCTTTCACCTATCCGACCCTTCCATACCCACTTACACCCCCTGGCGGCACGGGGCTTCAGGCACGTCGGTGACGAGCGCTTCGGTGGTCAGGAGCATGGCGGCCAGCATATGTTCCAGCAGCGCAATGGCCGGTTCAGCCAGCCCGGTAGGGCTGGGTATATTCAACAGTTGCGTCAAAATGCCGAGCAGCGACCAGGTGTTGATTTTAGGTGGATTTGACAGTTTAGCCTGGGTTACTTGTCAGTTTTGTTACGCTGTCGTTCACGCAGCACAAGGAAAAGGAGTACAAAGAATGTGAGCACTGTGCCGGCAGCACCGATGGCCAGCGCTCCAAAATAGAGTGGGTCAGGATGGTGGATGACCTTGGATTGGATGTCCACCGGGGTGCTCGGGAACAAGTCGTACATATAGATAACGCGCCAGATGCGGGAATGCTGCAACAGGTCACTGACTACCAGGATAAGCACACCCAGGCTAAAGATCCGCTCGACAAACCCTCGACGGCCGAGTTTGACCAGGAACTCCTGGAGGTGAATGCTGCCAAGTGTGATCAGCACCACCAGCGGCACAATGAAGAAACGGGAGCTGACCCGCTCCGAGTCGCTCAGGGGGATGGGCAAATAGTTAATGACTGAGTAGATCAGCCCGATGGAAAGGAAGGTCACCACGGTGATGGGTGCCAGCAACGTTTTTGTGCTGGATCCCTTGCGCCAGGTCTGGTATATACCGAAGTAAATGAGGAATGCCAACCCGATCAGCCCGATGTAAAAATCCACTTCCCAGCTGCCCAGGGAGCTGAACCAGGCAGAAAGAGCTTCCGCTGGAGGCTTGAGTATGATCATTGCAGAGAACAGGTCGGATACGGTGGGAAAGCCGGAGATAAATATTTTCCCCACCCCCAGGAACTCGATCGCCGGAGGCAGAAAACGGAACAGGCTGAGCAGCAGGCTGAAAAGAATGGCCTTGCCGACTGGCAGGAGATATTTCTTTGGGAAAAACAGCCCCCAGACCAGCAGAAAGATCCAGCACCATATGACAAAGTGGAAAGCGCCCTGCAGCGAGATCGCAAAGAATGTTAGGGAGATGAATAACACCCACTTCCAGTCCGCCTTTTCATCATCCAAGACTTTCAGCAGCAGCAGGACAAAGAAGGGTAGGAGGAAATAACCAGTCCATTCGATGTGGCCGACCGCATAGTGGGCTGTAATATGACCGTTGAAGTTGAACAGCAGCACCAGCATACTGAAGGCCGCCGGAGCCAACGAATACCGCCTGCGTAGAAGGAGCAGGCCAATATATCCCACCGAGTACAGGATCAGCAAGTTTACCAGGGTGAAAAGCCCCGGCTCAAGGAAACGCAGCAGGTAGGCCTGGGGGGAGATCAACGTATTCGGCCGAGCCAGGTAGCGGTCGGTCGTGACCAGGGTCGAGCTGATTTGAAGTGGAAGCTGGTTGGTCAGGAAGGCCTGACGCAGAAAACTTGAATAAGCGCCGGCCTGGACCCAATCGTGCAGATCGAAGGGAACCTTGCCCCAGTTCAGAAACAGGCACCAGTGGAGGATGCCCACCAGATACAATATGGCCTGCCAGAGGGGGTTGAGCCAGCTTGAGATCCGCCCTGAACCGGGGATGAAAAATGCTTCGATCAGGCTGGTAAACCAATCTGAGAGGATGACCTTTATCGGGCGATTACCAGTCATGTGTTAATTATATACCTGTGTTCAAAATCACCGCCCGTAAGTGCTGAAGATTGATTAAACTAGACTTTATTCGAAATAGAGTAAGATAGGCTCATCATTGAACAATACATATAGTACACCCAAGCCTTTACCTGCAAACATCACCGACCAATTCCCACTTAGTCTTATATTGCCTCCGAAAAGTCGTTATTAATATTCCTTTAGAATGGGCACGATAACCGCCTTAAGACCATGTCTTGGCTTGTAGATAGAGAAAAACGGGCATGGTTATGGTTCTTCCATCTTGTCTTCTGAGAGATAGATCCGGCCCCATTCATCCATCATGAACCATAACTTTCCTGTAATCGTATGCGCCGAGGCTACTGTATGAATCCAATACACATCACCCGTTACAGGACTGATGCACCACAGCGGGGTTTCCACCTGCATGACCTCGTTGGCTGGCTGCGTATCAGCCATACTTATGGCTTTGCCAACAACTACCTCTTTATATCCATTGTATAAAGTGATGGATACTTTGAAAGTCGAGCTAATATCTTCTGTATTAAGCAGGTCGGCAGTATATAACCCACTCACGATCAGTTCCCTGAAATCCTTGACTAGATAACAGGTTGGGCAAGAGATCACTGCCAATGTAGATGTGGCTCTCGGCGTCGGGGTATACCGTCTGTATGTTGGGCTTGGCTCAGGCGTGTCCGCGTCAGGGGGCGGAGGCATTGGCGGAGATGGTGTCGTGCTTGGCTCGATCGTGCTAGTCTGAGTGTTGGTCGGCTCCAGAGTTGGGCTTGCACTTGGCTCGAGCGTGCTGGTTGCACTTGGCTCGAGCGTGCTGGTAGCACTCGGCTCAAGCGTGCTGGTAGCACTCGGCTCGAGCGTGCTGGTAGCACTCGGCTCGAGCGTGCTGGTAGCACTCGGCTCGAGCGTGC
>CAZXPK010000179.1:3029-6160 GCA_964642565.1 uncultured Anaerolineaceae bacterium
AGCGTGCTGGTAGCACTCGGCTCGAGCGTGCTGGTAGCACTCGGCTCGAGCGTGCTGGTTGGACTTGGTTCGGGCGTGCTGGTTGGACTTGGTTCGGGCGTGCTGGTAGCACTCGGCTCAAGCGTGTTTGTCGGACTTGGTTCGGGCGTGCTGGTAGCAGTCGGTTTGTGAGCGCATGTCGGGCTTGGCACAGCCGTGTCCGTTGGCCAGTCCACATTCTCTGCCCTGGCAGGGATGATGAAAAATGCATAACCTGCTAACAACAATAATAAAAATAAAAAGGTATCGATGAAGACTGCAGCCAAAATCTTAAGTTTAATCGGTTTAATTCTTGGATTCATGCCATTCTCCTTTTGCCCCGCCATAACTTTCACCTGGACATTTAATTTACCCTATGAACAGGGTTAATAAATTGAAATACATCCTTAGTCACCAATAAAACTGAATTAACTTTGCTTGTTACTATGGACGATCGAAGGAAAAACAGAACAATAGTTGAGGGTGGAAGATTAAATGTTCTCCTGTATTTCCACCTCTATGATTATATTAGTAAGTCGTTAATAAAGCATTGTACTAATATCCCTATTTACTAGTGGGCATCCGGCCATTTTTAGGCCATTGAGATGGCACATATGTGCCATATGTCATGACTAATTTGGAGTGTAATTATTCTTATACCTTGATCCCCCCCTAAGGAATGGGCTTCAGGTGGACGCTCCTCGCTTCATACTTGGTGCAGTTTCGGTGCAGATACAGTACACACGGATGGAAAATATGGATGCAGTAGATAAAAATACCCCCGGAGGTATTATTATATAGACGCACTACAGCCATACGTACAGGGTGGACAAAACACTTTTAGACTGTGGATCAAGTGGTTGCTGGTTTCCCCACATCAGGATTGCTCCTTATGCAGTAGCATTAATTGAAGCCATGGATTTTGACGGGTAACGAGTGACCAAAGAATGTTGCACTAAGCCTATTCCCTATACAGGGAATTACACGGGAGGGAAACAACCAGGGACGGCTGTGATACCGTCCCTGTCTGAATTTCTTCGGAGATGCCCCATAAAGAAAAGACGCCCCAGCGGGGCGTCTGTATTGAATATGGTACCTCGCGAACGCTTTTACAGCGTTGGCGAGGTAGCGGGCAAAACAGTGGGATCTTGAAGACGCTGCAGGTTCGCCCTGCTAATAATCCATCCCACCACCACCAGGCGGCATCATGGGGGCTTTTTCCTTCTCAGGTACGTCGGTGATGAGCGCTTCGGTAGTCAGGATCATGGCGGCGATGGAAGCCGCGTTCTCGAGGGCACCACGCGTGACCTTGGCGGGGTCGATGACGCCGTCTTTGATCATATCCACGTAGACTTCGCTGATCACGTTGAAGCCGATATTCTTGTTCCTTTTTTCCTTCTGGGTGCGGCGGACGTTCTCCAAAATGACGGAGCCATCCTTGCCGGCGTTCTCGGCGATCTTGCGCAGCGGCATTTCCAGTGCCTTGCGTACGATACTGACGCCGATTTGGGCATCATCGCTGTCCATCTTCATGCCATCCAGGGCTTTCATGGCATTGATCAGCGCCACCCCACCACCCGGCACGATGCCGTCTTCGACAGCGGCACGGGTTGCAGAGAGGGCATCTTCCACACGATGCTTTTTCTCTTTGAGCTCGGTCTCAGTGGCGGCACCCACACGGATAATGGCTACGCCACCCGAGAGCTTGGCCAGACGTTCCTGGAGTTTTTCCTTGTCATAATCGCTGGTGCTCTTGTCAATCTCAACCCGGATCTGGTCGATGCGTCCCTTGATCATGGCGGCGTCACCCTTGCCACCCACGATGGTGGTGTCATCCTTGGTGATGACGACCTTCACAGCGCGACCCAGGTCAGCGATGGTGGTCCCATCCAGTTTGCGACCGGTCTCTTCGGAGATAACCTGACCATTGGTCAGGACAGCGATGTCCTGCATCATGGCTTTACGACGGTCACCAAAGCCGGGGGCTTTGACGGCGACGGCATTCAGCATGCCACGGATCTTGTTGAGTACCAGGGTGGCCAGCGCTTCACCGTCCACGTCCTCGGCGATGATCACCAGGTCACGCTTGCCGATCTGGACCAGCTTCTCCAGCAGCGGGACGATATCGGCCGCGGCGGAGATCTTCTTGTCGTAGATCAGGATGTAAGCATCTTCGATGGAGGCTTCCATGTGCTCGGGGTCGGTGATGAAATAAGGTGAGACGTAGCCACGGTCGAATTGCATACCTTCGACATACTCGGTCTCGAATTCCAGACCCTTGGATTCTTCCACGGTGATGACGCCATCTTTACCAACCTTGTCCATCACATCGGCGATCAGCTCACCGATGACGCGGTCCTGGGCAGAGATGGAGGCCACGTTGCCGATCTCAGCTTTGGTGGTCACTTCGATAGCATCTTCGCCAATTTTCTTCACCACGGCTTTGGTGGCGGCTTCGATGCCATGCTTGAGCAGCATCGGGTTGAAGCCGGCGGCCAGGTTCTTCATACCCTCGGTGACGATGGCATGCGCCAGCACGGTGGAGGTGGTGGTGCCATCACCAGCGATATCGTTGGTCTTGGTGGCGGCTTCCTTGAGCAGCTGGGCGCCCATATTCTCAAACGGGTCTTCCAGCTCGATTTCCTTGGCGACGGTCACGCCATCATGGGTGATGGTGGGGGAACCGAACTTGCGGTCCAATGCCACATTGCGCCCTTTCGGACCCAGAGTGGTGGTAACCGCGGTTGCAAGGACGTCCATGCCCTTGCTCAGCTTGCGACGGGCTTCTTCAGAAAATTGCAGTTGTTTTGCTGCCATAGTTCATTACTCCTTCAGTAAACCTCTGATTATTTATCCACAACAATTGCTAACAGATCGCTTTCGCGCAGGATGAGCAGTTTCTTGCTATCCACCTTGATTTCGGTGCCGGAATACTTGGCGAACAGGACCACATCACCTTTTTTGACGTCCATGGCAATGCGCTTGCCTTCGTCATCACGGTCACCAGGTCCAACGGCCAAGACGGTGCCTTTTTGGGGTTTTTCTTTTGCAGTTTCGGGGAGAACGATGCCACTGGGGGTGATCTCATCTTGCTCGATGGGCTCAACCACCAC
>CAZXPK010000180.1:0-2080 GCA_964642565.1 uncultured Anaerolineaceae bacterium
GGCGCAGGGGGTGAATTTTATTCCTACTTTTCGAGTTTTTACCCTGCGCCCCTACGTCTGGTCGTTGGTTTCGTACGGAAGAACACTTCACCAAACCCAAATGCCGAATTATCGCTCTGATATCTGCTCGCCCACACGCGGACCCAGGATGCGCTCCAATGCATCTTGTTCGAGGGTCTCATCTTTGAGCAGAGACTGCACGAGGGCATCCAGCTTGTCGTGCTCGCGCTCCATCAAGGCTTTCACTTCCTCATGGCACTGGTTGAGGATAGACTGGATGTTCTTATCGATCTGGGCAGCAGTTTCTTCGCTATAATCCCTTCCTTGGGTCAGCTCGTAACCCAGGAAAGGCTGCTGCTCATCAGCGGAGAAGGCCTGCAAGCCGAGGCTACCCATACCCCATCGGGTGACCATCCGGCGAGTCAGGCGGGTAGCTTCCACCAGGTCATTTTCGGCACCGGTGGTGATATCGCCGCAGGCAATCTCTTCGGCGGAGCGACCTCCCAACATCACACGGATGCGCGCCAGCAGCTCCTCACGGCTGTAGTTGTAGCGGTCCTCTTCCGGCATCTGCTCGGTGACACCCAACGCCCGCCCATGCGGGATAATGGTAACTTTGTGGACGGGATCGGTGTTGGGCGTCAACCACGCAACCAGCACATGCCCTGATTCATGGTACGCCACAACGATGCGGTCTTTTTCCACCAGCAACAATGGGCGCACTTCCCCCAGGATGATGCGGTCAATGGCTTCCTCGAAATCACTCATGAAGACCTGATCATGATTCTTGCTGGCAGCCACAAGGGCGGCTTCATTGCACAGATTCGCCAGGTCAGCACCGCTCAAGCCGGTGGTAGAGCGGGCCAGTGTGCCCAGGTCGACATCTTTTGCCAGGTTTAGCGGGCGCGCATGGATCTGCAGGATGCCCTCCCGCCCCTTGCGGTCGGGTAAAGCGACGTTCACCTGCCGGTCAAAACGTCCTGGACGGAGCAGAGCGGGGTCGAGCACATCCGGCCGGTTGGTAGCTGCCAGGATGATAATCTCGTGGTTCACATCGAAGCCATCCATTTCCACAAGCAGCTGGTTGAGGGTCTGCTCACGTTCGTCGTTAACTGTGCCTATACCTGCGCCGCGGCGTCTACCGACGGCATCCAACTCATCAATGAAGACGATGGCAGGCGCAGTAGCTTTGGCCTGCTCGAATAATGTACGCACCCGGCTAGCCCCCACACCCACGAACATCTCCACAAATTCTGAGGCGCTAATATTGTAGAATGGGACTTCAGCCTCCCCCGCGACGGCACGCCCGAGCAGGGTTTTACCCGTACCGGGCGGACCGACGAGCAGCACCCCACGGGGGATGCGCGCACCGAGCTTGTGATATTTTTGCGGGTTACGCAAGAAATCCACCACCTCCTGGAGCTCGCGTTTAGCTTCGTCGGCACCAGCGACATCCTTGAAAGTCACCTTATTTTTATCTTCGACAAAGCGGCGGGCTTTGCTACGACCGAAAGAGAGAACCGATTCCTGCCCCCTGGTGGCCTGTCTTCCGATCAACACCAAGAAGCCCACCATCAGCAGGATAGGTAAGCCATCGGTCAGCAGGATAGTGAACCAGGGGCTGGCTGGTGGTGAAACGAGCACCTCCACATTATGCTGGTTAAGCAGCGGCATCAGGCTGGTATCTCCGACCACGTCTGGAAAGTTCGTGGTGAAATTGGTGTAGGTGACCGTCTCAGTTGCCACCGGAGTAGCGCCAGGCAGTGGGGTTGGCACCGGAACCAATTTCAGTAGCGGCTGAGGGGTATTGAAATCACCTTTAATCGAGCTACCGCTGATCTGAACCGCTTGAACATGGTCAGCTTTCACCTGGTTAAGGAAACTGCTATACGGAAGGCTGATCTGTGACTGTGTGCGTGGCCAGAATGCGTAGATATTCCAAGCAATCAAAGCCAGCATAACCAACCACCAGATTGGATTGATGCCTGTTTTTTGAGGTGGCTTTTGTGATTCCATCTTGTTCTCTCCTTAGATCTCAAGCCTATTGTATACCATAGGGTAGACATGTAAAGAGGAATTA
>CAZXPK010000180.1:2180-6036 GCA_964642565.1 uncultured Anaerolineaceae bacterium
ATCAGTACGATTTAGCAAATGTAGCAGCAAAAGGTTTGGAAGCAGCTGAAAATATATTATCGAGCAGGCGCGAGATTATAGATATGATCAATCTGAAAGAAACCCTATCCGTCGAAGATAGACAACGCGAGACATTCATCCGCCCTGTTCTTGGTAATACTCTTTAATTTAAATCTCTTGGCCTTTAAACTGGCTCATGTAGAGGTGGTGGAAGAAACCACGCTTATCGAGCAGCTGCTGGTGGGTGCCTTGTTCGACAATCTCCCCATCGTTGATGACAATTACGTTATTGGCATCGTGAATAGTGCTCAGGCGGTGAGCGATGACGAAACTCGTGCGACCCTCCATCAAGCGCAGCAGGGCTTTCTGAATACGTACTTCGGTGCGCGTGTCTACAGAACTGGTTGCTTCATCCAGAATCAATATTCCGGGGTCAGATAGAATAGCCCGAGCGATGGCCAACAGCTGGCGCTGCCCCTGGCTGAGATTGCCTGCGCGCTCGGAAAGATTGGTCTGATAACCATCCGGCAGCTGGCGGATGAAGTGGTCTGCATCTGCCATGCGGGCAGCCTGTATCACTTCATCATCCGTAGCCTCCAACCTGCCGTAGCGGATGTTTTCCATTACCGTATCCGAGAAGAGGAAGGTATCTTGCAGGACGATTCCCAATTGCTGGCGCAGGTCAGCTTTACGAATGTCGCGGATATCTTTGCCATCAATGGTGATCTTGCCACCATCGATCTCATAGAAACGGGATAACAGGTTGATCAAGGTTGTCTTACCAGCCCCCGTGGGACCGACCAGGGCGATGATCTGCCCGGCCTTGGCTTCCAGCGACATATCCTTGATTACAAGCGTTCCCGGCAGGTAACTGAAGTTAACATGCTCGAAGTGCACATCCCCATGCACCACATTCAATGGATAAGCATCAGGAATATCCGGAATCTCGGGGGAGGTGTCAATGATCTCGAAAACCCGCTCTGCCCCTGCCAACGCGGCCTGGATGGAGTTGTACATGTTCGCCAGCTGGCGCAATGGGTTGATAAAATTCTGCCCATAACTGATAAAGGTGGCGATGATGCCTACACTGACCAGATTACGCAATGCCAACCATCCACCCAAGCCCGCCAAGACGATAACGAAGAAATTACCCAGCACATTGGTCAACGGCATGAGCAGCAGTGCATAGCTGTTGGCGGTTACACCAGCGCTAAAAACCTGCTGATTGCACTGTCGGAAATTCTCCACCACCGACTCGTTTCGGCGGAAAGCTTTGATCACCTTCTCACCGCTAATGGACTCTTCCATGACCGCGTTCAGCTCACCCAGGTGCTTCTGAAGCTCCTGATAACCCTTACGGGTATAACGAGCAACAAAGTT
Organism: uncultured Anaerolineaceae bacterium; assembly: GCA_964642565.1. Taxonomy (GTDB): domain Bacteria; phylum Chloroflexota; class Anaerolineae; order Anaerolineales; family UBA4823; genus FEB-25. Next base: position 3,561 of record CAZXPK010000180.1, read on the forward strand.
GGTGAACCAAAACATGATCGGCACTACCAGGAGGGAAGCCAACGCCAGCCAGAAGTCAAGCAGGAACATTGCCACCAGGATCCCAACCATGGATAAAATGCTGGCGAGGAGTGAGGTGACGTTTTGCGAAACAGCCTGGTTGATGGCGTCGATGTCATTGGTCAAGCGGCTCATCAGCTCTCCCGCAGAGTTGCGATCGAAGAATCTAAGCGGCAGGCTTTGCAAGTGAGTGAATAAATCCTTGCGCATCAGCTTAAGAGCCCGCTGCGATACATCTGCCATAATCCAGTTACTTACCGCCTGGAATAGATTATTCAGGACATAAGCTATCAGCATGAGCAGGGCAATCCCGGCCAAGCCTGAGGCTCGTTTGGTGGTGATGAAATCATCAATCGCCCTGCCCATCAGGTAGGGTCCGGCCAAACCCAACAAGGTGTAGATCAGCACAAAGATCAACACCAGCACAAGCTGGGTCTTAAAAGGTAACAGGTAAGCTGCCAGACGCAGGATGGCATTGCGGGGATTTTTAGCTTTCTCAATCTTGCCAGGGTCGGCCGGGCGGCGCTGCATCATAGTAACACGCACGCTGCCAGCACCATAGCCCACAGGTTGGTTACTCATTTGGCAACCTCCGGCGGGTCGGACTGTTTTTCTTGGGTCAGGTGATTACCGTCACCAAGCTGAGAAGCATAAATTTCCTGATAGATCTTACTGGATTTCATCAACCATTTATGCGTACCTTGAGCGACCACCTGACCGTGGTCCATAACAATGATCTTATCAGCATTCAAAACGGTACTGATACGCTGGGCTACTACGAAGCTGGTATGGCTAAATTGCTGACCTTCCAACGCTTCCTGAATGCGGGTCTCGGTCTCCACATCCACAGAGCTGGTACTATCATCCAGGATAAGCACACGGGGATGCAGGAGCAATGCCCGGGCGATTGCCAGGCGCTGCTTTTGCCCACCGGAAAAGTTCATCCCGCGCTGTTCCACATGCGTATCGTACCCCTGCGGCAGCTCCAAGATGAAATCATGCGCCTGGGCAGCCTTGGCAGCGGCGATCACATCCTCGTCAGAGGCTTCCGGTCTACCATAGCGAATGTTATCCTTGACCGTCCCGCTGAAGAGCACTGACTCTTGTGGCACAACCCCGATATTCGCCAGTAGCGAATCCTGCTGCAATTGACGGATATCGACCCCATCGATGGTAATCCGCCCGCTGGAAGTATCATAAAAACGCGGCACCAGGTTGACCAGGCTGGATTTGCCCGAGCCTGTGGCACCTAAAATGGCGACAGTTTCTCCAGGCTCAGCCACCAAGTCCACCTGCCTGAGCACCAGCTCGTCGCTGGCGCCGTTATAGTGGAAACCAACGTTCTCAAACACCACCCTACCGGGGGTATTTGCGGGTAGCTCAATCGCCCCAGGTTGATCCTGCACTTCGGGGGTTACATCCAGGACCTGATTGACACGCTTGGCAGAGGCAATACCGTTGGCCCAGGTTTGGGATAGCTGGGTCATCATTACCAGCGGCGTCATGGTGGTGAGCAGGTAGTTGGTGAAGGCTACAATCTGACCAACGGTCATCGTGCCACGGATAGCCTGCATGCCTCCCGCCCAGATAACAATTACCATACCGATGTTCACGAAAACCGTCAAAGCAGGTGACATGGTGGACATAAAACGCATCACGCGTACAGAATGGTCCGTATAGCCTTCATTGGCGGTCTCAAAGCGCTGGTTTTCGAAGGCGTCACGCACAAAGGCTTTGACCACACGTGCACCGGAAATATTCTCTTGCAAAACATTATTTAACCGGTCCAGCCTCTGCTGCACACTCCGGAAGAGCGGCTCCATCTTACTGACGAAAAATACGATGACAGCAGAAGTGACGATGAGTAAAGGGATCATGGTGAGCGCAAGACTCGGACTGGTGTTGAACATCAGGATCAGACTGCCGACCATCAAGAGGGGTGCACGCGTGCCGATACGAAGTGAAATTTGAAACACACGCTGAACTGCCTGAGAATCGCTGGTTAATCGCACAATCAACTGACCGGTCTTCATCCGGTCCAAGTTGCCGTAGGAAAAGGACTGGATCTTGGAAAAAATGGCATCCCTCAAGTCACGCCCGACATTTTCACTTACCTGCACTGAGGTGACATTATTACCTATAGCAATAAATGTACTCAATATCGAGATACCAAGCATGATCAGTGAAGTTTGAATGACCACCGCCTGATTATGCTGATTGATACCCTGGTCGATAATCCGCTGCACCAGCCGGGGGATACTTAAGTCCATGAAAACCAGGGAGGTTAACAGCGTTAGGGCAACCACAGAGCGGCGCCAGTATGGTTTTACAATGTGAAGTAGCTTGAAAATATCTTTCATTAGATTTTGTGGGTCAGTCGTGGGTAGTCCCGCCCGCTGACAACGATTTACTATGATATACCCGTTTAACAAACTAT
>CAZXPK010000181.1:0-6030 GCA_964642565.1 uncultured Anaerolineaceae bacterium
AGCGTCCAGCGGCGGGTGATGCGAATCCAGCGGTCATCGGTACGCCCAGTGATCAAAGCTGCCATGGCAAAGGCATAGGGGATTACAAAGGCTACAAAGCCCAAATACAGCATGGGTGGATGGAAAATCATACCGGGATGGCGCAGGAGCGGATTCAATCCATTACCATCCTGCGGAATATAGAGCGTAGTCCCGGCGGGTTGGAACATGGCAGTCGTGATATTCCCCGTCGCCGATTGCCAGAAGCTTACAAATGGATTCTCCACGAAGATGCTCAAGATGAGGAAGAAAGCCAGGGTAACCAGGGAAACCAGGACGACCCAAGGCAGGAATTCACGGTCACGGTCCCATTTGCGCAGGGTGACGGCAGAAGCAAAAGCAGACATCAACCATGACCAGAAGATCAGCGAACCAGCCTGCCCGCCCCAGAGGGCGGTTACCCGTAAATAGATGGGCATCGTGCTACTCGATACCTCAGTCACATATTGGACTTCATAATGACCGCTTATCAGGAGGTAGATGATGGTGAGAGCTGTGATGGTCAGGAGAGGGAAGGTGAGCAGCATGGCATTGCGGGCACTATCCACCCAGGAGGGTTGATTCTTGCGTGCCCCGATGTAAGCAGCGACTGCACCGTAAATTGAGACTAAAAAGGTGATGATGAGCGTGCCGTAACCGAGGTTAGCAACCATGGATTACTCCAATAACTAAGGGGCTACCTGGCTTGGAACTGCTTCTTCGTATTTTGTTGGGCATTTCAACAGCAGCTCATCGGCATAGAATATATTATCTTCACCGATATGACCCGTCATAATAGCCTGGGCTTCATCACGTAGAAGGTCTGGTTTAGGCCCAAGATAGACAACCTGCATGCGCGTCCGAGATGGGTCGGTTACCGCAGCATGCAAAACAGCTGCCAGACCACCCTGGGCTTCGATCTGTTTATTATCTGCCGGAACGTTGGCAATGGTGAAATTCAGGGAGAGGGTCTGGGGATCGTATTGGATAGAATCACCAATTACTGCGCCCGATATGCGCACATTTTGACCAACCATAGATTGACCACGGGAGATTAATTCGTCAATGGTGAAGAAATACTGGGCATTGGCTTTGGTAGACGAGATGATCAAATAAGCAATTGCAATGATGATCAGCAAGCCGCCTATAATAAATTTTACTCGGCCGCCAAACCTGGGGCGCGCTTCAACATTTTTTTCCATTAATAACTCTCCTATGATAGGTAGGCGCAGAGAATCGACGCAAATAGATTTTTACATGAGTAGATTAATACAGGGTGAGATATTACCAATAATAGGGTGAGAATGAGCAAAAGGCCAGAGTGAGAGCCAAACCTGATCGTGTGTAGATGTGAATGCTCAAGCTATTTACTACGAATCGGGGTTCCGCAGGAACGGCAGAATTGATCGCCGGGCAGGGCACGCTTACCACATTGGGAACAGTAAACCGCAGCCTCATCTGAGCCGGAACTCTTCTCTGGCTGATAGGCTTCAGCCTTCGAGCGGCGACGTGATCTACGACTTGCAGGAGGTTGCCGACCTGTTTGCCAAAACCATACAATGCCACCGATAATCAGCCCTGCTCCTAAAATACCCAATATCCACGGCAGCCAGGTGGTGAGGTTAAGATCCGAAGCTGTACCTTGGGGTATAGGTGCGCTGGGCTCGATCGGAAGATTTTCTGCACTTAACACATCATTCGATTTTTGATAATCGATTGTTATTTGGAAATTTTGACCATCAGGGATCGCGCCGATATCTTGGGTGTAATAGGTAAGACTATCACTACCAACAGCCCCAACCCCCAGGCTGGGTGAAATACGCATATCAGTGGCTCCTGAAGGTTGTTGGACCTGAATGGTTAATTGAGTGACGGCGTAATCTCCAGGCCAGACGTACGTATAATGGCGGGCATTACCATCTTTCGTCAACCCCGGATCATAATATTCAAGCTGCACTTCAGGTGTGGTGGCAGTAAAGTTAATGATTGCCCATTCCCCAGTCACCTGACGGGTGTAATCAATGGTAAGTAGTGAACCGTCCACCTGACGACCTGCGACGGCATTGGGTTCACCAGCAGAGGTTGGGATACGCAATGATACAGCGGCCGGGTAGGTGGTGGATGAAAGCGTCATCTGGTAAATGACCAGCACGCTAGGCTTATCGAATTCAGGCCAGATTCCAATTTGCAATGTACTTAAAACAAGCGAGCTCTGGGCATGCACTCCAAGAGGAAGAAGCATGATCAGGATAAAAATTAAAAGTAGCACCCATCTACGCATAAAAAACCTCTTTATAGGATGATATTAATCTTACCATGCCACCTAAAATGGGGGAATGGGATTGCTTAGTTAGGATGATTTACCGCGCAACGGGAATAAAAATATTTCTTCATTATAGCGGGCTAATATAACGCAATAATTGACAATTATAATATTATGTGATATTATATTGATATATTATAATTGTCTAATCTACGGAGGTTTAGATGGTTAAACCTGATTCACAACAAATGGACGATCTGACAGGGCTTTTCAGCCGCAAGGGATTCCTGGAGCAGTTCTCCAAAGTTTTATCTCAAGCCAAAGCAAGCCTGAAAGAAATCCCGCTTTCACTGGCGCTGATGGACGTGGATAAATTTAAAAATATCAACGACGAATATGGGCACATCACAGGGGATAACGTGCTGGTGGCAGTAACGGAGGTTATCCAGGCACATGCCGGCAAAGAGGCAGTGGTTGGGCGGTATGGTGGGGATGAGTTTTTGATCGTTTTCCCAGGCGAAGAACGGGAGCAAGCGTTCTTAAAATTGGAACAAATACGGCAGGAAATGAGTCAGCATGAACTGGCTATTCCAGATGGGAACGTGATTAAAGGAACACCGATCAGTGCGGGGGTGGCGTCCTTCCCAATGGATGGTCGCACAGAAAACGAGCTATTACGCAAAGCGGACCATGCGCTGTATCGCGCCAAGGTGGGTGGTAGGAACCAGGTGCGCCTGGCATACGAGGAGTGCATGGTGCCGAAAACCACACATTACACACAGACTCAACTCGAGAGGCTTTCCAAACTGGCAGAAGAACGCGGTGTGAATGAAGCTGATTTACTACGCGAAGCGATGGATGATTTTCTCACCAAGTATGGGGTGAATGATATCGAGACTTAACCAATCAGGTTTTATTCGATAGCCGCGCGAACTCGTCGGGCAAGCGCAGAAAATTCCGGCGAGTAGCGAATATCATCCGCCCTAGGGCGGGGTAGATCCACCGTCAAGTCGAGGCGCAGACGACCCGGGCGAGGGCTGAGCACCAGGACTCTATCTGCCAGGAAAAGAGATTCACTGATGGAATGGGTGACCATGATCACCGTCTTACGCCGGGCATGCCAAATACGGATCAGCTCAGTCCCCATACGCTCACGCGTCAATGCGTCCAGGGAACCAAACGGCTCATCCAGCAGGAGCAGGTCGGGCTCATGGATCAAGGCTCTGGCGATAGCCACACGTTGAGCCATACCACCCGATAGGTCACGCGGGAGTGAGGCTTCAAAACCAACCAAACCGACCAGCTCGACCAAAGCCTGCGCTTTTCCCAACGCTTCGGCACGCGTCACATGTTGAATTTCCAGAGGCAGGAGGATATTTTCCAGCACGGTTCGCCAGGGCATCAAATTGGCTTTTTGAAACACCATGCCCACACCATGCCTGGGAGCTTTCAGGGAGGACTTCCCGAATAATACTTCTCCTTGAGTTGGCGGTAGCAACCCTGCCAGGATGCGCAGCAAAGTGGTTTTGCCAGAGCCAGATGGACCCAGCACACAGACAAATTGCTCAGCAAAGACCGAAAACGAGATATCATCCAAGGCATGCAGTCCATTATTCCCATCCGGAAAGATGGTGCTGAGGTGCTTTATCTGTAAAATCGGCTCGCCAGCTGGCTGAACCATTAATAGGTATCCTAATTTCTAAATCTGTGACTCACCTGGCTGGAAGGAAATCATTGGTGAACGCCTGGGCCACTTCCAATGGCTCGGTCAAAAGGCCCATGTCCAACAGCACTTGCTCAGTGTTTTGCCAAGCGGTTGGATCTGAATATCCGAGTTTGTCAGCTTTCCAGAATTCAATGGAGGCTGAGAGAATTTGCTTTTGTATGCCTGGATTAGCCTGCGCGAGCCCCTCCACATATTTTTGGCTGATCTGGTAAGCTTCAAGAGGGTTGGCAATTGTATCAACTATCCCTTTCAGGAAGGCCTGATCCATCCTTCGTATCAGGTCTGGGTTTTGAGCAATGGTCAATTCATTTGTAATCAAGCCATTGGAGACCAGATGGACATAATCCTTGACGCGAATCTCATCAATCTGGTAACCCTCGAGGCGCAGAAGCACTGGCTCGTTGTTGGTATAGACTACCACTGCCTGTTCCTTGTTGCTGACCAGAGCCGCATTCTGGTTGTAGCCAACCGAGTCGAGGGTGACATCACTTTCCTTCAATTCGGCAATGGAGAGCAGAGCGCGCAAACCGATGTAACTGGCTCCATATAAACCGGGAAGCCCAATGCGCTTGCCTAACAGATCGGCAGGCTTAAGGATGCCATGCCCAGTTTTGGAAACCACAGAGACGGGGTAATCTTGATACCAGGACATCACATACACCACAGGAAGTCCCTGGGCACGTGCCAACAAGACCTGATCACCCGATACAACGGCGAATTGAATCTCATTCGCCCCCACTAAAGCGACAGCATCCGTTTCCATACTGTAGTCAAATTCGATATCGATCCCAGCCTGCTTAAAATAACCCTTGTCGACGGCGACATATAAGGGAGCAAATTGAACATTGGGGATATATCCGAGAGGCAGCCGAACATGGACCAATGGAGCCGCGCTAGTTGTCTCAGGTGACGGATAAGCGCTTTGTGTGTAGGTACTTGTGTTAACCTGTGGAGAAGGATAATTGGATGCGCTTCCACAAGCAGAAGATAAGGTCACAATCAATATCAATAGGATCACCGATAGATTTTTCTTTTTCATGCTTCGAACTCCTCCGATTTACTTGGAAATTAACTCATCCAGCTTTTGGCTGCACATCGCTAATCAACAATACTTCATTCTCGGGGCGCTGCTGCCAGCGCAATAAGCGTTTTTCGATCAAAGATACCAGACCATAAAGGATCAAGGCAAGGGCAATGAGGGTGAACACTGCAACGAATACCAGGGAAGTATCGTAAACACCACGCCCGACATTGACCATGAAACCAAGCCCGCTTTTCGCACCTACAAACTCTCCCACGACAGCCCCAATGACTGAGAGAGTTGCCCCGATGCGCAGCCCACCCAGAAAGACAGGCAAGGCTGCGGGAAGCTCCAGGCTTTTCAAGGTCTGCCAACGAGTGGCTTGCAGCGAGCGCATCAGGTCGCGCAAGTCTTCCGGGACGGAGCGTACACCCACCACGGTGTTAACCAACACGGGGAAAAAGACAATCAGAGCACACACCAGGATCTTGGAGAATAAACCTGGACCAAACCAGATCACGAGCAGAGGGGCGATGGCGACAATCGGAATGGACTGGCTGGCAACAATATATGGAGAAAGCAAGCGTTCCAAATGCAGCGAGCGTGCCAGGAGATATCCAAGTACTGTGGCAACACTTACTCCCAATGCCAGCCCCGCCAGGACTTCCATCAAAGTTACCAGGGTATTGCGGACCAGACTGCCGTCCAGGATGGCCTGAACGAAACGGATTCCAACTTGCTCAGGCGGGGGAAGGATAAAGGCTGGGAAACCCCCAAACCAGGCAACCAGCTGCCAAACCAGCAGCAGGAGAATTAATGAGAGGACAATCAGCCAGGGTCTAGTCTTCATGTAATAAAAAGCCCCGAAGGGTTTTTCGGGGCAATTAATACCTATTTCCAGACAAATCCCTGTGCATTACGCCCAAGAATAAAGTCTGAAAAAATTCTAGTACCTTCTTTCATCCGGACTGTACCGTCGGCTCCGGAATTTCACCGGATCAT
>CAZXPK010000182.1:0-2944 GCA_964642565.1 uncultured Anaerolineaceae bacterium
TGCGGAACTCAGACACCACATACAAGTTGCTCCAATGACGAACGGCTCGAGGAAGGTAAGGTAGATAGAGAACAGCACGCCAAAGGAAGTCAATCCTAACATGGCCAGAGAGGCATAAACAGCCAGACGCTTGTCAGCCATGCGCCCAAAGACCCAGGCTAGCAGGATCAGGATATAACCCACCATGCCTAGGATGCCAATCGGTAAAACGCCTAACAGCTGGGCGTATGCGCTTTGCTGCACAGTATTACAATCGCCCACCGGCCCGCATACAGCCTCTACGTGCGCAGTTTCCACGTAAGCAAGATATCCAGCCACGCCCAAGCCGATCAAGCACAGGATGAGGATCAACCACCCCCGCGAGCTGGCAAGCGTCGCCATCCCCGCAACGTTCCCGGGTATGTGCCGAAAGAGGATTACCGCCCCACTAATCGAAAGGATCATAGCTGTCAGGACGAGCACAGCCAATGTATTTCCCAATAGATCGCGGGTGAAATTAGCCCCTAAGCCGGTTTGGTCATCGGACATGAGCAGCCCTGGGGTGGGGGTTAGGGTGGGTGAGAGTAGTGTAGGTGAGGCTGCTATAGTTGTGACTGTGCTTGTATGTGTGGCCTCTATCGGTGGGCTAATTTCGGTCGGCTGGGTAGGCGCCATTGCTTCAGCTAGGCCGGGGATCGCGGGCCAATCCACCCCACCCTGCGCCAGATACTTTTCGATCAGATCAGGAAATTTCTCCGGAATATCAAGCGAGCCAACCAGATAGTCTTCGCCTACCACTAAAAACGGTACACCACCTTGATCCAGGTTGAAGTACTGCAAGGCGGACATGAATAATACCTGGCCTCCAGATTCTGAAACGTTCACGCCCACGATATATAGTTGCTCACCATACTGCTCAAACAACGGTGGCAGGACTTCTGTGACCACATATTGGCAGTGACCACAACTGGTCGAATAAAACAACACAGCATGGATTACAGGCTGCGTTTGTGATTGTGCAGTCGTTACAGGTAAAACCGCAAACCAGCAAGAAAACAACAAAGTGATGATGATGAGAAGTCTGCGCATGGTTCTTATAGAAGAGGTACCTTTCATAGAATAGACACAATCCACGCAATGATCAACCCACCAAGGATCGAATAAACCGTTCCATGTAAGAAACCACGAAAATGGAACCCGTAATCCTTGTATTCCACCATTCCCTCGCTGCCTGGGATAACGAGAAAACGCGGAGTGAGCGTACAAAAAATGAACCAATCTAATACCAGCCAATCTACCATATTGAACACAATTACCACCCCGGCGGCGTTCAACCATAAAACCCAAAATGATGCATACCCTTGCTCTTGCAGTGAAAGCGTAGAGAAAAATGGCCAGAGCAGCATAAGCAGCATAAAAGGTATGCCAAATAGATACAAAAGACTTTTTTCAGCCCTGGTTTTCGGGGGCACTTTCTGCTGGATTTTGACAGGATAATCATGAAGGAAAATGCGTGGATTCACCCGCAAAGCGAGAATCAACCAGAAGGATTCAATCAGCGAAAGAATTGCGCCATCAATCAGGATTTTTGTGAAGTTTGACATCGTTATTCCTTGCTCCGTTTAGCATACCAGTCAGTCTTGACATTGTTGCGCACATCAAATTCGGGCACGTAAGGTTTGTTGTCCAGCAGCGGCGTGCCGTCCAACATATCCACTCCCTCAATATTGAGGATATTTTCACGGCGAGCCAGTAACCTTACAACCGATAAGCCAATCGGGTTCGGACGACAGGGGTAACGCGTGGTAAAAAGGCCGCGTAACTGGTCATCGAGGAACGGTTTCACCCGCAGGGTGTAACCCATTGAGCAGTAAAAGGCGTAAAGCAGGATGATGTGCGAAAAACCTTCTAAGTCTTGCAAGCCATCCTCATATTCAGGGTATACATCTACATTGCCGACGGTCTGCAAGCGTGTAGGCTGGATAGGGGTTCGACTTTTGTCGTCGAACGGCGAGTGAATCATACCGATGGGCTTCATGATAAATTCTTTGTGCTTCTCCTGAAAGTTAACAGCTGGACGCCTTCTACCTGCTGGAAAGAGGCTCCCTGCCCAACCGTGCGCAGCACATCAGCTTCGCTCACTACCCTGGATCCGGAAAGGATACTTACCCCATGATTGAAAAGCACAGAAGAAAGAGGCGTGCTCGGTCCTAGCATCATCACCAACTCATCGGTGCGGCATAAAGCCAGTAACCCTTCCAGAGTATGGTTGATCAGGGCACTGCTGGTAATGGCGACGACATCTGCCTTTGGGATCAAGTCGGTGGCTGCCGCCGCGGGGTAATCACCTTCCATAGGATGCTGTTCGATTACCCACAACTGTCAAACAGCCGGGCGCAATTTGGGGATGAATGGGAAATGCCCGACCAACGCCACTTTCTTGTCCAGCCCGTTCTCGATCAGCACTTCGACAGCGTTGATCTCGATTGACTGATTTTCATCCACATCCAACAGCGAGTTGATGGCTGCTACACCGATACTGGCTTCCAGCAGGTTGTCAGAGCGGGCATATTCAGCTAGCTCGCGGGCGCTTTTCCCATGCAGACGCCCCACATCTCTTACCTGGGAATGCCCATGAACGTGATTGTCCATCAGGGTGGTTGCCATTCCGCAATGGCGGCTGCATACCACTGTCCAATGCACGCCAACAAGTACTGTACAAATAGGCGCATCCATGTTCAGGCTGTCCAGCAAATCATCCAGGATGTTCATCTTGGAAATCTTCCATAATTTTGGAACGACGAGATGCTTCTTCCATCAATACCTCTCGCATCAGGTTACAGATGTCGACGATCTTTGGATTGCCAATCTGATAGATAACATCCTGCGCGTTTCGGTGCGTAATGACAACGCCACCGTTGCGCAGTACGCCGAGGTGCCTGGAGATTGTCACCTGCGAGTGGCC
>CAZXPK010000182.1:3044-5989 GCA_964642565.1 uncultured Anaerolineaceae bacterium
TTTTCCTTGGCAACAAAACTAGACAGCAAGGCGACAATCAAGCGCCAGTCGCCCAATCCCATCCATCGCCCGGCGGGTTCCAGCCAGCGACCAAACCTGGCAAGCAGACTTCCTTGAATATCGCCTTCCGGCAGGTAAGCGAGCAGCCAGACAGTGGCCGATGCCAGCAAAATGATCGTACCAGCCTTCTTAATGAATGCCCAAGTGTTGTGCCAGATATACAGACCGATTGTCCGAGCGTTCGGAAGGTGGTAGAGCGGCATTTCCATGATAAAGGCTGAACGCGCCCCCCTGAACATGCCCCGGTTGACCGCCAAACCAATCAAGAAGAGAAGGAGGATATTGCCAGCCACCAACCCCCAGGTGACGAGTGCCGCGTTCTTGCCAAAAAAGGCCGGCGCAAGGAAAACGATCACTGCCATACGCCCGGTACACGGAACCAGTGGTGTAAGCAGGATGGTCAACAGGCGGGCGCGGCGCTCCTCGACAATGCGCGCTCCCAAGACGCCTGGTACATTGCAGCCGAACCCGATGAACAGCGGTAAAAAGGAACGACCATGTAGTCCCATCCAGTGCATGAAGCGATCCATCACATAGGCCGACCGCGCCAGGTAGCCGATGTCTTCCAGCAGGCCTAATACGGCAAAGAAGACAACCAGGACGGGCAAGAGCGCTAGTACAGCCCCCGCGCCGGTAATCAAGCCATTTACCAGCAGGCTGGTTAGCCACGCTGGACCTGGAGCAAGAGCCTGGCGTACGCTCTCCGCAATAGAGGAGATGACCTGCGTGTAGAGCCAGTTCACCACTGGCATGGCCGTGGCATAAGTGAGCCAAAAAACTAGTCCAAAAATGCTCAACAGCAACACCAGTCCCCAAAATGGGTGAGTGGCGATCTTGTCCAGGCGATCGGTGAAGCTGATTGCGCCGGCCTTAGGCTTTTCCACTGCAGCCCGCACCATGCGCTCGACCCACTCGTAACGACCACCTGCAATGTCCAAGTAGGCATCCTCGTGTTGCATGAGCAGTGTATGAATGCGTTCCCACGCTTCTGGTGCAACCTGGCGGACCACCTCGGTGATTTCCTTGTCCCCTTCGAGTAATTTGATAGCTGCCCAGTCTTCTGGATAAATCGGAATTTTCCCGCTGAGCAAGGAGCGAACCTCTATCAGTACCGGACGGTGCTCGGGGCGAATTTCCGGGCGATTGGGAACAAAGTCGTCGGGGTTTTTTAATAGATGCAAAGCAGCGTCCATCAACTCACTGACACCCTGGTTGCGAGATGCCACCAATGGTACGACCGGCAACCCCAGCGCGGCTTGTAGTACATGCGTCTCCACGCGAATACCTGCTCGCTCCGCAACGTCAATCATGTTCACCCCCACCACCACTCGCAACGGCATGCTCAACAGCTCGGCAACCAGGTACAGGTTACATTCCAGAGCAGCCGCGCTAACGATTGCCACCACCACATCTGGCTTCTCACGTAGGAGAAAATCGCGCGCAATACGCTCTTCTTCGGAATTGGCCGTCAGGCTGTAAGTGCCGGGCAAGTCCACCAGGCGGATCACCTGTCCACCGTGCGTGTACAGGCCGGTCTTCTGTTCCACCGTTTTACCCGGCCAGTTGCCCACGTGCTGGTTAAGCCCTGTGAGCATGTTGAAGACGGTGGACTTGCCTACGTTGGGCTGCCCGGCCAGGGCGATCGTGAGAGACTCCTTGCTTTCGCTCATAACTCTTCGACCAGTAACTTGAGTGCTTCACCCCGCCCCAGGGCAACGTGCGTATCTCTCACACTAACCAAAATCGGACCATGCCCGTAATTTTGCACGACTGTCACCTCAACACCAGGCGTAAAACCAAGCGCGACCATGCGGTGGGTGAATTCCTCCCCACCGCGCAATAGACGCACCACACCGCGCCCTCCCGCGGGCAGTTCAGATACAGCCTTCAAGCCCTGCTGTTGAGCCTTTTGATTGGAATCCATCATTGGATTTTTCATTATGTCGACTGCCTCAAGATGACCAGTTATATATTTCCATGGGAATGGTGCTCTGGGTTTGGCTCAAGGGAAAGCGCTCCTCCTAATTTCTCCAGCGCAGCAGCGAGAGCTTGATTGACCAAGCTCAAATGTTCAGCTGCTTCCCGTAGGTCAACTGCTGCATCCTCAGCTGTTTCTATAAAACGCAGGAACTCTTGGGCATGTTCCTGGTTGTGCTCAACCCAATGCGGAATCAGCACCCTCAGCTTCTGGTGTTCGTTCATGGATTTCAACTCCTTTCTGGGATACGAGGAAAATTCGATGCTTGATCAGATCAATCTGGCGGATAGCTGCTGGAATTACCTGCACCGGTTCGAAGAGGGCAACCAAACGTATGCCCTCGGGTAATGGTTCAACCAGCAATACATCTTTCATTATTTCTTTATCATCCAGGTAAACTGTCGCCTGACACATGTAACCTCTCCTTTTCAATGAGCATAGGCATTCATCTTAGAAGGTGGGGCTGGATCATCTGCCGGACACGTTCCGGAGTGTAAGGTAATTCGCGTATCCATACACCTGTGGCATCGTGAATCGCACTCGCGACTGCAGGAGCTACACCATCAGTTGATATTTCAGCCACCGATTTGGCACAGAAGGGGCCGCTCGGCTCATTCGTTTGGACGAAAATAACATCCATGAGCGGCATCTCCTGGGCGCGAGGAATGTGATAAGTACCAAATTTCGTATTTAACTGGTGGCCATCTTTGTTGAAGCACATTTCTTCGGTAAGCGTAAATCCCAGGGCTTGCGCCATACCGCCTTCAACCTGCCCAGCCGCGGTAAGTGGATTGATCACCCTACCGCAATCCACCACCATCAACAATCGTTCGACGGTGATTTCCCCGTTTTGGGTATCCACGACCACCTCGGCGAACTGGGCGGCAGTAGGCGGTGGGCTGACCTG
>CAZXPK010000183.1:0-5914 GCA_964642565.1 uncultured Anaerolineaceae bacterium
TTTGCTTAATCAATCAACTCCGCAGGGATACTACAACATTGAGCGTATGCTAAAGGCAGTTATTGATGGAGGTGGAGTGGTTAAGGCTTGCGGAACTTGTTCCGCAGCGCGCGGGATAAAAGGACTTACCTTGCTAGAAAACGTGGAAATCAGTACAATGAGTCAACTTTCAATGTGGACAATTGAAGCGGACAAGGTGCTCACATTTTGAGAGATGTGGAAGCAATAGTTATGCTGCCAGTTGTGTGAAGCGAAGATAATACATCATGAAGATCAAATCCTTTGAGTTCAACTTGAGAGAACTTGCTGGGTCTATGGGCGATTTCGGGACGCTCTTTCCGCTGGTAATTGGCTATATAGTGGTCAATGGTCTTAATCCAGTAGGGTTTCTGGTGATGATGGGACTGGCAAATATCGTCACAGGTCTGGTGTACCACCTCCCGATGCCCATCGAACCGATGAAGGTGCTTGCTGTGATGGCGATTGCTCAACAATGGTCACCATCAATGGTCTATGCATCTGGATTTGCAATGGGTGTGATTTGGTTGATCTTTGGTGCCACAATCTCGTGGGATGGATTGCTAAGATTACGCCCAAGTCTGTCATCTGGGGTATCCAGGTCACTTTAGGGATACTCCTCGCTGTTGAGGCGATAAAAATGCTGTCGACTGGGTGGGCTCTCGGTATAGTCTCCATATTGATCGTAATCGCATTACGACAGAATCGCTATGCACCTGCCACCATCGTATTAATTGTTCTTGGTGGGGTAATCGTCATTATCAAGGGAGACTTTCTACAGGTTGTTCCTCCAGCTATCAATCTTCCTACACTCACAAGTTTTCGCATTGAGGAAGTCTGGCAATCGCTCCTTCTCGCGGGTTTTGCGCAAATACCTTTGACGGTCACCAATGCAACCATAGCAACTGCAGCTCTAATCAAGACGTATTGGCCAGAGAAACCTGTGAGCGAAAGGCGACTTTCTATAAATCAAGGTGTCATGAACTTGATTTCTCCTTTCTTTGGTGGTATGCCGATGTGTCATGGTGCGGGTGGTTTAGCGGGACAATATTACTTTGGTGCCCGAACAGGCGGGACGAACATTATTGAGGGGATAATAGAAATCTCTTTGGGTTTGTTCTTCGCTGCTTCTGTAGCTGGAATGTTCACAGTCTTTCCAACGGCCATCATCGGAGCGATGATGTTACTCGTTGGGATTGAGCTCACTAAGTTTGCCAGGAACATTCGCCTCAATAAGGATTTAGCCCCTATGGGTGCGACTGTTGTTGTTTCGTTAATTACCAATATGGCTTTTGGCTTTCTGGTTGGTCTGGCTGTCTATCATATAATTCGTTTTGCCATGAGACGAATAGGTCACTGTGCATGCCATCAGCCAGTAATGAGCACCTCCTTAGAAAGATCCTAATCTTTAGAATATGGATGGTTTAGGAGTAATAACTGCTACGGCGAAATTTATGATTTCGGCATGCGTTTATTTTCGAAGATCTGCCAGGAGCTCCTCGAACGCCTGCACTGCAGGTTAGAAAAAACATTTTTTGCACCTGCTAATGAATAAAGATGATAGATAACAGGATGCCTGCCAGCACGACCCACAGGATATCGACTTTCAACAATAGGGCAGCTAATCCCGCAGTAGCCAGCAAAATATGAGGAATATCCCAAGGGACATCCGATGCAAAACGGATGGTTACTATAAAGAGTAATCCTACAAACGAGCACAGCACTCCATGGATGACTCGACTAAAATAGGACGAAGAACTTAACCGGTCAAAATAGGGGGTGATCGCTACTACCAGAATAAATGATGGTAGGAAAATACTGATCGTAGCAAGGATGCCTCCCAATGGACCGTACAGCAGGTAACCGATGAAGGTGGCTGTAATAACGATGGGACCGGGGGTAACCTGTCCAAGCGCAATCCCATTCAAAAAAGTAGCACTGTCCATCCATTGACGCACATCTACCACTTCATGATACATCAGGGGTACGGAAGCGAAACCACCCCCAAAAGCAAAAAGATCGATCCGTAAAAAGAGTGTAGACAGATTGAAATAGTCTCGTTGGAAGAAGAATAGGAGTAATAAGCCTAAAACAACCATACTTATGATCCACACGAGGGGTTTGGTGGTGGATTCGATTTGGGCAGAAGCGAGAGCCGCGTCAGGAGCAGGTTGTTTTATTTTGGATTTTATGATAGCAAATCCCCCAACAGCAGCCACCAGAATGACAATGAATGGACTGACATTCAGGCCAAACAGGGCTGCTGCTGCGCCTGCTATGACGAAATGCCTCCAACTTTTCAGGGTTGTCCTACCGAATGAAAGGGTAGCATTTGCAATGAGGGCTACGATAATCGCTTGAAGCCCTGAGAAGGCGGAAATCACCGCTGGCAAATTGTGGGAATAGGTGTATGCAACCGCAGCTATAATCATAATGATAAAAGCGGGCAATCCAAAACCGATAAAACTGACCGCTGCTCCACGGACTCCCCTGGCCTGTAACCCAACAAAAGCGGCTGTCTGCATAGCGGTAGCACCAGGTATCATCTGGCATAGGGCTACTCCATGGTTGAAGGTTTCATTGTCTACCCAGCCTTTCTGAACGGCAGTCATTTTGCGGATATAGGCGACCATCGAAGGCCCACCAAACGCGGTTAATCCTAGGCGGAAAAAGGATCGGAATAATTCAAATAATGAAGGTCGAGAAGGAGATTCTGTTTGATTCATAATTAAAGGTAATGATGGCGTAGAACGAAACATGGGTGGCCACTATTCTTGACGTTTCAGAGTGTTCACCCATGCGTCCAGATTCGTTCTATGGAATCAGCTTATTTGCGCAAGTCAGATAAATGTTCTTCAACTGCCTGCACTTCCAATTTTAGATCGCCCAGATAGGCTTCCAATTGAGCGATCTGCTCAGCCTTCGTCTGATAACGCCGTTCGAAGTGCCTGTCATGGCAGCTGCATTGGCAGTCGCCACCGCATTCACATTCTGACTCACAACCACACTCCTTACACATGTTATTATCTCCTTTACATTTGAAATAGGTTTTTGCTCTAACAGAAATCAGTCCACCTCTTATATGGAAATTATATAGAAGTATAAATTAAATACATGTCTTCGTAAAGCAGGTTCTTGTAATCTACCAAAGTTGAATCTCATGTTTAGATTTGAACGACTACTAGAGTAATTTATCTACCGGAAATTTGCGTGATTTATATTATTAGCAGGTTGTCTATGAAAGCCTCATGTGTATGAGCCGCCTTTATATAACGTTTTTATGGTTGCGCGAAGCGTCATCAGCTCCATTTGAATATTAGTAAAGCTTATACTTACTTGTAATTACAGTGGATCTTTACGCCAGATAGTGGACCTCCCAGCACAGCACTGACATAGCAAATGTCATACGCGCCTCCGCCTAATGGGAGAATACCCCATATCATGGATAGCACACCGAGTGCATGATTCCGATTCACAAAGCCGACCACGAGGAATCCTGCGTCGGCGACCAAACGAAAGATCCTCCCCGCATGACTGGTGAGGAATTTCGAGAGCCCTGATTGATTGAAAGATTCGTGCTTACTCTTAAGGAATTTCCTTCGGTTAATAGAGAATGCCCTGATAGGTGTACATAATATAACGATATGGTTATATACACTTTATCTGATCATGGCAAGGATTATGGGAGCAGGGGGTTGCCGTTTCAGTTCACCCGGAGGGGGATCACCCGTAGGGGACGATGCTTTTAGCCTGCCTGTTCATTACACACAATATTTGCCTGCTCCCCGTTACAGCAACGTAGAATCAAGCTTCATTGGATTGGGCTTCTACCAGCTGTTTCAGATTGTCGAGATCAGCTTGTAAATGTTCTGCACAGGTACCTATCCCTGCCCCAAGGTGTCCGGGCGATACCCTGCAGGGTCATCGACACCGAGCGAAGCGAAGTTCATTTGTTGATCACCCCATATTTTCATTTTTAGTCTGCTTACCCCCTAATCATAAATAGCTTCAAAACAAGCAGAAAACAGGGATTGAATCCCTTTTCATCCCTATTTTCACTGATACGAGAAATGCTGCCTTTCACCCACAATAATCGCTTTAAACATGTGCTAACCCCCACTCAGTCACAGATCTATCATACAGGAGTTGACTAAAGTGTTCAATAACCAGGAGAGTTGTGATGAAAGGGATTCTTCTATAAACTGCTGAGAACAATGGATGGAAATCGTAATTGTATAATATAAAGGCAACTCTAGTATTCTTTTTAACCGCAGGAATCCTAAAGATGCTGAGCTTCTAAACCAAAGGTGAAACCTTCGCCGATCGTCCATGAGATATAGCGCCTTTTCGAAGATACGTATACAATTGGATAAACCATCTCTATGAATAATAGTTTCTATTTGTAAACACAGGAGGTGTTCTTGTTTCGTAGACGTCCTCGTTTTCAGGGTGCCCCCCTTAATACTGACCAACTAGCTTTTTTGGTAAAAGCAAACCAATTGATGTCAGAGGGTAAGCCTTCAGACGGCGGCCCGTTATTCGTGGATGTGGCTGACGCAATGCAACGGAGTAATCATCCGCGCCGTGCTGCGGACCTCTATCTCATGCTGCCCACGCCTTTGCAGATGGGAATAATGAGCAAGCTGCGCTTTGTTACGCCAGAATGGCGTTAGCTTTATTTACTCAATTCAATATGGTTCGTCGTTCAAGGATGTTTTTTACTAACATCACGCGCAAGATGACTACCAAAGGGATGAAAAAGGCTGCCGAGGCATTACAACGAGAATATGGTGCTCAAATTTCCGCACAGCCTGTTGAGACTATGCAAGAAAATCACCAACAGCGTGGATTGCTGCCGACAAATTGCCCAAAATATGGGGCAACAGTTCTTAGTGATGAAGTTGATTGGGTGGATAACAATACAGTCGAATGCGAATATTGCGGCACGCTGATACGGATAGAAAAATAACCAGATAGATCTGGCATAAGAAGCTGCCCAAAAATCATCCTGTATACAATAGATAAATAACATGTCTTGCCATACAAATATTTAGATTGTTATGTACCAGGACATCATCCCCAACCACAAACTTTCTCTGTATGAATATCCATCCCCTATATCAGGAAGTATTCCGCGATTACTTTATTGATGTGTATCAGAAAACTCACTGAAAAATGAACCCGCTATTGGGTGATATTCCTACAGAATTTTCTTCTGATCGACTTTCCTTCCGCTGCTACCGTCCAGGTGACGCAGCCATGTATTTCGAGATGTTACGCACAAATTGGAACCACATCTACGAATTCATGCCCCAATCGCTGATGGATGTGAAGAGTGCACAGGACGCTGAAGAAGTCTTTCGCTGGCATCAGACGGAATGGAATTCGAGAAATTTATTCATTTTTGGGGTTTGGGAGAAAGCTACAGGAAGCTATGTTGGTGAGAGTTTTTTAGCAAATGCTGATTGGGATGTACCGCGCATCGAAATTGGCTATTTTATCGTCCAGGCAAGCATAAAGAGAGGTTTTGCTACTGAAGCAGCACGCGCTACAATTCGTTTCGCCTTTGAACATCTTCGAGTTGTCCGGGTCGAACTGCAATGTACTGCAGATAATGTAGGGAGTATTCAGGTGGCCGAAAACTGCGGCTTTGTATACGAAGGGTGCTTCCGAGAGCGACACCGTAAGAAGTCTGGATCGCTGGTTGACGTGCTTTGGTACGGGATGCTTCTATCGGAATGGCAAGATTCATTGTCAGCTAACCACCCAGGCGAGAACGTAAAAGAAAAGTAAAAGTGAATTATTTTGGGGGAGCTATTGCTTCAAGTCGCTTCTCTTCTATCATGTCGTGGGTAATTCGTGTGCAATTACCATAACGCTCCATGGAAAATATTAA
>CAZXPK010000184.1:0-5794 GCA_964642565.1 uncultured Anaerolineaceae bacterium
AATTTTTTAAGATTTCTCATATAAGAGCAGCTATCCGGTGCACGAGCGAAGCGAATGGTCTAGAAATGCAGAACAAGAACGAACAGGACAGGTTAGCAATTCGCTTTTAGCTATGAAGTCAAGAGTCAAACACTAATTTTATTTGCCGATAATAGGAGGCAATAGCAAAAAAATATAATCTGCGGATGGGAAACAGTCCACGAGTGAGGAGGCGAGGCTGCAAACTAAGCTCTCCATATAAGATATGAGTTCGTTAATTCACATGTTGACTGGCAGCGAGGGCAGCCCCGACGATACCAGCCTCGTTGCCAAACTCGGCGGGGATGACCCTGGTGTGCAAGGTGAGCAGAGGTAAAAACTGGTCCTGGTTCTTGATTGCACCACCTCCGAGTATCATCAAGTCGGGAGAAAATAGATTTTCGAGTGTGTTCAGGTATTTATTCAGGCGTTTCGCCCATTTCTTCCATGATAGATCCTCTTGCTTACGCACGACATCGGAAGCGATGGACTCGGCGTCATCGCACTCGACTTCAATGTGACCAAGCTCGGTGTTAGGTACCAATTTACCGTCGATAAACAATGCCGATCCCAGCCCGGTGCCGATGGTAATCATCAGCACCACCCCGTGAACACCTTTCCCGACACCAAAAGTCACTTCAGCCAGACCAGCTGCATCGGCATCGTTGACCACATAAACGGGACACTCCGTAGCTTCAGAGAAGAGCCGGGCTACATCCGTACCGATCCATTTCTGGTTGATATTGGCGGCGGATTCGGCTACGCCATTGCGGATCACGGCCGGGAAGCCACAACCGATCGGTGCATGCCAATCAAATTGCATTGCTATACTTCTGATGACCTCTGCGACCGGTCCAGGCTTTGCCCCATCAGGAGTGAGCACTCGATATCGTTCAGCCAATAATGAACCAGTGTCTGTTTCCACCGGTGCCCCCTTGATACCTGTTCCACCAACATCAATACCAAGAATCTCCATTCAATACTCCTATAAGATACCTATGTGATCAACCGTTTTTCATTAGGCTCGACGGTCTTCGACCCAGAAAGGCTGACATGCGCCAGCCGCTTTCACCGCTAACACGGATATCGCGACGTTCGAACAACCACCAAGCAAAACCAGCCAATATGATGGAAAATGCAATTAATAACCCAAACCAACTCCAATTCATTTTTGAGATCGCCTGACCACCCTGATAATAATGCATTGGGAAGAATTTTTCAACGGGTCTCAGTTTTTCACTCAACCTAGCTAAAGAGGACAGAAAGTAGCTAGCTACCAGGATAAGCCCGGAAATCATGGCAGCCCATTGTTGAGAGGGAAGGAGCATACTCAATAACAATGTGAGCGTACCAATGAACATTAGTAAGGAGAAAAGCGATAGGAAAGGAAGGATTAATTCCCATATAGTGGTATTCATTGATGATTTAGGAAGGGTAATGGTAAAACCCAACCAGGAAATGAACAGGATCAAGATGGTAGCTGCAGTATATGCACCCAAACGTCCGATATATAATTTCGCCCGACTAATGGGGTGAGCCAGTACCAGATCCAGTATCCCTTTTTCCTCATCGCCAGCCAGCAGCGAGGCACAGGTTAAAATCGAGAAAATTCCTATGACAATGGGGATATAAGAGAAGAAAAGCGTGTCTAAGTAACCACCAGGGGTAAACATTTGAGTCATATCTCCAAAGAAGGTCATCAATTCACGTGGATAACTGGAGATAAGCTGTAGATATTGCTGCTGCGTTTCAGGGTCGACTAACGTGTCATATAGCAATAAGCCATATGCACATAATAAAGCAAGGGGTATACCCCAGCCAAGAATTTGACCAGCATAACGTTTGAGTGAATGTTGAAATACCGTTAACATGGTTACTGCCTTTCCTCCTTGTAATACGCCAAGAATATCTCCTCCAGGCTGGGATGTTCAGTCTCAAAATCGAGCACTTGATAAGAGGCAAGCGCTTTGAACAAGGTATCCATTTCGCCCTCCACTTGAAGGGTAAGTTTTCGGCCATCATCCTGAGAGAGGATCTTCACTCCTGGGATATTCCCAATCCTTTGGGGATCCACTGCATTCTTGAAGTGAATCCGTACACGGCGCATGGCGCGGTTGATGAGAGTCTCGGTTTCAGCTACTTCAACCACCACACCACCACGGATAATCCCCACCCGGTCTGCAATCTCCTGTACTTCACTCAGGATATGGGAGGAGAAAAAGACTGTCGCGCCTTCAGAACATGCTTCAGCAACCAGCTTAAGCACCTCGTGTTGGATCAGTGGATCCAGACCAAAGGTGGGTTCATCAAGGAGAAGCAATTCGGGGCGATGCATCAAAGCCTGGATGATACCAACTTTTTGTTTATTCCCCTTGGACAAGTTCTTGACCTGTGTTTTTAGCTCAAGGTTGAGCTTACCAGCCAGATGGCGGACATAACCCCAATCAGCTTTGTTGCCTCGCAAGCTATTTAGATAACGCAATGTACCTTCCGCCGTCGCGTTGTCCTCAACGTGTAATTCACCAGGAAGATAACCTGTCCGGCTGCGTACCAGAACCGGATATTTCTGTGGATCCAGTCCCAGAACACGGACAGTTCCACCGTTGGGACGGATCAGGTCGAGCATGCAGCGAATGGTGGTCGTTTTTCCGGCACCGTTAGGACCGAGAAAGCCGAATATCTCACCAGAGTGGACTTCCAGGTTCACTCCATGCAGGGCTTCGACCCGTCCGTAGGATTTCACCAAACGATCTGTAATTATGGCAATCGAACGTTCCATATTGAAACCTATAGGTTATATTTTGATGGAATAATATATATAACTAAGCATATATTATATCCTGCAGTACTGTGTGACTAATCATACAAGTTATAGCGGACTAAGCCATCCACGCTTTTCTGGCGAAGCAGTCCAAGTTGCTGGTAGAATCAAGGTTCCCAAGCCAGGTGGTATAAAACCCCGATCAATTGGCATATTATTTGCATGGAGCGCTTTATATTATAATTATCTAAATCATAGGACATGGTTAACCTGTTACTGCTCATAAAATCACAACCTCGTACTCCTGGCGATGTTTCCTTGGGGGTTATATTGATTCGTCAAATGGATAGCAGGCTGATATGAGTCATGAAATCATTTTAGTCGTCGATGATAACCGCCAAATCAGTGACTTTTTAGCCGAGACCATGCTGCCAAGCTTAGGGTATGAAGTTATGGTTGCACGGGATGCCAATACAGCCATAAAGGTCATTAAACAGCGTCAAGCCAACTTCGACCTCATGCTGCTAGATTTGCAGCTGCCCGATTTAACTGGTCTGGACCTGCTGCGCCGTTTGGATAAGGATGGTTACCATATTCCGACGATTTTGATGACCGGACATGGCTCAGAGCAAGTGGCTGCAGAAGCTTTTCGGCTTGGAGTGCATGATTACCTGAGCAAACCCCTGGATGAATCTTTACTCACTGAAGCAATCACACGATCACTATCGGAAAGCCGGTTGCAACGCGAAAAGGCTATTCTCGATTCACAATTGGAAGAGCAAGTTGCCTGGCTGACTTCACTCTCCAAGGTTGGTCAAAGCGTTACCTCCACGTTGGAACTCGGGGAGGTATTGGTGCGGATCGTTGAAGCCGGGGTTTCACTTACCAAAGCGGAGGAGGGCTTCCTGGCATTATTGGATAAGGAGAGTGGATTACTTTACTTGCGCGCGGTCAAGAACATGGATGAGGATTCAATAAAGACCATGCGGATACCCATCGCTGATTCATTGGTAGGGCAGGTTATCAAATCGAAACGACCCTTACGTGCCATAGAACCGAGTATGCGAGCACCCCTCAAAGTATCCACTGGATACCTAGTCCACAGCTTGCTGCACGTTCCAATCCTTTCGAAAGGAGTTCCATTGGGCGTGCTTTCGGTGACTAATCGCAAGAACGATATACCCTTCAAGGAAAAAGATGAAGTGGTGTTGAGCTCTCTGGCAGATTATGCGGCTGTTGCTTTGGAAAATGCCGATTTGTACCAACAAGCAAGACAAGAGATTACTGAGCGCCAGAGAGTTGAGGACGCTTTACGGGAAAGTGAAGAGCGATATGCTCTGGCTGTGCGGGCAGCCAATGATGGTCTCTGGGATTGGAACTTAAAGAAGAGCCAAATTTATTATTCTCCACGCTGGAAACAGATGCTTGGGTATACAGACCAGGAAATTAGTGACAACCCTAATGATTGGTTCAACCGTGTGCATCCGGATGATATCGGACAATTAAGAACGAATATAGCTGCCCATATAAAAGGGTTATCCGCTCATTTTGAATGCGAATACCGTATCCAGCATTCCAATGGCTCTTATCGTTGGGTGCTCAGCCGTGGTATGGCGGTCATCGGAGCGGATAAAACTGCCCTGCGATTAGCTGGCTCACAAACTGATGTTACCTCGCGAAAGCAGGCGGAAATCAAGTTGCTGCATGATGCGCTTCACGATTCGCTGACCGAATTACCCAACCGGGCACTCTTTATCGATCGACTTAATCATGTTATCGAACGAAGCAAGCGGGATAGCAGACACATTTACGCGGTGATATTCCTAGATCTGGATCGTTTTAAAGATGTAAACGATAGCCTCGGGCACCTGACGGGTGACCAATTATTGGTTGCAACTGCGCATTTGTTACAATCGATATTACGTCCCATGGATACTGTCGCCCGATTGGGTGGAGATGAATTTGTGATCCTGCTTGAGGATATTAGAGACGTAAGCGATGTCACGCGGGTTGCTGATCGAATCCAGAAAAAGCTTATGATGGCAGCTTTACTGCCGAATCATACCATTTTTATGTCGACCAGCATGGGGATTGTATTAAGTACCACGGGATATGACCGTCCGGAGGATATCTTGCGGGATGCAGATACTGCCATGTACCGGGCGAAGGAAAATGGTCGCTCACGCTATGAAATATTCGATAGCGCAATGCGCGACCAAATCATGCTCCGTCTGGAGCTTGAATCGGCGTTGCGTCTGGCAATTGAAAGGGAAGAATTGGATGTTTTTTACCAACCCGTGGTCGAAGTAAAAACTGGGCGTACTGTGTGGTTTGAAGCTCTGGTGAGGTGGAAACATAAAGAGCGGGGGTTATTATTACCCAATGATTTTATCCCCCTTGCCGACGAAACCGGTCTAATCATAGATATAGATCGCCTTGTAATGCGGAAAGCCTCACGTCAGCTCGTTGAGTGGCAAAATCAATTCCCGAACGACCCGCCATTGGGCGTGAGCGTTAACATTTCTGGCAAGCACATTTCACAGCCTGATTTTGTCGAATATATCGTTCTGACTCTGCAAGAAACAGGTTTAAATGCTGCCAGTTTGAATTTGGAAATCACCGAAAATGCAGTTATGGGAAATTTCGATATCTTCCTGCAGGTGCTTGACAAATTGCAAAATTATGGAATCCAGGTACAAATTGATGATTTTGGAGTGGGATATTCATCCTTGAATTACTTGTCCCATTATTCGATTAAAGTAATAAAGATTGACCGCAGTTTCATCAGTAAAATTACAAAAGATCAAGATTACTTGAAAATTGTCCAAGCAATCATCAAGCTTACCCATGGGTTGGGATTGACGGTGGTAGCTGAAGGTGTGGAGACCAAAGAGCAATTGGCTCAGCTTAACCAACTTGAATGCGAGTATATTCAAGGAAAGCTGATTTCCATGCCTGCGGAGGAGCAAATTATACGCGCGCTGATGCAGAAGGAACGCAAACGCATCCTTGTAG
>CAZXPK010000185.1:0-5783 GCA_964642565.1 uncultured Anaerolineaceae bacterium
GATATATTTCCGTTTTTAATAGTGATAGAAGTTCTCATAGATAATTTCAGATGAGGCGTGATATTTATTCCCAGTTGGTTTATGCACGAAATATCCCCCTGCTAGGTGGAATAGCTTATTTTGTCCTGAAACTTCTAGGGGTTGAAATTCCTCGTCCAGTCAAAGTGGGGGATCACCTGGAGTTAGCTCATGGAGGTTTTGGGGTGGTGATCCATCCTCGAACCACGATCGGCAAGCGAGTGAAGATCTATCCTGGAGTTACCTTGGGGAGAGCGGATATATATCGACCCGCTATGCAATCAAGCTTTGAAGGCATTGTTGTCGAAGATGATGCCATCCTCTGCCCCGGAGCTAAGATTCTTTGTCGGGAAGGTGTGTTACGGATTGGGCGAGGCAGTGTGGTAGGAGCAAATGCAGTATTACTCGAATCTACGGGCGAAAACGAGATTTGGGCAGGTATGCCAGCCAGGTGCGTAGGGATACGGAATGGGGAAAAATAACCAGATAAAGAGAATTTGCCTACTCCCCAATGTTAGTGGTGTGGGCGGGATGGTTTCATTCCGTGATAAGCTGGTGAAAGGCATAACTGAACGGGGGATTGGAATATCGTATGATTTGCTAGATACACATTACCAAGCCATCCTCGTCATCGGAGGCACACGAGATTTGGCAGGATTATGGCGAGCGAAACGCCGCGGAGTGCGGATTGTGCAACGACTAGATGGGATGAACTGGATCCACCGTAGAAGGCGGACAGGATGGCGGCACTACTTGCGGGCAGAATATGGAAATCTCATCCTTTCATTAATCCGTTCACGACTGGCGGATCAAATAATCTATCAAAGCGAGTTCTCTCATCAATGGTGGGAGCGTGTATATGGGGTAAACCAAATTCCGTGGCATGTCGTGTATAACGGGGTTGATCTGGAGCGTTATACACCAGATGGTAAGGATGATTTGCCTGGAGGCCGTGTTCGCATATTATTAGTGGAGGGCACCATCGGGGGTGGTTATGAATTGGGATTACAAACTGCCATCCAAATGGGCGAGAGATTGCACTCTCTCTATTCTCATGACGTAGAAGTCATGGTTGTGGGGCGGGTCTCTGAGACCTTGCAAAGTGAATGGCAGAGCAGGGCTGAGATAAATGTGAACTTCACGGGGCAGGTGTCCGGCGAGAGAATCCCAGAGATCGACCGATCCGCACATGTTTTATATGCAGCAGATTTGAATCCGGCTTGCCCAAATTCTGTCATTGAGGCATTGGCATGTGGATTACCTGTGGTTGGGTTTGATACCGGTGCACTATCCGAGATAATTACCGGGGGTTCTGGTCAACTCGTACCTTACGGAGGAGATCCATGGAAATTAGAACCCCCAGACATTGGGGGAATCGCTAAAGCCGTAAACGATATTTTAGGTGACCAGCCTGGATATCGGAATGCTGCCAGGAAGAGAGCAGAAGAAGCTTTTGGATTGGATCATATGGTGGAAGGTTACCTGAATGTCTTGAGTATATGATGGATAACACTTTTTCTGGTCGTTTAGGTCTTCAACAGCGAGTCCTGCCCTCATATCGGACTGCGTTTTTAGATGCCTTAGCCAAAGTGTGCCAGAAGGGCTTAAGCGTGTTTGCGGGAAAACCCCTCCCAAAGGAGGGGATTGAGCCAGCTGACCGATTACAAATCGCCCAATTTGTACTGGCAAAAAATCGGTATTTTCTTGATCCAAGCTCGTCCATGTTCCTATGTTGGCAGAACGGTTTTTTACGCTGGCTTGAAGAGTGGCAGCCTGATGGGTTAATCGTGGAAGCGAATCCGCGATATCCAGTCACTCACCGGGCGATCACGTGGATGCATCATAAGGGACGAAGGGTTATTGGCTGGGGGCTTGGAGCACCTCCCATTGGTGGGGCATTTTCGGGTATACGAAGACGGGAGCGATTAAGTATGTTGCATTCGCTGGATGCTGTTATTGCTTACAGCAATCTCGGCGCTGAGCAGTACCGGCAGCTGGGATTACCCCCCGAGCGGGTGTATGTGGCTTCTAATGCGGTCGCCCCTGTACCGTCATTGCCACCGCCACGGAGACCACTTCAATTTGATAAACAACCTACAGTATTATTTGTCGGTCGCTTGCAGTCACGCAAGCGAGTGGATTTACTCATCCAGGCGTGCTCCGCATTGCCATTAGAGCTCCAACCTCATGTGATAGTTGTTGGAGAAGGCCCAGCGCGCGAAGAATTAGGCAATCTCGCCCAAAAGATTTACCCAGCGGTAGAATTCGTAGGGGCGAAGTATGGAGCTGAGCTCGAGTCATATTTTGCTAGAGCTGACCTATTCGTCTTGCCAGGAACCGGTGGGTTGGCGATCCAACAGGCAATGGCTCATGGACTACCAGTGGTGGTGGCACGTGGTGATGGCACACAGGATGATTTGGTGCGTGCGGAGAATGGGTGGCAGACGCCACCGGACAACTTGGATACATTAACCAACATCCTCCTTCAAGCTTTATCTGATCCAATTAAGCTACGGAAGATGGGAGACATGTCTTACCGAATTGTCTCAGAAGAGATCAATGTCGATAAAATGGTGCAGGTGTTCATCCATGCACTCAACGACATCAGTAAGTGAGAAAAGAGGCCTCATAACGGATGACCTGACTATATAATATTAGGCTGGTCAACTCCTTGGTACTATAACGGCTATTGCCAGTAGATATTCGGTAATCAGGTTTCGATATAAAAGAAATCACCTTTGAAGCCTTTCTGTCCCACTTGGAAGTGGGGCAGAAATTTTGTTAATCCATGGATAGTTGTAAAAAAAATGGAGGCTATCTAAAAATCAAAGGTAATAATACGATTAATAAGAGAGACCAAATCAAGTAAGCGATCGTCGCTTTAGAAAAAACATTCTGCAAACGCTCATGCCAGCCAAGTAAGCCCTTCCTTAGCTGGGTGACAAGCAGGGAGACGAGGATGGCTATGTTGATGATGTTCCATCCGATGATCGTTGTACGGTTAAGCGTAATCTCACCAATAGCAGTCCGGTAGACCACGGCTGATAATGCATACAGGCTGATCAGCAACGCCAATATAGCTACAGCAATAATGCCACGTCGAAGCCATGTTTGTAATTTGGGAGAAAGCTCATCCACTTTAAGCGGAGTGGCTCCAATTAATAACCCGATGATCGCAAACTGCATTACATTGTAAATGATGAGCAAATCCCGGTTTTGGAATGGAGCCATAAAATTAAACGGAATCACAAATATATAAATGATCAACACCAGCAAGGTGAGGGGGAGTAATAAACGCACTATGGTGAAGACAAATTTGCTTAATCCAAGGCTGAAATCTTGGGCCTCAGGGGAAACCTGAGGAGCATACATGGTAGCAACCGCCATGATAGGAATCAATCCAAAGCCACCCGCTGCAATCAGGCGCATTATGATTGGCTGCAGAGTAATATTTAGAGCCGCAAACATACCAAGTGTGATCCCCCCAAAAGCCAAACCAACGATCAAGTAGACACCTGCGGTAATCATCACCTCAATGGATTTAATCAGGAAAGCAAAGCGATTGCTGGCTGTAGACCTGAATTTCATGATTGCGATTCCCAAACCGATCCAGCAGAGCAGAGGAAGCTGGAAGACCATAAGGATGAGATAATCGCGGCCTGGCAAACGAGCTTGACCAGGAGAGATCAGAAGGATATACAGGCTGGTAAGGATCAAGCCAATCCCTGCAATGGCAGCAAACTGGTAATTTCTTTTTGAGATTGCTGCCAGGAAAATCAGAGTTGGGATGGTGGCGATGGGTGCCCAGAGTATCAGGATGTAAGGAATCTGGTCAAGGAATATCCATTGTGGGTCAGAGATAACCCAGAGGATAAGCCCGGTGATAACCCCCAGCACGACTGCCAAGCCCCAATTTGTAGCTCGCTTTGGTTTGGGTAAGGGAAGATGCTCAAAGCGAGTGTACCAGGCAGATAATAGTAAATTGCCCGGTGATTTTTCGTACACTTCCTGAAGGTCAACGCGAAATTCAGCTTCCTCGCTGGATTGCCTGGCAAGCTGGTAGAGATCCTCAAGTCGTTCGGGATCTGTTGACACAGCTTGAATTTCAGATGCAAATTTCATTCGATCACCTCCTCTGGGGGAATTAAGAATTCATGCTACATCAATAACGCAACCTAGAGCAATTTATGACGCTTTTGAAGGAACGATAAATTAATATAACTATCGATAACTATCAAGTTACTATTGCAATTCTAACCAAACTGTTGTACCCTATCGCTGATGAGATTATTATACATCGTAGATGGCCGTTCACCGATTGCCTTGAATTGGATGGGCTATTTTATTCATTCTGGGAATGAGGTTCACCTGGCATCGACATTTCCATGCCAACCACCTCCTGGGTTGGCGTCCATGGTGGTCATCCCATTGGGACTGAGTGAAATTTACACTCAATCAGAAAGTGGGGTAGGGGATCATGAAAGGCTGATCCGTCAGATCCTGCCGGTTGGATTACGCACTCGGGTTCGCCAATTGGTGGCACCCTTATCATTTCCTCGCGCGATCAATGCTTTGCAGGAGCTGATTGAGCGGATTCGACCTGAGCTTGTCCATGCGATGCGCATTCCTCACGAAGGCATGATTGCGTCCATGGCAATGAAACGTGTTTCAGGCAGGAATGGTGATTTAAGAAAAACCGCAATATTAATCTCGGTATGGGGGAACGATTTTACCCTGCATGCCAAGTCAACACCAGTAATGTCTTATTACACTCGCCATACTTTACTTAACTGTGATGCATTGCACACCGACTGTCAAAGAGATCAACGACTGGCTACGGTGTGGGGGTTTGATGCCACCAAGCCCAGAATCATCCTACCAGGTGGTGGGGGCGTTCAAATGGATGTTTTTTATCCGCCAGAAAATGACCAAGGTGCAAATGGGATGCAATCGCGGACCGGTAAAATATCTTTACAAATCATCAATCCACGTGGGATTAGAGCATATGTCAGAAATGATACCTTTTTCCGTGCCATTCCATCGGTAATAGATAAGTTCCCGGATGTACATTTTATTTGCCCTGGTATGCGGGGTGAAGAGCAAGCGCAAAGGTGGGTTTCAGAGATGGGGACTGGTGACTGGGTTGAATTGTTACCACATCAGACGCGCCAACAAATGGCAGAACTATTCAGGCAGTCTCAGATAAGCCTGTCCATCACCACCCATGATGGCACGCCCAACACCTTACTGGAAGCAATGGCATGTGGCTGTTTCCCCATCGCTGGGGATATAGAATCTTTGCGAGAATGGATCACGCCTGGGATAAATGGCTTGCTCGTGGACCCGGGTGACCCAACCGCTCTCGCAGAAGCAATCTTAAATGCAATATCACAGCCTGAATTGCGAAGGCAAGCAAAAAAAAGATCTCTCGAAATGGTAAAAGAGCGAGCTGAGTATTGGAAGACCATGCAGGCGGCAGAAGAATTCTATGGAACGATAAATAATGAGCACGTTTAGACGGTAATTTAGGGTGGGTAACTAAAGGGTAGCAGTTGGTAATTGGGTTTGGCAATGAGTGCCAGGTCCTGATATTTGGTACGATTAGCTCAAAGCTGAAGGCGTAAAGTTGTCTGCTCATTTATGAGAAATCTTAAAATATTGGTCAAAGACCAGGAGTTTTGCGTAAACCCCTTGTGGATTAGAACATTTGTGCTATAATAGAGGTGTAATTCCTCACACCTCCAACCTTGGTCTCTACCCAGCAA
>CAZXPK010000186.1:0-1735 GCA_964642565.1 uncultured Anaerolineaceae bacterium
GCCTCACCAAACCCGGCGTTGAGAGGGAACAGCACAGGCCATAAAATTATCTGTATGCCCTGTTTGCTGATTAATGCCATGGTGATCAGCACCAACCCTGCCGCAACCGGGATCCAACGAAGCCAGGGGTTATCCTTATCTCCCTGCAACCGCAAAGCCCCCAATGTATAATCGATCGCCATGAATGCCATGTGAAGCAGCAGCATGATGCTCACAACCTGTAATCCTGCCAGCAGGTAGCGTGGGAGATGTGCCCACACAATGCCTCCCTGCTCGACCAGTTGCAGGCTGGCAAACCTCAATACAATTGCCAGTCCACCAAATACCAGACCTCCGGGTATCCAATCCCCTAAGAACCATGCCAGTGCCACATGTCTACGATCAACCGGCGTCTGGCAGATTAATTCAGCATCTGTCTCTGAAAAGATAAATGGACTGCGCTTTCCTGACATATACCCTTGCCAGACGGAATATATCAAGAGAACCACACCCATTATCATGGTGGAAGCCCCAGCAGGTGTCAATCCCTTAACCAGAGTGAGCATCCCCGCTCCCAGGCTAGCCAGAAGTGCCAGGACAGCAAACCCCCATAAACTGAAGAAAATTATCACGTAAACCAGATAGATATTTTGACTCAAAGAACGGTCATGTGGGTCATAACCCACGATGGCTGTCCAAAACCGCATCCGACCAGCCATTTCACGTGAGCGTACCAGCCAAACCGCTTTCATCTACGCCGTCTCCAGTTGACCTCGATCCATGCGCCACCTCTTCCCACCCAGGGTTTCAGCCAAGCTCAAATCATGACTGGTCAATAAAATCGCACATCCGTCGTCTCTCAGGGATACCAGCTTCTCCACCAACATGCCTGCGCTCTCAGGGTCGAGAGCCGAGGTAGGTTCATCCATTAATAACACCTGGAATGGTCGCATAAGCGCCAGTGAGATCCCCAGTTTTAAACGCATTCCCCTAGACAGGTTGTGGGGATACATATCACGACTTTCCCACAAGCCAAATTCTCTTAATTTACTTTCCGCTCGTTCTTCCCATCCATGTTCCACCCCAAAAGCCAGGCAGATAAAACGCAAGTGTTCCCAGGTGGTTAATTCCTGGTAAAAATGGGGGACGTCGGGGACGAATGCCAAACGCTGCTTGGCTTCCCGCTCCTGCTGGTACAAGTCAAATCCCTTCACGAAAACGTTCCCCCGAGTTGGACGGAGCAACCCACTCAAACACAGCAACAAAGTCGTTTTACCCGCCCCGTTGGGTCCACTCAAAACGACGATTTCCCCCGGATAAACTTCAATATCCAATGGATGCACCACCTGGAAATCTCCGAAGGAGCGGCTCAAACTTTTTGCGTGAAGCAGGGGTTGTGCCATCATGGTTGAACGAAGGTCAGAAACCACGAACCCCAATACCGGCTGTCGTCATCCGCCACACATTCAGCCACGGCGAGATCATTTACCGCCTGGCCTCCATCCGCCAGGCGGATGGAATAGACCACCTTGGGCGTCATGACAAAATCAGCATAGCCCAAACCCAGCTCTGGTTTTAGGCCAGTGAAGAAGTGATCCTCACCCCCATCCCATGTAACTATCACCTCCACACTCGGAACTGGCTGCCCAGCCGCGTCTTTAATCTCCACCTGAATGAGTGGTTCTGACTGGCTTATATTACATATTAGTTGAGTTTCCTTCATCACGAATGGTGCTCCTTGGGTAGGGGTAGGGGT
>CAZXPK010000186.1:1835-5756 GCA_964642565.1 uncultured Anaerolineaceae bacterium
GCAAGGGTCTGTGCAGTCTCATCATCCTTTAGCTGTGCCAGTCGATGCTGCGCTCGCACCAGGTCATCACTGTATAAATACGCTGCTGCCACCAAAGCCCGGTAATCATCTTTGAAATCTGCCCGTAGAGCATAAGGTGGAGCATCCACATATTTCACAGGGCTAATCACCCATGAATAGAACAATCCAAAGGCAACACCTAATACTGCACCAGTTAATAAATACCAGGATCCTCGCCGATCTTGCTTCATGGGGTGGGAATCTCCTGGTTCGGGTTCCAGGTCAATAAACCTTCTCCCAATGCTTGTAAAAGGGATAAATCTTGAGAAGCATATTCATGCTGAAGGGCATAACTTAGTGCGTTTGCCACGATATCTGTAGGGGCAGAGCTTCCCAATAGTGCCAACCGTCTGACAGCCAAACCTAAATCAAGATCCACCTGGTATGACTCTGCCACCATAAGTACATAGTCAGTCTTGTAGTCCACCCGTAAGCTTTCCGGCGCAATATCTACATATTCAACGGGATTAACCACCCAGCCATAGAATAGACCCGCTGCGGCTCCCAGGATTACCACAATCAGGAATTTTAACCAGCGCGACATTGGCTCCTCACCCTTTCACTTTCATCTATATGGATCCAAAATATGTTACTCGAATTCTACCATTGCCGCTTGCTATTGACTTGAAAATCTTGTACAATCTATTTATAACATTGCCGATTCCTTAACGCTTTTCCATTGATCGAAGGAGGGAATCCAACATGGATATTATCAAGGTTTCAGGCACCTCTCGTACCTCGGCTGTGGCCGGTGCCATTGCCGGGGTCTTTCGTGAAAACAAACGGGCTGAAGTTCAAGCAATTGGTGCAAGCGCCATCAACCAGGCCGTGAAAGCCATGGCTCTTGCACGTGGCTACCTATCCAATGATGGTTTCGACATCATCTTTATTCCTGAATTTGTAGATGTTCAGATAGAAGATAAGGTCCGTACAGCCATAAAATTCACAGTGGAAGCACGCTAAGGAGCATTTATCAACCTCCCACTGCTTTCTTTAATTGCTCAAAACTCCACATCCAAGCCATCCGGTTGATAAAATCTGACAGGGAAACGCTTTTATCGCGCAACAAGCGCACCGCTACCCCCACCGGGTCTGCTCCAGCTGCTCCACCTGGCTCATCTGCATAAGCGCCATAAAAGGCAAAATACGCCTGGTTAAGTTTGCGGATATGATACCCATGATCCCACAGGAACTGCCTTCGTAGCTCCATGTAAGTTTCCGCCTCGTCAATTTTTCCTTCTGCCAATAATTTATCCGCATTCACCCGCGTCAAGTGCATTTCCGCATTAAAATCAAACACTGGTGGAGAAGATGGCTGGTTTTGATCAGCCACTGGCGCTGGTAAAGGGGCTTCGGGAGGCAAATATTCCGGGTAATATTTTTGGACCACTGCCCTCCCAAGCTCATTTCCTGCGATTGAAGCTACGGTCTCATTCATGGTGCGCAGATCCGGGCTATTCATATAACTTAGCCCAAGTGGATGCAACGTCAGGTAATTATGCACCCATTCGTGCGCCACCACTTCCGCTAATTCAATAATATCCGTCGTTTCCATCACCATGGTTGGGTACAGACCAATCCCTCCAATCCCAACAACCAGGGAAGAAACGTTGAGAGATTGGTCCACCCGATTTTCCAGGGCTACCATCTGGTCAACACTGATATCGGGTGAAATTGAGATATCCTGATCCTGCCGGATTATGTTGCGCGGGGATATGATCAGCGCGTCCGGAGGAGGTGTGGTGTGATACAGAACTGGGGGAAATGCCTGTCCTCCAAATGTGAGACCTGCCTCGGATGCAATTTCATTCACCTGGTCTTGCAGGACTGCCTCTGCCAATGGCTCAAGCCGGGCTCGCTGGTCTTGCAGATCGCTTAATTGTCTTCTTAAATCCACGGATGAAGGTGCCGGATCACTGATATTGGGATCCGCATAAATATCGTTGAGCCTGGTCTCCACCTGATTGATCTGGTTGATCAGGTCAAGTGCTTCCAACACAGTGCTTGACCTATCTTTTTCAGGCAGATAACCTGCCGTATCCAAGGCAATCTGTCCAAGCTTGATGCCAAACGCATCCAATGTCCAGGAAACATAATCGAATTCAATTGGTCGTGTGAATGCTCGAACCCGCTCAAGCGAGTCGGTTGGTGATACGATACTTGCCCCCAACATTATTGCCATCATCAGCAATATGATGGTCAGCCAAAATGCGCTTTTAAAGGACACGCATGTCATAATAATCCCGGACGTTCGGGATGTCAAATTAAACCCTTTTAACGATTGTATCCCTCCATGCTATAATCAAGCTCGATGAATTTTCTCATCACAGGAGCGGCAGGTTTTTTAGGGTCAGCCCTGGCAAATCGCCTGGCATGGGAAGGACACCAGGTACGTGGCCTGGATGATCTTTCGACGGGGGATCCCAACGCGCTCCATCCCGAAGTCCTCTTTACTCGCGGTGATGTGAATGACCGACCCAAACTGTGGACACTACTGCAAGACGTTGACTGTGTCTATCATCTTGCTGCGCGTGTATCGGTCCCCGAATCGGTACTCTACCCACGCGAATATAACGCGGTCAACGTTGGTGGGACGGTAAGCTTGATGGAAGCCATGCGTGATGTGGGTGTGCGCCGGGTGGTGCTTATCTCTTCCGGCGCTGTGTACGGTGATCAGCAAAATCAACCTGTGGTTGAGACTGCCTTACCCAACCCACGTTCTCCTTACGCAGTTTCAAAGCTGGCTGCTGAATATTACGTCAACACGATTGGTGATTTATGGGGTATCGAAACGGTTAGCTTGCGGGTTTTTAATGCCTATGGACAGGGTCAACATCTGCCACCTTCCCATCCACCGGTCATTCCCTTCATGCTCAAGCAAGCCATGCGTAGTGGAACCATCATCGTGCACGGTGACGGAACACAGACCCGTGATTATGTCTATGTCGATGATGTTATCAGCGCCATGGTCGCCGCGTCCACTGCTCCCGACCTGGATGGCCTGGTGATCAATGTGGGCAGTGGCACCGAGGTATGTGTACGTGACCTGGCCAACCTGATCATCCAGGTGACGGGCGGGAAAGCTGAGATTGTTTACAACCCGCGCACCGATCCTGGGGTATCCCGCATGTGTGCAAACCTGAAACTCGCCCGCAGTAAATTGAGTTATCAGCCACACTTTTCGCTCACCGAGGGATTAAAACTCACTCTCGACCGTGACCTTCGCTTCAAGAAGGACGCTACTCGACCTCTCCAGCCGCCCACAACCGAAGAATGACGATCTCGTTCTGGCTGATCCTGTCGGCTGTCAGCGCCTATGGGTTGCTTCATTCCTTTTTGGCTTCCCTGAAAATAAAGGATCATGCCCGTCATTGGTTTGGTCCAGCCACCGATCGTTGGTACCGTCTTGCTTATAATTTGATCGCAGTACTCACCTTACTGCCAATCCTGCTACTCCCGATTCTGCTGATCGATCGGGAGATTTATGTGATTCGCTACCCATGGGTCATCCTTACCCTGGTCCTCTAGGTGCTGGCAGTGATTGTATTGATCGTGGGACTGCGTCAGACCGGGATCAGCTCATTCACCGGCTTGCACCAATTGCTGCTCCCTGAAGCTACTTCCCCTCCGCGCCTGGTCACCACCGGGTTATACCAGTATGTTCGTCACCCACTCTACACCGCCGGGTTGGTCATTATTTGGCTGATTCCCATCCTCACCTGGAACCTGCTTGCGCTGAATCTGGGTCTCACTGCCTATATTTTTATCGGGGCATATTTCGAGGAGCGCAAGCTGCTCGGCGAGTTCGGTGAGCCGTATGCCGAATACTGTCTTCACACTCCCATGCTGATACCGGGGTTA
>CAZXPK010000187.1:0-5735 GCA_964642565.1 uncultured Anaerolineaceae bacterium
ATTGTTGGAAGCTATGTGTTGAATGAGGTTGCCTTTGGGCTTGAAAATCTGGGGCTGCCCCGCGATGAAATTCTCCAGCGTGCAGAGGAGACATTGAAATTCTTGGGTATCACACACCTTCGCGATCGTGAAACATTCTCCACCTCGGGAGGTGAAAAACAAAAAGTCGCTCTGGCAGGTGTATTATCCATGCGCCCACACCTCCTTTTATTGGATGAACCCCTCGCCAGTTTGGATCCAATGTCATCTCATGAAGCTCTCCAGTTTTTTCGCTGGTTGGCTAATCAGGGCATCGCAATCATGATTGTCGAGCATCGTGTGGAGGATGTCCTCGCCATCCAACCGGAGCATGTCTTATATCTGGATAATGGTGAGCAGCTATACTACGGTGCTGTGGATGGTTTACTTCAGGTAGTTGACTATCACCGGCTAAAGCTGCCTGCTCCGATCGTCCTCGAGCGGGCTAAGAACGAGCCTCCTCCAGTTTTCGAACCTCTTCTGCACCGTTCTCAAAACCAGCCTGCCTTACTCTCATTCGAAGATGTACATTTTCATTATTCATCCACCTTACCCGATGTGCTGCATGATATCAATTTCAAGGTATATCCGGGAGACGTCATTGCTATTCTGGGTCACAATGGGGCTGGAAAAACAACTTTGGTAAAGCATGCCCTTGGATTATTAAAGCCTACCCAGGGGAGGGTCTTGTTGGAAGGCAAGGATACCAATAAGATCACCGTTGCCCAGGCAGCCAGGACTGTCGGGTATGTCTTTCAGAGCCCCACCCAGATGTTATTCGCTTCAACGGTCGCAGAGGAGCTGGAATTTGGTCCCCGCAACCTGCGTTACGACCCCGAAGTGATCAAGAAAAACGTGGATTGGGCGATCCATACCGTACATCTTGAGTCAGAGATGAAAATGCCACCCCTGGCATTATCGTTTGGTCAGCAAAAGCGCATCAGCATTGCTGCCATCCTTGCCATGCGCTCACGAATCCTCATGATGGATGAGCCCACCGCTGGGCAGGATTACTGGAACTACCTGGCTTTTATGGATTCGATCCTGCAAATGCCTGGCTTTGATGCTATCCTGTTCATCACCCACGATATAGACCTGGCAGTCATTTACGCCAATCGCATCATCCTTGTCTATGATGGTTCCATCGTCGCTGACGGCCCACCAAATGAAGTACTGGCAGATGAAGCTGAGCTTTCCCGATGCCGGGTGCTACCCACCTCATTGCTTCAGCTTAACCAGCAGCTATTTCCAAAAACTGGTCATTTTTTACGCGCAGAACAGCTTGCGCATATATGATAAAGAATAACCAAAATAAATAGAAAAGGAGAAAATTAAATGAATAAGAAACTTTGGCAATTCGGTACTCGTGAAGTCGTCTTTGCTGCCATCGGAGCTGCTTTGTATGGTGTTCTTGCGTGGGCAACCAACTTCCTGCAAATTCCAGCTTCCGGAAACGTATCCATTCGCCCTGCGGTCGCCATTCCTATGTTTTTTGGGGTGGTCTTTGGACCCATTGTGGGCTTCATTGCGGGATTCCTAGGTAATATCATCGGAGATCTGCTATCAGGTTATGGTTTTTGGTTCTGGTGGGACTTGGGCAATGGCATCCAGGCAATGATTCCAGGCTTGATCTGGCTTACCATTTCAAACTATAAGGATATTGGAGCCATCATTCGAGCTGAGATCATGGTCATAGTCGGTATCATCGTAGGCATGGGCCTGGCTTCCCTTTCTGAGATGTGGGTCTCTGGTACCGATTTACCAACTACAGTGGCAGTAAATTTCCTGCCTTCCTTCATCACCAATATTATCTGGGGTCTGATTTTGGTGCCAATTCTGATGGTGGCTTATTCAGCGGTCCAGTCGCGTTCCGGTCGCTGATAGCATCTATTTTCCCTGTAGGGGCGTAGCGGAATGGATTGCACAAACCACGCTTACCATACCTCGCTACGCCCACTTATGAAATAATTTTATTCTGAGAGTTGCAAATGCTCGTTACCTGGGCGTACCACTTTCGTGATAGTCTGATGGAGAAGATCGATCCACGCACCCGCTGGATTTTCTCTCTCCTCTTCCTGTTCACCATCTCCATGTATTGGGATCTGCGCTTCCTGCTGTTCTTCTTCGTGCTTGCATGGATCTGGTACTCCCTGGCTCGTGTGAATTTCAAGGAAACCAGGCGAGCCTGGATCCTGGTTAGCATCCTCCTGTTTTCTATGATCGTTGTCAACACCATCCTTTCAGGAGGAGGTGCTGCTGGTGTTGTTAAAGGGATAGGTCACCCACTATTTTCACTTCATTTCACCGTCCCAATTGTTCGCTGGATGGTTAATTTCACTTTGACCATTGAGCGCCTATGGTTTGCATTATGCCAGCTCGTCCGTGTGTGGGCAATCTCGGCTATCTTTATCATCATCCCCTTTTCAATGGACCCTCGTTTATATGGCGTTACCTTCCGCCGACTGGGTCTTTCAGATCGTTTTGCTTTCTCCATGGACCTGGCATTCCGCTATGTGCCCACCCTGGCCCGTGATTTTGCCGTCACGCTGGATGCGCAAAAAGCGCGTGGCTATGAGATTGAACGCGTTGAGGGCGGGTTGATCACCCAGGTGCGTCGCATCGCCCCTCTGATCATCCCCATCACCATAGGATCAATTCTAAGTGGCGAGGATATGGTCAACGCCATGGATCTGCGTTGTTTCGGCCTGCGCCCGCGCACCTGGATCCAGGTCACAAAATACAAATGGTATGATTATGCCATCATTGCCTTAGGCCTCCTCATGCTCCTGGCTTCGATTATCTTGCTCAATTTTGTTCACATTGGGGGATTCTGGGTGCCTCCAGCCATAATCCCGGGATAAACTAATCTTAACCTTGATTACTTGCCAAATCATCCTCCCTGCGGTATCCTTAGCCGTTGGGAGTGGTTGAGTTCCGGTGGGCTCCCCGGTCTTCAAAACCGGTGGCGGGTCGCGTTGCGGGCCGCGGTGGGTTCGACCCCCATCCACTCCCGCTTATTATTGTTACGTTTATATAAAAAAGGATTGGGTAAAAATATGTTGCCAGTTGAAAATGATCAATTTACACCCATTGTCTCCCGGTATCTGCATATTGATGACACTACCTGGGGTGATGAAAAAAAAGGCTACCTTGTTCGTTATCGTGGTCAGTTGTATAGCCAGGATTCTGCCACTGCCTATGACCAGTTGGCACAAACCTTACGACCACTCAATGTGACCCCCTTATTTCGTCTTGAGGAGAACCGTCACGTCATTTTGTTGATGAATGGGATCATTCAACCCAAACCAACCAAGATCTGGGGGAATATTCTCTTTTTCTTCCTGACGGTGCTTAGTGTGATGTTTGTTGGAGGAACCAGTTCTGCTACTAGCACGCCTACAACTTTCGATGGTTGGGTGAAATTTTTATTGGGTGGACTGCCTTTTGCCATTGCATTATTGGCTATCCTGGTTTGTCATGAGTTTGGACACTACCTTGCTGGTCGCTACCATAAGACGGCTGTCACGCTGCCATTTTTTATTCCCTTCCCCTTCAGCTATTTTGGTACCATGGGTGCTTTCATCCAGCTCAAGGAACCTCCTAAGAACAGGCGCATCCTATTGGATATCGGGATTGCCGGTCCTTTGGCCGGGCTGATCGTCGCGATACCGATCTTGCTGTATGGGTTGTATCTATCCCCGGTGGATAAGATTCCCTTCCAGTTACCTCCGTTGCAAATCTTTGAAGGGAATTCCGTTTTATATCTGCTTCTGAAGTTTATTGTAAAAGGTCAGCTCCTTCCCCAACCCTATACATTCGCCGGCCTGAATCCTATTATTTATTGGATTCGTTACTTCTTTACCGGTACACCACTCCCTGCAGGTGGACTGGATGTCACCTTGAACCCTATCGCTTGGGCAGGCTGGATAGGTCTGCTGGTCACCTCCCTCAATCTTATCCCAGCCGGTCAGTTGGATGGTGGGCATATCATGTACGTTTTGTTGGGTCGACGCACTTCCAGATTATTACCTTTCATTCTCATTGCTTTGGTTGCCTTGGGTTTGGCGTGGAGTGGCTGGTGGCTCTGGGCTGCTCTGATCTTCCTCCTTGGTCGCTATCATGCCGAGCCGCTTGACCAGATCACCTCTCTTGACCCCAAACGTCAGGCATTGGCTGTGCTTGGTGTGATTGTCTTCATCCTGGTCTTCATGCCTGTCCCTCTGGTATAGTCTATCAAATCACTCCCCGATTGAAATCAGGTAGCCCACGGAGTTTTCTATGCTCATTTCCGTGGGCTGTCCTTCTATAAAGTCGTGTGTTTTCACGTTAGGGTTAGATCAGTTGACGAAATTGCTTTCGCAATAAATAAAAAACCTTCGGGTCCTTGGTGATCTTAGTGTAAATCATTTTCTACCCGATTTTCCAAGGGACGCTCCACAGTGAAATGTTTTTAAACCTGTAATACCCTTACGGTCTGACCTCTGTTAACACTTCTACACGATCGATCATTCCTCCCAGGGTGTAGACGGTGATCTCGAAATTCGTTTCCCCCTCCGATTTCCACTTGCGTGCTCCGACGATATCATCATTTGTATCATAAGCCACAGCTAAGACCCATATTTGAGAAGGTGTCGGAACATCACCTGGTAACAGCACATCTCCGCTTATCGTTGCCTGTTTGCCATCCGGGTTGATCTCCACAGTCCCTGTCTTGACCTCCACATCGAGATATCGCGTGTCTTCCGCTGGTACCGCCAGGGCACTGAGCACTTCACTTCGAGCCTCGTATTCATCTGGGAGTGGAAGGGCAAAGTATGCCATCAACGGGATCGTGATGCCCGGTCGAAGTATATTCATCGCTGCATACGCCACCTGACTGGTTATAGTCTCACCCTGCCGCGTATACAGACCGATCCACGCTGATAGATTTTCCAGGCTTGTTTCCATATCATTACGTAACGCAATAATGCACCATGCACCCCCATCTCCAGTCTGGTAGCAACGTGGTTGCTCGGCATGTACAGGCATGGCTGTTGGTGTTGGTATGACTTCGGGAATCTCCCCACCGATGGGGATGACAAGCTGCATACCAACCGACATGGCATTTGGGTCTACTCCCAAGTTAGCCGCTTCCAAGTCCTCCAATTTAACTCCGTATCGGATTGCTAAGCCAAGCATGGTGTCATCATTCGTCACTATGTGCAGGAATGGCGTTGGGGTGGGAGCTGGTGTAACCGGAATAGTCACGATGATCGTGGCGGTCGGCAGGATATTCGTGGGTGTAAGCGTCTGATAAGGTGTGAGTAATCCAGTCGGGATAACTGTGGGTGTGGCTTGAACAGTCGCCTGGTTACAGCTGCTCAAAAACCACCCCAAACTAACGATCACGTAAGCAATTCTACGCACCATAGACCCTGATTATACCCAATCTAGGTTGACCCAAGAAAATTGTCTGATTCCTGGGATCTTATAATTATGTTAGGTATTGACTTCTACCATCCGCCAGTCTCTTCTCGAAACTCAAATCCTATTTACCTTTGTGTTCATAGTCGTCAGTCACGTTGAGATCGGTGGATAGAGATGTTTCAATTTATTCCACAGTTACCCACCAAAATATGAGAAATCTTAAAATATTGGTTAAAGGCCAGGAGTTTTGCGTAAACCTGACCTTCGGACACAAGTTCGGACAAAGGTGTAAAAAATGCAATGGAAACCTC
>CAZXPK010000188.1:0-5713 GCA_964642565.1 uncultured Anaerolineaceae bacterium
TTGGGGTTACATGGGTGGGCTGCCTACCCGCAATTACAGCCAGCCCGTCTTTGCAGAACGCGAGATGCTCAGTGGGGAACGTAATTATGCCATGTTCCTCAAAGAGCGAGATACCTGCCAAGCCTGCCCGATCTATTGTAAGCAGATATTTGTAAATGAGAATGAGGATCCGCACAAACGGCTGGATCCCGTCTATGGCGGCCCTGAGTACGAAGCCATGGCTGCGTTGGGTTCAAGCTGCGGGATGACCGACAACCTGGCGGTATTGAAGGCTAACGAGCTGTGCAATATGTATGGATTGGATACCATCTCCACCGGTATGTCGATTGCTTTTGTAATGGATTGCTTTGAGCATGGCTTTTTAACCAGCGCAGACACGGGCGGGTTGGAATTTCGATGGGGTGATGGCGAGCTTCTCCTACGGGCCATCGAGATGCTCGTCAGGCGTGAAGGGTTTGGCGACATGCTCGCGGAAGGTGTCAACCGCATGAGCAAGAAATTCGGGCCTCAGACCGATCCGCTGAACATGACCGTCAAAGGTCAGGAACTCCCCATGCACGAACCACGCCTGAAGCATGTCTTGGGACTCGGCTATGCTGTAGCGCCAATGGGTGCCGACCATGAAGCCAACGTGCACGACACAGACTACATGAGAGAAGGCGAGAGTATGGAACGCGTAAATATGGCGTTGGAAAATCCTGTCAGACCAATGTCCAACCTGATGATCAACGAAGAGAAGATGCAAGTCTTCCTACGCGAATTGAATTGGCGGCACTTCCAGGATTGTGCAGTGAACTGCCATTTCTATCCCTATAATTACCAGCACATGGCAGATGCACTCTCTGGAGTGACCGGGGTCGAATACAGCATTCACGATGTGCTGGCTGTGGGTGAGCGGGCTCAATCCCTATCGCGCTTATTCAACCTCCGCGAAGGTTTTACCGCAGATGACGACCGCATCCCCAAGCGCGTCATGCAAGCGTTCAAGGAAGGACCCCTGGCGGGATCTGAGATCACGCAAGATACCTTTGATTGGGCCAAACGCCGTTTTTATGAATTAATGTTATGGGACCCAGATACCGGCATCCCCAGCTCAGAAAGCTTACAAAGATTACAACTATTTGAGCTACTGCAGGGCATCATCTAAAACCATATGTCGGGTAAAACCCAATCTCACTCAAAAATAACAAAGGAGAAATCATCCGGCTATTCGGCTTCAGTCTGCCTTTACTAATTATCAGATGGAATGGAAAAAGCGACCAAAAAAAGAGGTGGCGAGAGTGGTTCAATTATCAAGAAGGCATAAAGTAAATATGAATAACACCCTGAGAATCACACGCGGGATCACCCGTGGACAGCCCTTTACAATCC
Source organism: uncultured Anaerolineaceae bacterium (assembly GCA_964642565.1). Taxonomy (GTDB): domain Bacteria; phylum Chloroflexota; class Anaerolineae; order Anaerolineales; family UBA4823; genus FEB-25. The sequence continues at coordinate 1,372 of CAZXPK010000188.1, forward strand.
ATATCAATGGACAACCGGTGCCTGCGTACCCAGGCGAGACGATCGCCGCAGCCATGCTGGCAGCCGGTTGGAAGATGTTCCGGCACACTGCCCTATCTGGACAACCACGCGGACCATTCTGCGGGATGGGCCTTTGTTTCGATTGTATGGTAACTCTCAACGGACATGAGAATGTTCGCGCCTGCGTTACCTATGCCCAACCAGGCGACAAAGTTGAAAGGCAACTCTAATGTCTGAGCCTATTATTTCCCCACTCACGATTATTGGAGCCGGCCCAGCCGGGATCATGGCCGCTCATGCCGCGGCAGAAGCTGGCGTGGATGTCATCATCATCGATGACAATCCCCTGCCTGGCGGCCAGTACTACCGCCAATCGCCTCCTGAATTCAAATTCTCAAATCCTATAGACGCAGTTTCAGGACGGACGGATGCATCCGCGATCCTGCCAAAACTAGCTCATCCAAAGATCCGCGCCATTTATAACACTCAGATCTGGGGGGTTTTCGACCAGCGCACGCTGGCACTGGCAGACCAGGTACAGAGCTCTTTGATCCAGTCCGACCGCGTCATCCTGGCAACCGGAGCCTATGACCGCCCCCTGGCGTTCCCCGGCTGGACTTTGCCGGGTATCCTAGGCGCAGGCGCAACGCTGCGCATGATTAAAACACAGTGGATATTACCAGGCAAGCGTATCTTGCTGGCGGGGCTGGGACCCTTGCAGCTTGCGTTGGCAGATGCTTTGCTCAAATTGGGCGCCAAGGTAGTGTGTATAGCTGAAGCTGCCAACCCGTTCGGTGGTTGGCAGCAATTACCAAGATTCTGGGGGCATTGGGACCGGTTGGGTGAGGCATACACCTACATGGCAGCTTTGCTTAAGCATAAAGTACCGCTACTTTATAATCATGCCATTATTGAAGCCTCTGGCAAGGATCAGGTCGAATCAGCCAAGATCGCCCGTCTGGATAAGGATGGCGTTCCAATTCCAAGAACAGAAAAACAATTTGAAGTGGATGTTGTCTGTCTGGGCTATGGTCTGCTGCCATCCTTCCAACTGGCAGCCGCCCTAGGATGTGAGCTACGTTATGACGATCATCTACGCTGGTATGCACCCAAGCACAACGCCAACATGGAAACCACCCAGCCCGGAATCTTTGTAGCTGGTGATGTTACCGATATCAGTGGTTCGAAGGTTGCTCTCTTAGAAGGACAAGTTGCTGGACTTACTGCAGCACATCAGCTTGGTTCAATAAACAAGGACGCGTTGGAAAAACAACTTGCCCCTGCATTCTCTGAGCTTAAACGCCTAAATCGGCTTGCAGGAGCCTTGCAAAAAATATATGCTTTCCCCGCAGGCTTAAATCGCCTGGCAAAAGATGATACTTTACTATGCCGTTGCGAAGAAGTAACTTGTGGACAAGTAAAGCAAGCCATCGCAGAAGGGGCTAACGATCTACATCAGGTGAAGTTGCACACCCGCTCTGGGATGGGCTACTGCCAGAGCCGTTTCTGCAGTGTGCTGATTGCTCCACTGATCGCCGAAAAAACAGGGCAACCCCTTTCTGCAATAAAGCCCTTCACCATCCGCCCACCAATCCAACCAATACCATTAAAGGTGCTTGCCTCTGGAGTACAGGTTACGGCAAAAGAATGAAAACTGACATTGTGATCATTGGCGGAGGGATAATCGGTTGTTCAACCGCTTATTTCCTCGCTAAAAAAGGGCTAAAGGTATTACTCCTAGAGAAGAACACTGCTATCGGACTGGAAGCTTCCGGGCGTTGCGCCTGCGGTGTACGGCAGCAAGGCCGGACCGCTGCACTACCACTGGCAATGGCAAGCGTCCGTCTATGGCTCACGCTAGCAGATGAACTGGCGTGTGACCTAGAATATGATCGCATCGGTAATCTCAGGGTTGCTTTGAATCCGGAAAGACATGAATTCTTAGAAAAGGAATTGGAATGGGAGCATGCGCAAGGATTGACTGAGGTGCGTATACTGACCCCAGCTGAATGTCGGAAATTGATCCCAGGGTTGAATGATCAGACCATCTCAGGAAAAATCTGTCCCACCGATGGCATTGCCAATCCCATGCGGGTCACTCCGGCGTTTGCCCGCGCTGCGACACGACTTGGAGCGGAGATTCGCACCAATACCTTAGTCACAGGATTCCTTCGTCAAGGGCAAGCTGTGTGTGGTGTAACAACGGATTCTAGAGAGATCAAAGCTAAAATAGTGATCAACACAGCCGGTCCATGGGCGATGAAATTAAATGATATGGTGGGTTGCTATACCCCAATCCAACCCGGCTTGAGTCAGTTGATCATCACAGAACGCCAACCCAAACGAATTACGCCTTTCACAAGCTTTGCGAAAATTGGGTATATCCTTCAAACTAAATCCGGTAATATCATTATTGGAATTGAAGGCAAGCCAAACGATAAGTTCAGTAAAGCAGTTGATTATGCGGATATCGCATTGAAATCCAGGCAAATCGTGGATATCTTGCCGTGGATGGGCGATATATCATTTATTAGAACATTTGCCGGAATAACCGAGTACACCCCTGATGACGAGCCTTATATTGGAGAAATATTAGGTATACCTGGTTTTTTTACCGCCTCCGGTTTCAATGGACAGGGTTTCTGTGTTGGTCCAATCGTGGGTAAAGTAATGGCTGAACTCATTGACGGAGAAGAACCTAGCGTTTCACTAGATCCCTTTAAGCCTGATAGATTATTAAAAAGTGAATATGCATCAGATGCTTCGACCAATATTTAGGAGAATGTGTCTGATGAGCAGGAATAATTTCTACTCAGAACACTTAAGCCTATATCCGATCACAGATCGCTTGCCCGACCTGTGATGTGGTAGCTGTACCACCCAAATCAGGGGTAATAACCTGTCCCTTTAATACAGTATTTGATATCCCTTCCATTATTAGCTTTGCAGCTTCTGCTTCACCCAGGAATTCCAACATCAGAGAGCCAGCCCATATCATGGCTATTGGGTTAGCAATTCCTTTTCCCATAATGTCAGGAGCCGAGCCATGAACCGGTTCGAATAGCGAAGGATATTTCTTTTCAGGGTTAAGGTTACCACTAGGCACCAATCCTAAGCTCCCTTGAATAGCTCCTCCCAGATCAGAAAGTATATCTCCAAAAAAGTTTGAGGCAACAATCACGTCTAATGTTTCTGGTCTCGTAACAAAACGAGCAGCCAGTGCATCCACATGCCACTTTTCGGTTTGAATGTCAGGATACTGTGCTCTGATTAAATCAAAGACTTCATCCCAAAACACCATGCTATATTGGAAAGCGTTGGACTTCGTCGCACTGGTTACTTTCTTCCTGCGCCGACGAGCTAACTCGAAGCTGTAGCGCATCACGCGTTCAACCCCAAATCGAGTAAATATGCTGGTCTGGATTGCTACCTCCTGCTCAGTATGAACATGAGCGCGACCGCCGATACCTGAATATTCGCCTTCTGTATTCTCGCGGATGACCACAAAATCAATATCTGATGGTCCCTTATCCCTTAAAGGACCTTTCATTCCTGGCAGTAGTTTGCTGGGGCGGTAATTGACATATTGATCAAGACCCTGACGGATTGGAAGTATGAATTCCCATAATGTAACATGATCAGGTATTTTTCCCGGCAATCCGATAGCACCAAAGTAGATAGCGTCATAATTTGAGAGTATAGTCAATGCATCGGTCGGCATCATCAGACCAGTTTTTAGGTAATATTCACTACCCCAAGGGTACGTATCAAAATCCATTTGAAAGCTACTAGTTTTTTGGGCTACTGTCTGAAGTGCTTTTAATCCTTCTGGCATCACCTCTTGTCCTATTCCGTCTCCAGGTAATACAGCAATTCGATAGTTATTCATAATGATTGCTAACCCTTTCCTTACGACCGATTCAATCCTATTTCATTTTCTGCGGGTATCTATCTACTTTTTTCTATTGCGCTGATGCTTCTTGGTTGTCACCAGTATACCGAAGAATCTCATCAAAAGCAACACGCTTGACGAAGAACGTTACAGTCACGAATATCCATAGAAAGGGCTGCAAAAAGAGAGAGTTCCAATCAATATTGTAGTTGACGAAAACCCAACACAGAAAGGAACTCTCAAATGACAGAAAACTCTGTCGTAATAAGTATAACCATAAGAGTGTCAGAACGGGAAGTAAAAATAGAAAACGAAATTGGAATTGGAGATATGGAAGAAGCTATCCATGGAATAATGCTGGAAGCAGGGCAGCAGGCCTTAGGAATGCGGATCAGGGCAATCGATGACCGAATAGCGGAGAAATTGCCGAGAGGCTGGCAGAATGTTGGG
>CAZXPK010000189.1:0-5656 GCA_964642565.1 uncultured Anaerolineaceae bacterium
TCATGAGTTCACTTTTCAGCCTTAAACAGTTCACTTTTGAACTTTAAATAACAATAAATCGTAAGACCTTGACAAATGAATAATTGCCGTGCGCACTTTAGCGCCGGAATGAACGTCAGACAACCAATACCCACACGTGAGCAGCATTTTTCTACTGGAATAGCGTGTGGCTTTTTGTTTAAAACCGCAGCCAGACAAGTAGGAGAAGTAATAACGATAGCTTTGGTTGAACTCTGCACGAAAAAAGCAATTGGCAAAATTTACTAAAACCAATGGAGGTGACCCGACTCGATACTTATCCCCGTTTTCCCATCCCCAGCCGCACTTTCGCCGGACGGTTGGGCAGCGCGCTGAAGCTGTTGGATCGCTCAACTGCAGCGTGGGCCTCATTCAAGCGATCAACCTGCGAAATTAGCAGGCTCTCCCCAGATCGGGGAGTTGCAACCCTAAGGCGATGTGCCAGCAAGTTGTCTTACCGAGGTTGGCGAAGCAGAATGCCTAGATAGGAAACTAAGGGAAAAGCGTTACTGGGTCAAGAACCACCGATTTTAGATTTGTGGAGGTGAATAATGAGCAAAAACTGTGAAGGTAGCTTAGGCTACCAGATGATGAAAGCTCTGCAGGGCATCTTTAGACCAGGTGCTAGCCGGCATAAAGCCAAGCAATATCACCGAGATGCAGAGTTGATCACCGGCATCAACACCATGCGCTGTATGTCGGCAGATGTGCACCAGTTCGCGCGGTTCATCCGCTTCGACTGGCCTGAGGTGAAACAACTGTCGGATGTCAGGCAAGAGATGGCGATTGCCTATATCGAAGAGCTGGGGGATCGAGAGAGGTCGGGTGGGAGGATTGCGCGTGTCTGCGCTTCATTGCGCAAGCTGGACACAGCCTGCCGCAAGGCTGGCATCTTTCCACCAGATGCACCATCCTTGCTGCCCCACAAGGATCAGGGCGGACCGGGAGGTTTCCATTCAAAACCAAAGCCCATCCCTTACACCGAAGAAGTAGCCCGGGCGATCATCGACCAGATCACTCCGCAAGATCCGATTGTCGCCAGGCTGCTAACATTAATGTGGGCAGGTGGGTTGCGTGTCAGCGAAGCGGTCTATCTGCGAGGTCAGGATATAGATCTGGTGAACGGGACGATCTCCCTGAACCAGGAAAGAAATGTCAACCGTACCAAGGGCGGCAAGCCGCGGATATTTTCTTACTCACCAATGTCTCAGGAATTCATGACTGCTCTTAAAACCTCTCCAGATATCCAGCCAGCTGGTCACTTATTCACAGACAGGCTGGGTCTGGCCGAGAGGGCGCGAAAGCTGGTGCGCCAGGCTTGCCGGGAATTAGGCATTCAATCACTAGGGACCCATGGCTTTCGCAAGACGTTCAGCGTGGAGGAATATCACCGGGCGAGATCTAGCGGCGCAGGTGATCGGCAGGCGTTGTTGGAGACTTCCCACAAGCTGGGCCATAACCGCATCGATGTGACTCGCCAGAGCTACGTACCCTCTGATGAGCGAGAGAAAGGAGACCTGCAAAACGATGAGTGATGAGACCACTACCTTGTCGTCTATCCAGTACGTGATGGGGGGAGATCTGGAATCTGTACGCAGCTCCCTGATCAAAAGTTTGACGATGAACTCCATTCCTTTCTTTCAAGGGGATTATAGTGAAACTGCTCGTCTGGATCCAGCTGATGTGTTTCGGCTGTATTCACCCCGTTGGTCGGCCGTGGGACGGATCGAGCTGGAAAGCGTCGATCCCAGCCAGGTTTTGTTACGTTTTTGCTTGCCAACTTTTCCCACTGAGGCTGAAGTCGAAATTCAAGAAGAGGCAATCCGGGAAGCACTTCCACCTCCAGCAGCTGTCATCCGCATCATGGATGCCGAAGGCGACCGGGCCAGGGCACTGGCGTATCTTGCACGCTATTTGCACCAATTCCGCATCCAATGCCTGCAAGAAATCCAGTCCGTGCTGCAAAACCGCCTGGGATTGATCCCCGTATATGGTTTGAGCATTGAAAGGCAACGAGTACTTGAGCCGTCACCATCACCTCCCAGGTCTGAGATGTGTAAAGATGACGAAGATCGGGATATCCCGCGGGATAATCTTGTTTTACGGGACGACCAGCAAGAACTGCTGCGCTTGTGGCAGTCCGGCCAGACTGCCAAGATGATTGCCCTGCGCACCTCCAAGACTGAAAAGACGGTCTTGAACCAGCTGACCCTTCTGCGTAAATCGCTTGGTGAAGAGCTCGTACCGCGCCGAAGGTAAAAAAGGGATAAATTGGGATAATCTGGGATATGGACAACGGGATATCCCTGCAGTTACAAAGACAGTAATAACACTAGTGATTTCAAATTCTGCAGGAGGTAACCGTTATGTCTCTATATTTATCCAATCCCCGCACCAAGCTTCCACACGCAGTCATCGTGAAATCCCCAGGTCTGCTCCCCATGTTATACACGGTCCGCGAGCTGGCGGATGAGCTAAGTATGCCAGAACGCACGTTGCGTGATTGGCTGCAGCACGGTGCGCCACATACCCGTGATCGATTGGGGCACATCTGGGTAGATGGGCAGACATTCTCAGCCTGGGTTTCCAACCAGCGGAAGAAAGAACCACGGATCAGACTCCAACCTGGTGAGGGGTATTGCATGAATTGCAACCGCATCGTGATGATGATTCGTCCAACCCACCACCCATCCTCTGGCAAGTTGGTTTATATACAAGGTGTTTGCCCACATTGCAATGGTAGAGTCTCTCGGGGAGCACGGCGTGATTCATCGTAATAACTATCTCCTGGTCAGGCGTTATCTCCAGGATCTGGGGGAGGTCTACCAGTTGTTAGGCAGCTCACTGGGTCGCTATCGCTTCTATCTCCGCCACTTGCTGCTATGGGCTGGGGAAACGCCATTTCAGCAGGCAGCCAAATTACGCCCGACGTTCCCAATCTATGTCAATAATCTGCCCGGCCGGAATGGAGATATGCCGCTAGCATCAGTAACTCAAAAGAAAATCATCGAAGTCGGCAAGCGGTTTTTCACCTGGGGTAAGCAGAACTATCCCAAGGAATTTGGCTCTCTGACAACCGCATGGTTGGAGAGCCTGCGATCACCCCGGGTTAGAGATTCGAACGATGAACATGAATATGTCTCATTGGAAGAAGTCAAACAATTGGTTGCCATTCCCCATGATGAAGACGATATTGCGCTTTTACGGGACAAGGCTGCTGCAGCGATACTCTTTCTTTCCGGTGCTCGAGCAAGCGCCTTCACCACTTTGCCTATATCTGCGGTGGATCTGCCGGCCAGGACCTTACGCCAGTGGCCTGAGTTAGGTGTAGCTACCAAAAATGGAAAGCGCGCTACGACCTATTTGCTGCCCATTCCAGAGCTATTATCGGTGGCTCAGATCTGGGATGATGTTGTCCGCTCAAACCTTCCATCGATAGCCCCCTGGTATGCTCCTGTCTGTGCACGTTGGGGCAGTCAGTCCCTTGTAGATACCGAACCTGGAAAAAATCGCCATCAGGCATTGGATAAACGCCTGAGGAAGCTATTCGACTTAGCAGGTCTGCCGTATAAATCAGCCCATAAATTTCGCCATGGGCATGCGGTTTATGGCCTCCTAAAAGCCCAGACCATGGCGGATTACAAAGCGGTCTCGATGAACTTAATGCACCACGACATCAAAATCACGGACAGCATCTATGCACCGATCCTATCGGAAGAAGTTAAAGAGCGTATTGCTGGATTAACAGCAAGTCCGCCTTCGATGTCAGAGACTGAATTCGATGGCATGTTGGATCAATTATCCAACGCTGATCTATCGAAGGTGTTGAATATCGTCGCAAGTCGATTATCAGCATAATTTAATAAGCATTACCGGAAAGCAGGTTACTTTGGGTATATTTGACACGTTTTATGGTGAATTAATTCACCCTTTCCACAGCCGGCAGTAACGTCATGCCGTGCTTTCCTGGGAGTAAGCGACGCGTGAGTGCGAGGTGTGGAAGGAAAGAGTGCTGAAATATGGGCGATCACAGGATCCCTGGGATGAGTTTCTCTAATACACAGGCAATGCCTACCTCGTGCCCGTTAACACCTTGTACGTGAGATTGTCGAATGCCTAAACCTGGATTTTTAACGATATCTATTATGGCTCGCAAGTCAAAGTTTGGTGGAATCTTGTCCTCCTATGGCCATTTTGTCTGGTTATCAAAGGAGGTATACATAAGGTCTTTAATGGAGTTAGCGAGATCGAGGTACGACAAATCTAAGATCGCAAGTCCATCTACCACATTTGATCTGAGTTGGGATTGTATGTTGGAATGGACGGTAATGCTTCTCGATCCCAGCTGGCAGTATCTGGGCGCCTGTCTATCTTAGGACATATACCGGTGCAAGCACTCACACATAGGAGGACTAGAACTGTGATTAGTAATAAACGGTTCAACATACGTTCCTCGTTTCGCTCAAGGCAGCCCAGTTTACAGGACAAATTCTAATTAAGCTGAACCAAAGCGTAACTATGTGTATTGTGGATTTATGTGCTATGGTTCATTTAACAAACAGCGTGTATTGTAATAAGCAAATAATTCGCTGCTTTTATTTAATCCAATTTGGATAAATGGTTTATTTTTATATGTGTTCGAATCGGTACTTCGCCAGGTGAAGAAATAATAATCTCCTTTTATCCCTTCGTCAAACGACAGTTCGGTTTTTAATAGTTCTAAATCAGGCATTATTTGTTGGATATATTTTTGAGCTATAGCTCGTAGTTCTTCTTGGGATGAGACGGTCGAATCGAATGGAATAAGTGTTAAGGCATCTCTAGCATCGATCTCAACAACCTGGTTGCTGGAAGGGTCGACATAATATTTCCGTCCATCCGAATCCTTGTAAAGCACTACGTGTAGATCCATGTTCGGGGAATCGAGCATCAGTGTCACTTCAATAAATTCCACTGGTAAATCATGCAACCCGAAAAGAGTGCGAATGGTATTAATCGCCTCAACTTGGTCCGAATCTCCGATTGGATCCAGAACAGGCGAGTTTAATAAGGTCAACTCATTGGGAATTGTTGGCGGGACTGTAAGCGGTTCTATCCCAGTTTCTCCAGGTAACATCAAAGCTCGTGTCGAAATGGTTGCTAGAGTGGTACCTGTTTAACATGAAACCAGCAACCCGAAAGCAAGCAATGTCAACAAAATCAACTTCTTCATGTCGAATATCCATTGTGTTTATCTATCACCAGATTTTGGCTGTAAAGAGAATCTCGATCTCATACCATGTATACAGTTTTTCCTTTTCCATAGAAATCCATTACAAGGGAAATAGTATATATTGATATGGTCATTATCATTTTAAGGGTAGCATGCCCAAACCAACCAATTTGCTGAGCGATAGATCAGGAAGTAGTGTTCCCTTAAAGCGCCTGTACATACCTCCACCCACTATGATAAATCCAACGCTTCTTGCCCACAGCCCAAAGGGTCATGAATGTGAGCACCTGCCAGGAATTTTTCATGGCGGTAATCTGCGGTAGGATCAAATGCACGGCAACGCCTAATACCACCTGCGGCGCAGCCGCAGGTGGTTTACAGTCGGCTTGCAAGAAATGCGCGATAATAGCTGTGGAGTCTTGATTT
>CAZXPK010000190.1:0-1407 GCA_964642565.1 uncultured Anaerolineaceae bacterium
GAGAATTCTGCTCCGATCAGGGTTTTAGGATAGATTTTTTGTAACTACGCACCCAACCCCCCTTGATCCCCCCTTCCCTGTCAGGAAGGGGGGATAATTACCAAGGGTGGGGGTGTGAATAATTACGGTTTTTTACCACTTCGCTTAGGACAACCTGACGGTTGTACAGAAATATCAGCATAGCTCTTCATCCGTTGGTTAAAGCCTGCCAACAAATCCGTCTTGCCCTCCATTTCCATCGTGATCGCCTGGTATGGGCAGGCATTCACGCATATACCGCAGCCTTTGCACTCCTCACCGATCTCCGCAGCCCGGTGATCGAGTGATATTGCCCCCACCGGGCAGGCCTCCACACAATCACCGCATTGCTCGCATGCACTTCCCACCGTCACTCTCAACCCAGGCAAGCGCTGCACCACCAGCATCAATGATGCAGGTCCGCTACGCATGCCGCGATGGACCACACAGCAGCACTCACAACAAAAACACACGGTTAACATACGCCGGTAAGGGATCCCCAGGGTAAGCGCATCGATCATGGTATGGGCAATCAACGGGTATAAACCTGCCTGCTTACCGCGTTGGATGTGTCTTTTAGCTTCGCCTACGTCACATACTCTTCCCATGGAGGTGTGAATTTGGGCCGCCCCATCACCCAGGAACAGGCATCCCAGGTTAACCGGATGCGATTGACAGTTCTCATGGCTACGGCAAACACATTCAGTCATAATAAAACGGGCGCTGGCTTGCTCCACCAACTGCACCAGCAATGAGTAGGGCAGCACGATCTGATCCCCTTGATTTATGGTTTCATTCACCGGGATCATGGTCACCTGATGGATTTTCGAGCTGAAAATTGGATCAAGCAGGCTGCCAATGCCAGGCTGCTTTCCCACCCATAAGCCCACCTTGTAAAGAGGCCAAAAACTCAGCAACAGATCATAGATGCGTTTTGAGCGTCCCATATTGGCATCATCCGTGTAATTCGCCCCACTCTTCCATCAAGGCTTCCAGCTCTTTCTGCACCTTCACATATTCAAGCCCCAGCTTTTGCACTTTAGCCGTATCTTTGGGTGGATTTTCCAGCCTGTGACCCAGCGCTGCCAGGTTGGCTTCCAGCTGGTCAATTAACGTTTCAACCTGCTTCAAGCGTGCCCGCTTCCGCCTGTCCTCGGCTGAAGCTCGAGATACCCTGAGGGGTTCTGTCACCCCTAATTTACTTTCGATAGCCTCCTTCTCTGCCACCTGCTCAGCCTGGCGCTGTAAATGATACTGGCTGTAGCTTCCTTTGAACGTGCGCAGGATAGCTTTAGCCTCGTCAATCTCCCAGATTTGGGTTGCCAGAGCATCGATCAGGTATCGGTCGTGCGAGACAAGCAGGATGGTGCCCTGGAACTCATCCAGAAC
>CAZXPK010000190.1:1507-4480 GCA_964642565.1 uncultured Anaerolineaceae bacterium
GCGAAGTACCCAACCTTCAAGCTGGCACCCAGCTCCACCTCCCCAGCCAGGGGCGGTATCTTCTCGAGGATCGTCTTCAGAAAGGTCGTCTTACCGGCACCGTTCGGACCGATCAAGGCGGTGCATTGCAACCTGCGCAGCTCGATCTCCCCAGCATAGAACAACACCTTCCCCGGATAACCAATCTGCAGGTCATGCGTTCGCAGCACAATCTCACCGCTGCGCTGGTCTGTATGCAGGTGCATATGCAATTGGGGAGGTCGATTGGATGGCTCACGCAATGCATTCAGCCTGTGCTGCGCATCCTCAGGACTCAGCATGCTGGTGGTAGTGTCCACACTCATGCTCAGCTCGCCCCACTTTTTACTAAGGGCAGCTTCAAGCCCCACCTGCTCGATGGCCTGCAGATGACGGCTCAACCGGCGCAGGCGTCCCCTGGCCTGCGAGACGTTCTGACCTGAGATATTCTTCTTGATATAGTCCAGGTCCCTCTCAAGCTTCTCCTTCTCCGCCTCGAACACTTCACGCCTGCGCTCCCAGCGCTCACTACGCTGCTTCACATAGGCTGAATAATTGCCTCGATAGACTTCGAAGCCCGAGCGGGTCATCTCCCATATCGTATCCACCACCTGGTCCAGGAAATAACGATCATGCGAAACGATCAGGGTGGCTCCTTCCCATTGGCGCAGATAGCCTTCCAGCCATTCCACCGCGGCGATATCCAAATGGTTGGTTGGCTCATCCAGGATCAGCAAGTCAGGTTCCGATAACAGCAGGCGAGCGAGCAGTGCTCGCGTGCGTTCCCCACCGGATAATCGCGATAGCGGAGCTTGATATTCATCAGAGGTGAATCCCAACCCCGAAAGCACCTGTTGGATACGATGGATGTAGACATACCCGCCCTGGTGGTCGAATTCAGCTTGCAGCCGTCCATACTTTGCGAGTACCTGGTGCACCTGGTCTGGAAACGCCATGGCTTGTTCAAGGCGTTGCAGCTCAGCTTCCTTTTCACGCAGCTGTGCGAATGGCAGCAAACACTCCTCCCACAAGGTGTGCGGCGAATCAAGCCCAGCCTCCTGCGCCAGGTGACCAATGGATAAATTTCGAGCCTGGCTTACCTCTCCGGCAGAGGGTTCTTCCTCCTTTGCCAGGATGCGTAAGAGGGTCGTCTTGCCAATTCCGTTCGGTCCAATGATTGCGATACGGGCATGGTGTGGAATACTGAGCGAAATGCCCGCAAAGATATCATTGGCACCAAAAGATTTGGCGAGATTGACTGCGGTGATCAGCGACATAAGTAGTAAAAGCTGCGGGACAGGAAATTTCTCATGGAACTAGATTGAATACAAATTCGTCCTAAGATCATCCCGGATGGTGGCATTCTTCATGCAACATCTCAATGGATTAATATCATCCATTTCTAACAAATTGTGCCACCAACCTGGATTTATAATTATGCCACAGGAATTTATCACTTCACAAACCCAAAAACACTCTCCATGTTATAATCCGACATCGATGGACGAATACAATCCCATAGAAGGCAACCCCAGATCAGCCCAATCCGCACACCGGTCTTCCCACATCACCATGAACCCTGTGTTGTGGGGATTATTGGCAATCTTCCTGATCACATTATCAGCCACAGTATATCTCACCTATTCCGTTGTCCGTGAGGCGACGGCAGCACGTTACAACGGCGCCACTCCACCAGCCTTCTCACTCACCGAATCTCCGCTTATCAACCAGCCTGAGGTCAATATCAATACCCCGCTGCAAGCTGAGAATGGCCCTGCAGCTCTCCCTTGGGATGGTGCGAACCGGGTGACGATGCTGGTGATGGGCCTAGATTACCGTGATTGGGAAGGAGAAGGTCCTTCCCGTACGGATACCATGATGCTTGTCACCATGGATCCGGTTTCCAGAACCGCAGGCATGCTGTCGATCCCACGCGATCTATGGGTCAATATTCCAGGTTTTGACTATGGCAAGATCAACACAGCCTATTATTTGGGAGAATTGTATAACCTGGAAGGTGGCGGACCTGGTCTTGCCATCCAAACTGTGGAAGAGCTGTTGGGGGTGGACATTAATTATTATGCCCAGGTGGATTTCTCGGCTTTCGAAAACTTCATTGACGAAATTGGCGGTGTGGAGGTCGACGTCCCATATGAGATAACGGTTGACCCGATTGGTCAACACAATACCATCACGTTACCTCAGGGGGTCCAGCAGCTTGATGGACCCACAGCCCTGGCGTATGCACGCAATCGAGAGACTTTTGGCGCTGATTTCGACCGCGCGGACAGGCAGCAGCAAGTAGTCATGGCGATATTCGATAAGATTACCTCGCTGGGAACCCTTCCCAAACTGATTACGAACGCTCCAACGATATATAACAATCTGCGTTATGGCATCCACACCAACTTGAACCTCAAGGAAACCATCTCGCTTGCCTGGACGGCTGCTCAAATCCCACGGGAAAACATCAAACGCAGCCTGATTGGCCCGAATGAGACTTCCCGAACTTTTTCGGCGGATGGCATGGATATCCTCCTCCCCGACATGGATGCCGTCAGAGCCGTGCGCGACCAGGTATTTTCAACCACCTCAGGGGCTGCCCCAGTCGCTACAGTTTATATCAGCAATCCAGCAGAATTACGCCAGGCAGAGAATGCTACCGTCTCGGTGCTCAATGCCACGACCACAGCAGGATTGGCCTCCCAAACCACAGATTACCTGGTGAGTATGGGAATTAACGTGACGGAAACTGGCAATGCTGAAGAGCAATCTGAGACCACAGTGATTATCGATTACACCGGCAAACCCTATACGGTACAATTCCTGGTTGAACTTCTGAATATCCAGCCAGATAGCATCTACAGCCGGTATGACCCCAACAGCCAGACTGATATTGCAATATTACTAGGAACAGATTGGGCTGATAACAATTCCATGCCTTGAGATAATAAT
>CAZXPK010000190.1:4580-5647 GCA_964642565.1 uncultured Anaerolineaceae bacterium
CTGTGGGTCAATATTCCTGGTTTCGAATACGGTCGGATCAATACCGCGTATCCACTCGGCATCGCCTATGATGTCCCAGGTGGCGGTCCTGCCCTGGCCATGCAGACGGTTGAATCCCTGCTGGGCGTCCCGATTGATTACTATGCCATCATCGACTTTTTTGCCTTCGAGCAGTTCATTGATGAACTGGGTGGTATCAACATGACCGTGACCACTGAGATCACGGTTGATCCCATCGGCAAAGGGAATACCGTCACGCTGAAACCTGGCAACTATCTGTTCGATGGACCAACCGCCCTGGCTTACGCACGTGCCCGGCACACCGAGGGGGGCGATTTCGATCGCGCCACACGCCAGCAGCAGGTCATCCTGGCCATCCGCGACCGCATTGAAGAGCTTGGGCCAGCTCAAGTGGTCGCCCGTACCCCTGCTTTGTATAATGAATTGTCTGCGGGCATCCATACCAATTTATCACTGGACGACGCGATACGCCTTGGCTGGCTGGCATTAGAGATAAACCTATCTGAAGTGCAGCGTGGAGCCATTGCCCCACCCAATGCTGTCTCGATGGCCACGATCACATCACCTGAAGGCAACCAGGATATCCTCATCCCGGTTCCAGACCAGATCCGGGTGATCCGCGATCTGGTGTTTGCCTCTTCCAGCATGGCCAGCCCAGGATTGACTTCGGGGGACTCGCGGGCTAATATGCAGGCGGAAGGGGCGTCGATCGTCATCGCCAATGGGACCTACATCGAAGGTCTAGCTTCCACCACGCAAACCTATCTACAATCTCAAGGCGCCAACGTGGTCAGCACCCAGAACAGCGATTACACCACGTATACTCGCATCATCGATTACACTGGCAAGCCCTATACCGATCGCTACCTGGTTGACTTAATGCAAATTACCCCATACAGCATCTTCTTACAGTATGACCCGAACAGCCAGGTGGATGTGCTAGTCATCGTGGGCGACGACTGGGCTGGCAACAACCCCATGCCGTAATTTTAATACCAAGGGCGGACACCGCTCGTCCCTGGTTTCCAACCAATTGCGACTATTAT
>CAZXPK010000191.1:0-5546 GCA_964642565.1 uncultured Anaerolineaceae bacterium
TATCTGATGCATTAAATATACCAGATCCGAAATAATTGTTATTAGATTAGCTATCAGTTGAAATAATTTGACGATTACCATTAACGAACCAATATTACCGGAAAAGATCCTGTATCAAACCAATCACCAGATCCACTATAACCACCAAGATCTACTTCTTCAAAATAACCCTCAATCGTTTTATCATTAGCATCAATCGCATCATGACTCACTGCTTCTTCATGCCCATTGCAATTGTCCTTAGGATTATTAAATATGTATCCTGATTCGGCAGTCACTTTATTTTTGCCGGTTTGTACACACATCACATGAAATTAAGAATAGGACGAACAATGGCAATATGAGAGTAAATTCCACCATTCTTTGCCCATGCCCGTGAGAAATCAAGGTTTTACCATGCCCATATGCGTTCTATTCATCAGACTCGCGATAATATTTGCTGCTCATTATTGCTCCCCCTATCGACATAGGAATATTTTCTCGCCTCAGTGCATTCGCCTAACTCTCCGTCGATATAATTTCCCGTCAGAAAGGGGTTATCAACTAGGTCCCTTGTGATCTAAAAAAAATTATATCATCAAACACTAATATTCTTCCTGACAATTATGATAAGTTATTTAGAATATGATTATTTACCTAATCTTGGGAAGTGTTGTAAAATATATTCATTATCAGCACACTAACTCTATCTAATCAAAACGCACATCTCACTATTTCGTCACACTAAGCTTGTGGAAAGGCAGGAAGCATGTTTTCATACGATACACACAAAGAGTTGTTGGATGCTGTTTGGCGCCTGGCATATATCGCTGAATATCGTGAAGGTGGAAACCTGAGCCATCTCGAGCGCATCAAGGGGTTTACTTCGTTGCTTGGGCGCGGCTTGGGCTTATCCCAAAATGAAGTTCAACTCATTTCAATCGCCTGTCAATTGCATGATATTGGCAAGGTAGGTCTCCCTGAAGGATTGCTGCTCCGGCAAGAAAAATATACCGAAGCCGACCTGAATAAGATTAAACGCCATACGACTATTGGCGCTGAAATCCTCAGTAACTCGCCTTCTGCTCTTTTGCAAGTGGGTGAAACGATTGCCTTGAATCACCATGAACGATGGGATGGTTCAGGGTATCCTAATGGGACACGTGGAGACCAAATTCCTCTAAGCGCACGCATGTGCGCCATTGCAGATGTCTTCGATGCACTTACAACCCCCCGCCCTTATAAGAAAGAGATTTCTGTGGAAGATGCCTCACGCTTGATCATCGGTGCCAGTGGCTCTTTATTTGACCCACAGCTAACCCAAGTGTTCAAGGATGAACTTACAGGAATCCTGAAAGTCAAGAAATCTGTAGATAACCGCTGACCAAACAGGGTTGGGTTGTAAATTATGGATAGGGAGTTGCTGTCACTTCCCCGGTTGAGCGGCTGGTGACCAGATACCAGTCAGTGACGTGATTAAACCGGTCAGCAGGGTCAAAGATTGGACCGATACTCACCCCTTTGACATCACTGCTCACTGCATAGGTATACACCGGGTAATACAGGGGTATCGCGGGAAGCTCCTGGCTCCAGCGAACTTGAAAGTTATTATATAGGCGGGTACGGTCAGCCAGGTCGGTGGTGATGCGTGCCTGCTCTAGATATTCACTTGCCTGGCGGTCATCCCACTTGGAATAGTTCTGACCACTCGATATTTGGGTCTGGTGCCAGAATGGGTACGGGTCGGGATCGGGCGAGCGAGACAGATTCAAGTCCACTAACGCAGCCTGATAGTTACGAGTGTCCAAATGCTCAGAAACGAGCTGATCATAGGATAAGGCAGTTAATGTGACCTGAATACCCAGGGAAGCCCAATCACGTTGTATGGTATTTGCAAGTGCGGCGTGTTCGCTATCATCCGGATAAATAAGCTCAAAGGATAGTTGTGTACCATCTTCGCTAATACGGATATCTCCACCAGAAGCGGGGATGGTAAAACCAGCCTCACGTAATAGATCAATCGCCTGGTTTGGATTGTATGTATAGTGCTCAATGCCGTCATAGTATGCCCAGGTACCAGGGAATAGCGGACCATCTGCTAGGATGGCTTGCCCGCTGCGAAGGGCGTCAATCATCCCTTGGCGGTTAAGTCCTTGTATGAGTGCTTTCCGCACATTCACATCCTGGAAGAATTTAACCGATGGGTCATCCAGGTTGAGCAGGATCAAAGTCATGGCTGGCAAGCGGGTAGTGTAGAGGTTAAGCGCCTTTTCCGTTAGCACTTTAGGCAGGATGTCTAAGGTTACATTTCCGATACCTGCAATATCGCCAGCCTGATAGGCTGCATAAGCTGCAGAAGCGTCTGGGTAATAACGCAATGCAACCTGGTCGATGTACGCCCCCTGGGAATAGAAATCTTTGAAGGGAGAGAGTACTACCCCGCTGATCTTACCTTCATTGGTGATCAGATGGTCGAAGCGATAAGGACCACTTCCAATAGGTTGCAGGTTGAAAGGATCGTTTACCAGATCTGCCAGGGTCAGGTCACCAAGCAGATGAGAAGGTAGCACGCCGAACGTCAGGTAATCCAGGAAGGGTGCGAATGGCTCGGGTAGCTTGAACTGCAAGGTCTTGGCATCCAGGCGGATGATCTCGATTTGCTTCCAGAATTCACGGATATCAGCTGGTAGGGGAGAATCATCCGAGCTTATCACTTGGATGGTGAAGATGACATCATCACTTGTAACCGGCTGCCCATCATGCCATACGGCTTTTGGGTTGAGCGAGAAGTTATAGATCATGCCATCCCGTGAGATTCCCCATGAGGTGGCTAGATCAGCCTGGGGCAATCCGTGATCATCGATTCGTAACATCCCACTATACAGTAAACGGTCTACGTCCCTGTCTGCTTCATTATAATAATCTAGAACAGGGTTTAAGCGCATAAACGTCCCTACCAACCCCTCCGAATAGATCCCCCCTTCAGCCGGTTGAACCTCCGGGACTGTAATAGGTTGCAGGCTGTCTGGTTTTTGGCTGATTAGCAGGATCGAGATGGCAGCCAGTGCAATGATTGCAATCAACAACGGCCAGCGTAATTTTTTCATGGGTTCAATATTATCACGGCCTGAAGACAATAATAAAAACAAAAAGCGCTTCGGAATAACTGCCAACCCCCTTAATGTTAGGTGGTCGGGATCGATCCTCTGCGCTCAACGGGAGATTGTTATGCTAATTTTACTGATAATATAGCTAAGACAAAGAACACTACACCCAGGGCAATGGTTACATAGAACAGAGTTTTTTCCACGCCCCTGCGTGCGGTGAAGATGCCACCAGTATCCGCGCCGGTTAGACCACCTAACCCCGCACCTTTGCTTTGCAGGATAACGCTGGCAATCAGCGCCACCGAAACGATGACTAATGCAATATCCACTACGTTGCCCACAACCTGCCTCCAGCTAAAAAATATAATCTTGCTTGAAACGAATTCACTTTACATGATACCTGACGCTTAAGCTTGCGGATTATACCTTTGGTTGGGTGAATCGTCAAACCCTATGGATATTGGGCTGTAATTTTTGGGTGATCAGGAATATTGGTTGAATCAACATTTTCAATATTCTCAGCGTGTTGATGAGCTACCCCTCGCCGCCATAATAGGATGGTCAAAATAACCAATTCCACCGTGGGTAGAATTTCTAGCAAGCTGGATGCAAAAGTGATTCGATTACCATTGGCTTGTAATAAATCATTGCCCCCGTTTAAAATATAAATGACCTCAGCAATATGATCATTGAACAAGAAAAGCATAAAAGCGATAATGATGAAAAGTATCGTTGGCCAGGTGGGGAAAGAATGATTTGATAAATTGAGCAATAAAATGGCCAGGCTGATGATAATCATCACATAATAATGATCCCAGGATATCGGACTAATTGCTACAATTACACAGACTATTATAGAAAAAGCTATATCTCTATCTTTAGATCGCATTGCCCATATCAAGCCTGCTAACAAAAAAGCGGCTGCCAGTCCTGCTGATACCAGTGGAGCCAATTTGGGCAGGTTTACCAAGGGGGGAGCTGAAATGTAATCACCGCCGACTGGTTCTGTCCCTGCAAATAATCGATAGCCGATTGACCACAGTGAATAATTTTTCAAGAAAGAATGGTAAATTGCTGACACCTGAATCGTCACTCGGAGGTAATAATCCATAATCGGGCCAATTCCCATTACGATTAATGCCATTAGGTTTAATCCAATTGCGGTCAGGCTGCTAGAGAGCAATGTACGCCAATCCTTTTTTAAAGCGAAATAGATAATCAAAGGCCACGTAAACATCTTAATCGCTACAGATAATCCGATAAGAACACCTGCGAGAATCTTATTATCTTTCCGTAATGCCAGCAGTGCTGCCAATAGCAGGGTGGTTAAAAGGATAGTCAGTTGTCCAAATAACAGATCAACCATTACCGCATACCAGGTAAGTAATAAAAATAATATGAAAATCGCACGAACCCAATCCACTCGTCCTCTCCACAAGATGGTTAACATCCCGGATATTGCTATCAGGCATACCACCTCAATAATAAACCAAACAATTATGACATTATTGACGCAGAATAATAACAGTGGAGTAGATAGGATCGCTATAAATGGCGGGTACGGTGCAGGATGAGGTAAGAACGAGAATTTACCGATGAACATCTGTGCTAATTCATCTAAAGGCAGGTAAGGATTCACGCCTGAAACTAGAGCTTTAGCCATTAAGTATTCTTGCAGGACGTCTCGTTCTTGGTAGGTTGTGGGAGAGCCAAGTAGAAGTAAGATGATTCTCAATCTCGCCAGTCCCATTAACACCACCAGCCCAACCAATATATACCGCAGCACCACCATCATACGTGCTTTCGATTGAAACAGGTTTGTCATCACACGCTGCATGCTGTTATTTTAGCAGGTAAGCAAAAGTTAGCATATGAGATTACTTATCAAACCTGATAGCAGCTTGATCAAATCAATCCCAGCTATAATATTACAGCTATAATTCGAGAGAGAATGCCCATTCACGAGATTATCGTCAATTTGCATATGCATACCCGTTATTCCGACGGTGCAGGCTTGCATGCTGATATCGCTAAGGCTGCATTGAAGGCGGGTGTGGATGCTGTCATCGTCACCGACCATAATGTGTTGGTGAATGGTCCTGCGGGATATTATAAAGAAGGAGACCGGCGTGTTCTCCTGATGGTGGGGGAGGAGATTCACGACCAGGCGCGTAATCCTCAAAAAAACCATTTATTGGTATTTGGAGCCCAACGTGAGCTGGCAACCTTTGCCTACGACCCACAGCTCCTTCTGGATGCCATCAGAAATGCGGGAGGTCTATCTTTTATCGCCCATCCAGTCGACCCTGCTGCACCTTCGGTCCATGAAGGCGATATTTCGTGGGTGGACTGGAACGTAAGCGGGTTCACTGGTCTCGAGCTATGGAATGGTTTCTCCGAATTTAAGCCGCGCATCCGCTCCAGGCTGCATGCCATTTACTATGCCTATTTTCCACGCCG
>CAZXPK010000192.1:0-5485 GCA_964642565.1 uncultured Anaerolineaceae bacterium
ATTGGTGCTCTCCCAGATCGATTGGTGCTCTCCCAGATCGATTGGTGCTCTTCTGATCGAGCCAAGTGCTCTTCTGATCGAGCCAAGTGGTCTTCTGTATCGGTAGGTGCTTTTACCATTTACGCACATTAACAACCGAAATTTTTTAAAGAACGAATTCGTTTCGATTCGTTATTTTTCACAAACGAATAATTCCCAGCTTTATTCTAGCCATGCTTTTGACTTGTCCAATGAATTGCCCTTTGTAAACTTTGTGGTCATCTTTTTTTTCTTAATCTGGCACCGTTCACCGCTCATGCGATCTTAATTGCCGATTCTGTCACTCTCTGGTATAATCCCCCCGCTGACTAGACCGCCCGGCGGCTTGAGCTGCCGAGCTGGAGACCTGCTAGAAGCACAATAAAATATAGACTGGAGCAGATGTCATGGATAAGGATACAAAAGCAAAAACAATGGAAACTTTCGCCCGTCATGAGGGCGATACCGGATCACCGGAAGTGCAGGTTGCACTTTTATCCAACCGCATTTCCGAGCTCACCGAACATCTCCGTGAGCACAAGCATGATGAGTCTTCTCGTCGTGGATTACTCAAGATGGTGGGGCAACGCCGACGACTACTCGCCTACATCAGGCGCAACGAATACCAGCGCTATATGGCACTGACAGATCGGCTGAACATCCGCCGTAAATAGCTTTAGCCCACCCTTGAGTAGATGGGAAACTAATCACCCATCTACTCTTTTTATGGGAGAAATTTAACCAGCCTCAGGTCGGGAATTGATGGATAACGACAACACATATATGGCGGCTTTTCACAGCCGCCTGGCTCAATTGGGCAGCAGTTGAATGCTGCCTGTATCCCGTTGTCGCTAACTCTCAGTTTCTGACCCGCAAGGCGCAATAAAACAAGGAGAAACTGAAAAATGAAACCTGAATCAAAACAATTTAGCTCGATGGTCGGTGGCAAGCCCATCAACTTCGAAACTGGCACGCTTGCCGGTCAAGCAGGTGGTGCTGTCACCGTCCGCCTGGGCGACACGATGATCTTCGCTGCCGCCACCATGAGCCCTGAGCTTCGCCTCGGGATAGATTATTTCCCTCTCACCGTAGATTATGAGGAGCGCATGTACGCCGGGGGGCGTATCCCTGGTTCGTTCTTCCGCCGTGAAGGGCGACCATCCGAGGAAGCCATCCTCATCGCACGCCTCACCGATCGACCATTGCGCCCTCTCTTCCCCAAAGACCTGCGCAATGACGTCCAGGTCATCCTGTACTCATTCTCAGTGGATGGGGAGAACCCGATTGACATCCTGTCCATCAATGCTGCTTCCGCGGCCTTGATGATCTCAGATATCCCCTGGGGTGGTCCGGTTGCCGCAGTACGCATCGGTCGTATCAATGGTCAATTCATCGTCAATCCCACCGCCTCCGATCAGGATAGCTCGGACCTGGATCTGCGCATTGCAGGCACCCGTGATGCCATCCTGATGGTTGAATGCGGCGCTAAGGAAGTACCCGAAACGGTGATGGTGGATGCGTTGAACTTTGGTCACCAATCCATCCAACCATTGATAGACATCCAGGAGCAGATGGCGCGTGAAATCGGTAAACCCAAGCAGGCTTACCCACCTTTCATGCTGACAGAAGCCATCCAGACCCCGGTCAATGAGCGGGCAGCTTCCCGCCTGAACGAAGTATTGGATGCTCCTCACACCAAGGCTGAGCTGAATGCTGCCATCACTACATTACAGCAGGAAATCGTCACAGAGCTAACTGCACAGGATGAAGCCCTCATCCCCAGTGCAATCGAAGCCTTCGATGAAACCCTAAAAAGTGTGGTCCGGCAGCGCATCCTCGAACGCCAATTGCGGCCCGATGGGCGCGGTCTGACTGATATTCGTCCTATCTGGGGTGAAGTGGGGCTTAGCCCACGTGCTCACGGCTCGGGCTTATTCACGCGTGGTGAAACACAGGTGCTCACCCTGGCAACGCTCGGTACACCCCGCGATGCCCAGGAGATCGATAGCCTGACCGGGACGGAAGCCAAGCGTTACATGCACCACTATAACTTCCCACCCTTCTCGACTGGTGAGGTTCGCCCATTGCGCGGCTCCTCCCGCCGTGAGGTGGGGCATGGTGCACTGGCTGAACGCGCCCTATTACCGGTCATCCCACCTGAAACAGATTTCCCCTACACCCTGCGCCTGGTATCCGAGGTGCTTTCCTCCAACGGTTCCACCTCCATGGCCTCGGTGTGTGGTTCCACTCTGGCCCTGATGGATACGGGTGTACCCATCAAAGCTCCTGTTGCAGGAGTTGCCATGGGATTGATCAAGGAGGCTGACAGCTATTCCATCCTGACCGATATTCAGGGTATGGAAGACCATCTGGGCGATATGGACTTCAAAGTCGCTGGAACTCGCGATGGCATCACTGCCCTGCAGATGGATATCAAAATCAAAGGGATCACTTCTGAGATTATGTCAAAAGCCCTCGAGCAGGCGCGCGTAGCACGCTTGTTTATCCTGGACAAAATCCTGGAAATAATCCCTGCACCTCGCAAGGAGCTTAAATCATTCGCACCGCGCATCACCGTGCTGCATATCCCGTCCGATAAGATTGGCGCCGTGATTGGCCCTGGTGGCAAGATTATCCGCAACATCCAGGAAGAAACCGGCGTCAAGATCGACATCGCAGAAGATGGCACGGTTTATATCGCAGCTACCGATGGTCCTGCTGCTGAAAGGGCCCGCGAGATGGTCGAAGAGATCACTGAAGTACCGGTCATCGGGCGCATCTATACCGGTCGGGTTGTACGCACCACCGATTTCGGTGCATTTGTCGAGATCCTGCCCAACCAGGATGGTCTGGTGCATATCTCTCAGCTGGATAGTGAGCGCGTTAACAAAGTGGAAGATGTAGTCTCGGTTGGCGATGAGATTACCGTCATGATCACCAATATCGATAATACTGGCAAAATTCGATTGTCGCGCCAGGCAGTCCTCGAGGGCTGGACCCTTGAAGAAGCCCTGACGCACGACCGTCCCTCTGGCGGTCGTTCAGGAGGCTCGCGTGGTGGTGGAGGT
Organism: uncultured Anaerolineaceae bacterium; assembly: GCA_964642565.1. Lineage (GTDB taxonomy): Bacteria > Chloroflexota > Anaerolineae > Anaerolineales > UBA4823 > FEB-25. The sequence continues at coordinate 3,087 of CAZXPK010000192.1, forward strand.
GGTGACAGGCGACGCCCATCCCACAATGGTGGCAATCGCGATCGACGCGACCGGCGCTAATACAGATTAAAGGCCCGTTTTTGATGGAAAACGGGTTTTATTTTATTTATGCTAAAATCAAAACCATGAGCGTCAAGTATTCCACCACCGACTATCGTTATCCATATGAGTATCTCATCCTGGTAGCCACCATCGTAGTCGTGTTGTTGGTCATCGCCTTCACTGCAGCTGCCACCGTATGTACCAGTGCCATCTTTATTCCCCTGGTTGTGATCATGGGCTATTTCGCAAGCCGTAGTAAGCATCAAGAATTGCTGGCTCAAGCACAGCAGGTCACCTCCCAGGCTGCACCTGAGATGATCCCCCTGATTAATACTAATTCTGCCCGTCTGCAAGTAGAGCCGGTGAACGTTTTTATCGTCCCTTCCAACCAGCTGAACGCTTACACCTTCGGGATGGACTCACCCAAAGCCATCGTGCTTTACTCATCCTTGTTCAAGATTATGGATCAGGATGAAATCCAGTTCATCCTGGGTCATGAGATGGGGCATGTGAAGCTCGGGCACACTTGGCTGAATACCCTGGTGGGTGGGATTGCTGGTATTCCGAGCTCCTTGGGAGCAGCTGCCATTATGGAACTGGCGTTTCGTTGGTGGAATCGGGCTTGCGAGTATTCAGCGGACCGGGCTGGTGTTCTGGCATGTGGTAAGCCTAACAAAGCCATTTCAGCCCTGGTCAAGTTGGAAGCCGGTCCAGCGGCTCGCACTCAGGTTGGGATCCAGGCTGCCATCCAGCACCTCGAGTCGGAAGATGATGACATCATGCATAACCTGGAAGAGTTGTTGGCTTCCCATCCCATGATCGCCAAGCGCGTCGAACAGATTCACCAGTTTACAAATACCCAGGAATACCAACATATGCAATCCCAGATGGATAAAAACCTTGTAGGTGAATGACTGATTACTCTGATCGATAAGTATGGACCTATCTAAATTCGCTCAACGTATGCCAAAGGCTGAGCTGCATGTTCATTTGGAAGGCTCGATACTACCGCGTACCTTACTTGTTTTGGCTCAACGCAATCATGTCAGCCTGCCTGCTGACACCGAGGTTGGGCTAGCCGAGCTCTACCATTTCCGCAATTTTGACCAATTTCTAGAAACTTACCTTATGATCACCAGGTGCTTACGAACCCCGGATGATTACCGTTTGATCGCCTATGAATATGGCAGTGAGTGTGCCAGACAAAATATCCGCTATGCTGAGGTGACCTTCACCATCCTGACGAATACAACGTTGACGGATCTATCCTGGCAGGAGATCCTCCAGGGTTTGAATTCTGGACGTGAACAGGCACACGCCGACTATGGAGTATGGTGGCAGTGGGTCTTTGATATCGTGCGTAATTTACCTGACACACAGGGATCTGTTCTTGATATCGCTCTGGCTGCGCGGGATTTGGGGGTGATTGCCCTTGGGTTGGGTGGCATTGAAGCTGGGTTCCCGCCCGAGCTCTTTGTGGATACTTTCGATCGCGCCGAAAGGGAGCATCTTCACCGGGTTCCTCATGCTGGTGAGATTTCTGGTCCCCAAAGTGTATGGTCCGCGCTAAAATTGCTGCACGCAGAGCGGATTGGGCATGGAGTGCGCAGTATCGAAGATCCGAGTTTAATCGAATATCTCAGGTCTAACTCCTTACCCCTCGAAATCTGCCCCACCAGTAATATCTGCCTGAACGCCTACCCTGACTATGCTCACCACCCACTGCGCAAATTATGGGATGCAGGTTTAGTGCTGACCATCGGCTCGGACGACCCGCCTATGTTTGGAACCGATTTAAACCACGAATACCAGGTACTTGTTAATGAATTCGGATTTACACAAGCCGAGCTTGAGCGGATTAGCTTAAATGCCATCCATGCCAGCTTCCTAAGTCAAGCAGAAAAATTGAAACTGGAGCAAGAATTCCAGGATGAGTTCAGACGATTATCCAAAATCTAATGGTGAGGTGAATATGACTGCTGAGCGCAATCCGTATAAACGATTAGCTGAACGGTTGGACAGCCTTCCGAATGGCTTTCCGCCTACCGATGAAGGCTCTGAGCTGAAGGTGCTGGCGAAGCTATTCACTCCCGATGAAGCCTCATTGGCATCGCAGCTCTTAATGAGGTTGGAAACCGCGGCCCAAATAGCTGAACGTCTTGAGCTTGATTACAATGATACCCGCCAAATGCTTAAAAGCATGGCGCGTCGTGGTCTGATCAAGGCTGGCAAATCAGATGGAGGGCTTGGGTATGGGTTGTTGCCCTTTGTGGTGGGTATTTACGAGAATCAGATTGGCAGTTTCACAGAAGAGTTTGCCCGTCTGTTTGAAGATTACTACCAGCATTCATTTGCAA
>CAZXPK010000193.1:0-2772 GCA_964642565.1 uncultured Anaerolineaceae bacterium
TGGTCAAACTACCGCTCTTTGCCGCAATGGATGACGAGAAACCGGATTTCCAGCCTTTATTGTAAAGCACATTCCCAACCGCTACATTGAAAGCAGCACCATCCACCGTGATAGCCATGTTGGCGGCATCATATACATTGATGGATGTAATAACATGATTGGTAAATATATCTTCTCCACCTAACACAGTCCCCAATCCAACGGTCTGCCCGACCTTGAATGACGCCGCAACTGCATTGGCAACGATGACCCGATTGACCGCATTTTCAGCCACCGTGGCTGTATTTGCAGCATTCCACTGCCCTGATGTAAATCCGGCCATGATGGATTGGCTGTTCAGGGTGGAAAACTCGATATAGAAAAGCGTCCTCAGCAAGTCGTGAACGTGAATATCCATTTGCTGGTATCCCGTCCCGTTGGCTTGGGCATAAGTGCGAAACTGAACGATATTTTTATTGATCAACGGAAAAGTCCCAGATTTACTTTCCAGGTTCGTCCCACCACCATCTAGGTTGGCATTGTATTTCCCCACGTCCACGTAAGACTTGCCAACGAAACATTCGGGTAGATAAGAATTTCCAAATGGAGATGCGCTAATGCGCCATGTTCTAGCCGCAGCTACGGCAGTTTTCTCAATGTAGAATCGGGGTATGCGGACAAATATATTTCCGAACGCATCCGTTACTTCTACCATCCCCGACCAAGGATAGATGATGTCGAAGTCGTTGACCACTACTCCGGCATCCACCCCGGCATTGGCTATTTTGCCTATGGCTTCATCCGTTCTTACCAGTGCAGGCGGTGCATTCCCATCCCAAAATGCGCCATAAATCGGGGGAATGAATAAATTCCCTCGTTTGGTGATAGGTATCATTCCGATACCATGAATACCGATACCCTTCATCTTACACCGTCCGGCGTGCAATCTGCATTTCTACTACCAGTGTGTCTCCTGCCGCTGCTACCATATTGTTATCCCATATCTGAATGGATTGACCAGCAGAGAGGAATAAAGTCGGTGGTAATGGAGTGATCATGAAGATGCCATCTCTCAATGCTAACAGGTCAGGCATGGCAGGTGCGATCAAGTAGTAGTAGGTCAGGCTAGCAATTTGTGTTATGGCAACTTGCCATTCACCCAACGTATTTACTCCATCATCAAGGTGAACGTCTAATTGCCTCACTCCTACAGTTGCATCTGTAGTAAAGCCTGCCCATATCCATAGAATTTGCCATTCTTGACCAGCAGGTACGATGAATACTTTTGAGCTTCCTACAATGGCATCACGCACGGTATGAATACGCCAGGACTCAGATATTGGTATTTGCGCACTGGAACCGTAGAGAAATACTCTCATGGCATAGGTTCCCTTGGATAATTGTTTTAGGAAATTCTTAGGTTGATATTTATTAGGCAATACCATTTTGATCTCCTTCTTAAATTTCTTTTATCTGGCTTTCTTTTGCTGTTTAAAAAATGCACATACGCGTTTCTCATCGCCCTTATGGCATTTCACAAATCTACCTGGCTCGAGTTCAACCTGTACCAATGGCGACGCTGGAACCATCGGCACTCCTCTCCGTCCATGATGCATTACGATTATTCCTCCCCGGTGCTTGCGTGCCGCCCTGGATGCAAAACGATGATACAAAAGGTATGCTCCTTGCGGTCCTCTACAATTCCAGGTGTACGGCACGTTCAAAAATAACACCTCTGAACGCAGCAACGCCCGTAGAAGCGCTATCTGTTCATCCCAGCCTTTGTATTTCAGCCATTCCACGCTCCATAAGTCGAATAATTGCTTTGTGGCTTCGTTCGTCCTCCAAAACATCATCCCAGAGTTGTGATACAGGATGTGCGGTGTTTTCAGCCAGGCTGCCGTTTTGCCTGCCTCATTCCGGTTGTCCTGAAAGGTTGCCGCCAGGCTGCGCGTCTCGGCTTCGGCGATCACAAAATCCCATTTCTCCAACAGGTTGAAGCCGATCGCCGGTGAGATCTTGAATTCGGTCTCCGCATCCACGTATAATGTCTGCTCGAACGGGCTGATCCCCGCCAGCAATGGCTTGATCCGCCCGGCTTTGAATCCGAATAAAGTCGAGCTGGTGAATGGGTCCACGCAGCACGCGTAGGTTTGCACCAGTTTACGCCCCTTGAAATGCTTCACCGCCTGGTCGTCTCCCACTACCAGCACCTTCATCTGTGGCGCGTGCTTCCATAAAGAGCGCATGGAAGCTTCAGCTTCCCGTGTCGCCGGTTCACCCCAGCATAGATAGATCACCCCTCTGCTCTTTGGCTTTGCTCTTGGCTTGGGATCCGAGAGCAGCCATAATCCGCGTGGATCCTTGCCTTTCTTGGGAGGCGATAGCACGCTTAGCAAACTATAATAATCTTTCGCCGGCGCGTAGCGTTCCCGACCGGCATCGTGCAGGATTGCTGCCCCTCCTGGATTGAGTAGATCACGCGCCACGTCCAGGCACCTCACTCTATGCCTTCCATCCACGATGATCAGGTCGAATGTGCCCACTTGCTCCGCTTTCAGTTCATGGTAATCTGGGTAATCCAGCTGCATCAGCGTCACGTTGGGCGCTGTTTTGCCTTCCAGCGCTCGTGCATAATCCGGGTTGTGCTCTATCGATAACCACTTGATCTCCGGGAACAGCTTCGGCCAGTACAATGTAGACCCGCCCGCCCCCCATTCCAGCACCCGCTCTGGCTTGCGCTCTTCCAAAACAGCCCGCAGCGCCTCGATTTCAGGCTTATCCATCATCGGG
>CAZXPK010000193.1:2872-5478 GCA_964642565.1 uncultured Anaerolineaceae bacterium
TTGACCGATATATTCCCACACCGGCCCCTTCTCATCCCGCTGGGTGCACCACCAATTGGTTACTGCCTGACACACGCCGGTGATCGACGGGAAGAACATGTCGTGCAGTGCCACGAAACCTCCAACTTTGACCCGTGGGGTCCATTTGATTAAATCTGCTGTCACCGCTTCCAGGCTATGGTTCGCATCGATGAACAGCATCGCAATATCTTGGCTCGGTGGGTATATATTCGATGCTTCATCGCTGGTCATTGCCAGTAAGGGTGGCGCTTTCAATCCGATCTTCTCTAAATTTTTCTGCCACCGCTTGGCCGTGGCTGCCTTACGGTCATTTGGCATGGGTGTGAATGCATCCACGGTCGTCAGCTGTGCATGCCAGATCGCTGCCGCTTGCAGCATGATCGAAGTTGTGCGTCCCATCCAGCATCCTAATTCGACCAGCTTTCCTTTCCGTCTGGCCAGTGTGTACAAAAAAGCTGCCTCTCCCCTCCGATATAAGCCTGGTATCCGGAAGGATCGATCTACCGCTTTCTTGATCTCTTCGGCTGGTACTCTCATTGCGGCGCCCCCTCCCTGCGTGCCTGTCTGTGTTTATGGAATACGAAGCTGGCTCCCGACCTGTGGTGGGTGTTCCACGGTGCTCTCATCGGTGCGATGCGCACCGGGCACCGGTGGATCGCCCTGATCAGCGCCATCTGGTCGTGTACCTTCCAGCGACACCACTCTTCATACCAGGCTGCCATCATCGCCTCCACGCGTGTATTCCTGCGAAAGAAGATCACTCCACTGTTGAAATACATGTGCTGCCCGGTGCCCAAAACCTTTTTGGTATATGTCACTTCGTCCTGTTTCAGGTGTGGCCAGTGGTTCTCGCAAAAAATGCGCGTCACGTCCTGACCGAGTACCAGATCGACATATTCCAGCAGACCGAATCCCGCCACCGGCGGGCTCAATACTTCAGTATCCGCATCCAGGAACAGCGTATTTTCGAAGGGTGAGAGCCGGTACATCTGTGTCTTTTGTGTGCGCGCTCCCCGGTCTTCCTCGGGATGGTGGATGAAATGGTCGGCCCCTTTTAAATTGATATCGCTGACCACCGCCACTGCTATCCCATGCATATGGCATCTCAACATCTGCATGCTGTTTTGTGCCTGGACGCGTGCCTTCTCGCCATAAGCCACATATAGCACTCCCTTTGCTGCGATGATTGCTTGTTGTTCGATGATCACTCAATCTCCCATTGGGAGGGGCGGGATGCCCGCCCCTCATCTTATGGATAATTTGGTTTAGCTTCCGCCCGATAAGTCGACCTCCACGAAGGCTGTCGGTCGGATCACGCCCATTGCCGCCCGCATTTCTGCCAGTATGGCGATCAGGTTGCGGATGAAAAAGTCGTTATGGCTGTCGCTCACACTGATGGTTGTCTGTTCACGATCCCATAACACCATCTTGCGCCAGTTTGCCAGATAGGCTGTGCCCTGCGGCAGGAAGAAATTCTGCACCACCGGGACGCCCCATAGGGTCCGTGGGCCAGGTGTTTGCGGTCCGCCCCAGTAGTAACGCCCTGCCAAATCTTTCTGCAGATCGATCGTTTCCCAATCGCTGGGGTGCAGCAGCCAGGCAGTCGGGATTTGCTTGCCATTGATCAGCAGGTTGGTGATTGCCTTGCGTGCCGTGGTGACGATGTCGGTATCGAATGCCTGCACCAGGATATTGGCCGTATTGGCGATCCCGGTGAAGTTCTCGCCGATCCCATTCCCGTTGAGCAGTTGGTTTTCCAGCTCTTCGGCCAGGTCCTCGCGCAGTTCCTGGTCGATCAAACCCCGCAGCTGGGCTGCATCCGAGATCGCCCGCTTGGTCGCCGGGATCCACACAGCGATCGTCTTGACGTGTTCGCTCACCCGCTCGAAGGTCATCGCGGCTTCCGGTTTTTCACCGGTCACCTCGCCCGCATAGCCGGTCGGGGTGGTCACGTTGGCTTCAGCCACCGGGGTGGATTCGGTCACCTGCTGTGTCTGGCGCACGAACTCGACCGTATCGCTGGTCGTGGTGCGCACGCTGATCAGGTCCCGCAGCGTCAGTGGGTAGCGCCCCAGCGGCTCGTAGATGCCGGTATCTTCCGGGGTGATGAATGCGCCTGCGCTGGTCGCACTGGCTCCGGTGATCAGGTCTTTGCGGAATAAGCCAAAGCGCTTGAATTCCAGCGGTGGGGATGAGATCCCCTTGCGGCTGTCGGAGATTTGACCTCCAGGCGCCACCTGCTTGAGCCAATCCAGCCAGGCTTTTGATTGGACGAATGCCTCACCCAGGGTGTCATACACTGGATCGGTCAGGAATCGGCTACCATTGGGTTTGCCGTTTCCATTGCCACCATGCTGGCCGTCACCTAGCAGCTCGATGCCTTCACCCATATCGAGGATGCTCTTGCGCATCGCTTCATCGTCCTGGACGGTCTTGATCTCGCCCTTCACCTTCTTGGCGTCTTCCAGTAATCCGGCTATTTTCTGGCGCTCTTCGGGCGTGAAGTCCCGCTTTTCCTTGTCGACCAGGTCGCAGATATTGCGCGCTTCGGTTAGAAATTTTTGCAGGCTTTCCTGCAGTTCTTT
>CAZXPK010000194.1:0-5382 GCA_964642565.1 uncultured Anaerolineaceae bacterium
TGAACGCGGTCTGATACGGGCCGCCAGTGTTGTCGTAGCTGCTGGCACTGCTTGCTCGGCGCTCGTTCGTCCGCTGGGGTTTGAGATGCCCCAAGTTTGTGAGCGTGGCCAGATTGTCGTTACTGAAGCCATGCGCCGGGTATTGATTCATCCCACGGATATCTCCCGCCAGACCGTGCGCGGTAACATCTTACTAGGCACTACTCACGAGCTAGACTGCCAGGAGAGATATGCGACAACCGTTGAGGGATTCAGGCACATCGTCGATCAATCCGTCCGCCGATTCCCTATCCTCAAAGATGCCCAGATCATACGTGCCTTCTCAGGCATCCGCCCACTGCCTAAAGATGGGCTGCCATATCTGGGTGCGGTCAATCGCATCCCAGGTCTCTATGTTGCTACCTCGCACAGCGGCATCACCCTGGCGCCGGTACATGGCAAGGTCATTAGCGAGTTGATCCTGGATGGCAAGACTGATGTTTCTATCCAGAGATACCGACCCGAGCGCTATATGGATTCGACATCTGTTTTAGAGTAAAATCCAAGCCTGTTCGAGGATATCAACTCATCCACATCACTTATCTTCACCTGTTTGGCGCAGCGCACATGCTGTAAAAGCAGCACTCGGATTGACCTGCTAGGCGTACTAGTAGATGGTGAGCAGTTCGCTCAACAAGGCAAAGCCAGTAGCCTGCCTTCTGGTGCCTGAACCGTTCAACCTGACTAGCACAGAATTTGAGTATCCTAACAAATGGCGTTGGTTGGGCCGTTCACATTCGCCAGCGGATGGCTGATAGGCAGACGGACAGGGGCAACTCGGGTCGTTAGAGTGTTATCTTTTAACTCTAGAGAACCGATCAATTTCCAGCGTTCCCCAGCCTGCCTGGCCTGCTCAATGTCCTCCAATGTCAGGCGGCTGATACCAGTACGATCTACATCATCCATTCCATTTTAGCGGTCAAACAATAACTGGCTCAGGATCACCACTTTTCCGGCGGCGTCATATCCCTCCACGTCTCCTATCGGATCGGCTTCTGCATACCCTTTTTGCTGTGCCTCGGTCAGCGCAGACTGGTAATCTACTCCTAGCTCCATATTGGTAAGAAGGTAGATCCGTTGATGTCCGTATCACAGTTCGATACTCATTCGCTTGTCTTTTTTTAGCTCAGCCAATTAGGCTATCTTGTGGAGCGCCTCAGAGAAGATGCCAACACCCTGGTCTATCTCATCTTTTGTGACTACCAGGGGCGGGATCCAGCGAATCACGTTGTCATATGTGCCGCAAGTCAACAAGATCAGGCCACCCTCCAGCGCTGCAGTCGCCACTGCTTTTGTGGTATCCGGGTCTGGTTGCCCATCCCGGGTGAACTCGACCGCGTCCATTAAGCCCAACCCGCGCACGTCTCCCATCACTGGGTATTTTTCCTTCAATTCCTTAAGGAGTGCCCGCAGCTGGATGCCGCGCTCGGTTGCGTTTTGCAGCAATCCTTCTTCCTGGATCACTTTAATCGTTGCAACTGCCGAGGCGCAAGCCACTGCATTTCCGCCATATGTACCGCCATGCGATCCCGGTGCCCACTTGGCAGCTAGCTCTGAGCGAGTAATAACGCCCGAAAGCGGCATACCTGAGGCAATGCCTTTGGCGACGGTCATCACATCCGGTACGATGCCGAAATGCTCTGAAGCAAAATATTTCCCCGTACGGCCAAATCCACTTTGTACCTCATCTGCAACCAGGAGGATGCCATTTTCTGAGCAAAGATCGCGCAATTCTTGCATGAATTGTTTTGGCGGAACCACATAGCCTCCTTCACCAAGCACCGGCTCGATCACTATACAGGCTGTTTCAGTCGGCCCGGTTTGGCCTTTGAACATCTTTTTCAACTCCCGTATGCAGAACTTGGTCGTCTCGGTGTCGTCCATTCCATAATAATAGGAATATGGATAAGGTGCAACAAACACCCCCGACACCAGTGGCTGGTAACCCTTGCGCAAGCCGATCTTGCTGGTGGACATGGTCATTGTCAAGTGGGTACGTCCATGAAAACCACCGCTGAAGACGATCACATTTGTGCGCCCAGTGGCATGCTTGGAAAGCTTTACTGCTGCCTCGATACATTCCGCACCAGAATTGGTGAAGTAAAAGCTATCCATGCCCGCCGGTGCGATCGGACGTAATGCCTCGATCAGATCAAGCAGCGGTCTATGAAAGTAAATATTAGCCTGGCCATGCATCAATTTACCAGCCTGTTCCTGGATCGCAGCTACCACCATTGGGTGGCAGTGGCCGGTGCTGGTCACCCCGATCCCACTGGTAAAATCCAGGTATTTCGTTCCATTGACATCGAAAATATTGGCTCCCTGTGCATGGTCGATGATGATGCGTGTATAACGGTTCCAGACAGGAGAAACATATTTTAGCGTATCTTCGTACATTCCTCAATCTCCTAACTTATAGTGATTCTGTGAGCGTATGATCTTACGTGACTAAGTGACAACTAACCCAATGACCGAGATTGGCTTCGCGCCACTCTGGCTCAGTTTCTTTACAAATATCCATCGCCAGCCAACAGCGTGTATGAAACCGGCAGCCCGAGGGTGGGTTTGCCGGACTGGGAATATCACCTTTTAACACGATTCGGTCCCGCTTACGTTCTTTGATCGGGTCAGGAATCGGTACTGCCGAGAGCAAAGCCTGGGAGTAGGGATGCAATGGATTGCTATATAGTTCGTCGCGATTCGCTAGCTCAACGGTCTTGCCAAGGTACATTACTATTGTGCGGTCGGATATATGCCGCACCATGCTTAAATCATGGGCGATGAACAGGTAGGTTAAGCCGAGGCGTTCCTGTAACTCCTCCAATAAATTGATCACCTGAGCCTGAATAGATACATCCAGTGCAGATATAGGTTCATCACAGACGATAAATTCTGGGTTTAATGCGAGCGCGCGAGCAATACCAACCCGCTGCCGCTGCCCACCTGAGAATTCGTGGGGATAACGGTCGACAAAATTAGGATTTAACCCAACCGTATGGAATAATTCCTGAACCCATTCCTGGCGCTCTTTGCGTGTACCCACACGGTGGATATCCAATGGCTCAATGACAATTGCACCTACGGTCATACGCGGATTAAGCGAAGCATATGGATCCTGGAAAATATTCTGCATATTACGCCTGAGCGGGCGCAAATCGCGGTCTTTTAGTACTGCCAGATCTTTCCCTTTATAATATATATGACCAGTTGTAGGTTGGTATAACCGTAAGATTGTCCGTCCCACGGTGGTTTTACCGCAGCCGCTCTCTCCCACAAGACCCAAGGTTTCTCCTTTTCTGATGGTAAAGGTGACATTGTCGACTGCTTTGACAGAACCCACCGCTCGGACCGCAAGTAAACCACCCCGGATGGGGAAAAATTTGGAGAGATTCTCAACCTTGATCAGATCATTGGTTTCTAAGGGCTGTGACATGCGCTTAGATGTCCTTCCTGCAAGCAAACCTGTGTCCCTCGGATATTTCCCTCAACGCTGGGACCTCCAGATCACACCCTTCATCCGCATATAGACACCTCGCCCTGAAAGGACAACTGGTAAAGCCACCAATAAGATCTGGCGGTAATCCCTTTATGTCTTTCAACTTCTCCTGCGAGCTTCTGTCGATGCGTGGAAGTGAGCCCAGCAAGGAAATTGTGTAAGGATGTTTTGGGTGGGCATATAATTCAAACACTGAGGCTTGTTCCACAATGTATCCCGCATACATCACCAGGATACGATCAGCCAACCCCGCCACCAGCCCCAGGTCGTGTGTGATCCACACCAGCGACATATCAAACTTATCGCGCAACGATTTAACCAGTTCCACAATCTGTGATTGGATAGTTACATCCAACGCGGTGGTTGGTTCATCCGCGATAAGTAACACAGGATTACATGCCAAGCCCATAGCAATCATCACCCGCTGGCGCATCCCTCCAGAAAATTGGTGTGGATAGTCTTTTAAATGTTTTCTTGCATCTGGGATACCCACCATCTGTAACAGCTCTACTGCGCGGCGAGACGCGTCTGCTTTATTCATTCTCATATGAATCATCAATGGTTCAGTTAATTGAAGCCCGATGGTTAAGACAGGGTTCAGGGAGGTCATTGGGTCCTGAAAGATCATTGCAATTTTGCTGCCGCGCAGTTTTTGCATCTCTTCTTTTGACAAATTCAACAAATCGCGACCCATGAAAAAAACTTCGCCTTTGGGAATACTGGCTGTTTCCTCTGGCAGCAGCCGCATTATGGAAAGCATAGTGACACTTTTCCCACAGCCGCTTTCTCCTACAATACCAAGAGTCTCGCCTTTCCGCAAGACAAATGAATTTCCATTTACTGCATGCACCACTCCATTCAAGGTTGAGAATCGAGTGTGTAAATCCCTGACGTCAAGGACGACAGGTTTTTGTTCCAGGTTGTTGATTCCGATAGGGTTTTGATTCATCGTTTCTTCAACCTTGGATCGAGGATGTCGCGTAATGCATCACCCATCAGGTTATAGGCGAGGATGATAATACTGAGAATGAGCATGGGGGAAATTAAGAGCCAGGGTTGGCGGTTGATATAACGGCGACCAACCGCGATCATCTGACCCCAGGTGGGTTCAGGAGGCTGAGGACCTAAACCCAAAAAACTTAGACCTGACTCGGTTACTATAACAAACCCTAACATCAAGGCAAAATGGATCAAGAGAGGTGCCATTGTGTTGGGTAATATGTGCCGGATGATAATACGAGAGTTCTTTGCCCCAATCGTTCGAGCAGCTGTCACATAGTCATTTTCTTTAAGTGAAAGCGTCGTATTGTAAACCAGCCGGGCTGTTCCGGGGATGTACAATACTCCAATTACGACGATCAAAATTGGTATTGAATTGCCTAGAAAAGTTACTGCCGCAATGGCGAGAATCATCATGGGGAAGGACAGGATTATGTCCATTAACCTCATGATGACCATATCGACCACGCCGCCATAATAAGCAGCAACCAAGCCAAACATGGTACCGAGCGTACCAGCAATCGCTACTGCAGCAAATGATATCGATAGCGAATTTGTTGCACCATACATCAGGCGGCTTAACACATCCCTGGCTAATTCATCGGTCCCCATCCAAAAGTTCTTGCTGACCGTCTCAAGGACATGTCCAGAAAACATTTTTAATGGGTCGTATGGTGCGAGAGAGTGGGAAAAAAAGGCAATGATAGTAAAGAAAAGGATGATTGCTCCACTGAATAAAAATCTGCCATTCAGCCACCAACGACTGCTCTTCTTCTTGGGTTTAATCGTAGGTATTTTTGGTTGGTTATTATCTGCTTCAACAATGGTAGAAGATTCGTTCATAATGG
>CAZXPK010000195.1:0-5369 GCA_964642565.1 uncultured Anaerolineaceae bacterium
AGGTTCATTCAACATACCTGTAATCAAGATTTATGCTAAAATGCCCCGGGAGACAAAAATCACATGACCGCTAAAATCATTCTTAATCCATATGCTGGGCGTTGGAAAGGCCTGCAGAAACGCGATGAAATTAATAGAATTATGCAATCCATCGACATGGAATTCGAGCTGGTCATGACTGAAGCTCCCAATCATGGAACTGAGCTAGCCTATCAGGCTGCGAAAAATGGTTTTTCCCCCATTATCTCTGCCGGGGGGGATGGAAGTGTCAGTGAAGTCATGAACGGGATTGTTTTAGCTGCTCAAGAGGCTCAGGTTGAGCCAGTCCCACTGGGAGTTCTTCCACTGGGAACAGCCAATGATCTAATGGTTAATCTGGGCTTACCCACTGATCTGCAGGGTGCCGCCAAGATTATCATGGCTGGATATACCAGGCGAATTGACCTTGGGGAAGTCACAGCTTGGGATGTATCGAAGAATATCGTAAAAAAACGATATTTTGATAATAACAGCGCGATTGGATTGGAGCCCTCAATCACGCTGATCCAGCAGCGAATTTCCTGGTTGCGTGGCTCAATCCGTTATATAGTGGCTGCCTTGATCGGTGTGGCAAGTAATCCTCATTGGAAAATGCATCTGCAATGGGAAGATGGTGAATACCGCGGTCCCGCCACCCTGGTCACAGCTGGTAATAATCCACTCACTGGCGGGGTATTTTATATGGCACCCCATGCTGATCCTTTTGATGGAAAACTGAATTGTGTCTATGGTTACATGCCATCCAGGCTTCAAATTCTACGCTTGCTGCCAAAGACGATGAAAGCTGGCGCAGGAAATTATGTTGAACATCCGGCTATGCATGAGATCAATGTCAGCTGGTTGAAGATACATTCAGACCAGCCCACTCCCCTCCATGCAGACGGAGAAATCCAATTCGAAGCTACCCAAGATATAGAATACCGTACTCTGCCCGGCTATTTACCAGTGCTGATGCATGGAAAAAACCAATAGTGTAGCTGGTCTTCCCCGGCCATCGCTCCCAAAACGCCTGATCTTTATTTTCTTACGCGCATTCTTTAAGTTGCTGTATCACCAATTCGCTTGGGCATACGACGGCGTAGCGTCCATTGTTTCCTTGGGTGCCTGGCAAAAATGGGTTCAATCAGTCCTACCCTACGTTAATGGCCCGCGTACTCTTGAAATCGGTTATGGACCGGGTCATTTACTCGCTGGCTTATATCAAAAGGGAATAAATGCATATGGGTTGGATGAAAGTCCTCAAATGGGACGGCTTGCGAAAAGGCATGTTGCGCGTCTAGGACTTCATCCTAATTTAATTCGCGGGGACGCCGAAGCCCTCCCTTTTGCGGATGAGAGTATTCATCAGGTTGTGATGACCTTTCCAGCTCAATATATTTTCAAGGTTGCGACGCTATTAGAAATCCGCCGGGTCCTCATCCATAGAGGTGCGATACTTGTTTTACCATTTGCCTGGATTACCGGTCGAAAGCCTTGGGAACGGGTAGTTGCTTGGCTCAATCAGGTTACCGGGGAAGCTCCCGAATGGGATGAGCGGGTATTGGATCCATTGAAAAAGGTTGGATTTGATGTCAGTTGGGAGATGATTAATTTTCCTTCCAGTAAAATCCTCCTTATCCACCTGCTCAAATCCTGACCACTCACCAGAAATAATCTCTCTCATGTCGATATTGTTGTACAATGTAGGTTATGGAAGTACAACTTGCGGTCGCCAAGACCAATAAATATGCGACTTCTGAGAGTGGCGATTCTGTCGAGGTAACAGAACGCCCAAACGGGGGTATTTCTGTTGTGATGGCAGATGGACAAAGCTCCGGTAAGGGAGCCAAGCAAATTTCATCCTTGGTGGTCAGGAAGGTAATTTCTTTATTATCTGAAGGTGTCCGTGACGGTGCTGCCGCTCGGGCCGCCTCAGATTATCTCTTCACCGAACGTAAAGGAAAGGTTTCCGCGACCCTGAATATTGTTTCTATCGATATGCAGACAGCCACGATGGTGATCACACGCAATAATCCATTACCTGTTTATATTGCCTCGAATGAAGAAATTTGCGCTTTTGATGATGAATGTAACCCAATTGGCATATATCGTGACACCCGACCATTAATTAACGAGATGCCCCTCGAGCCAGGCTTGACCGTGGTGGTATTTACCGATGGTTTGGTACATGCGGGTTCCCGTAGCGGCGAATGCCTGGATATCGAAACCTTTTTAGAAGCTCATATTGAAGAAGAGCCGAATCCTCAGGAAATTGCAGATTCCCTGCTGACGGATGCAATACAGCTGGATCATGGCCGACCTGTGGATGATATCTCCGTGGTTGTCATCCAGGTTTCAAGCCATAAAAGTGATTCCGTGCGACGTATGACGGTCCAGCTCCCTCTCAATGAATGAGAATGGTTTTTTAATAAGCACGTAAACCCGTGTCCATCTCTCGCAGCGGATATCGACTTAGAAAGCTCAAAGCCGGCTGGCGTGACACCTGGCTCTTGCTGGGTGAATTTGGCATCCCTTTGCTGATCTTTACCTTGGCCATGTTAGGGGGTGGAGTTGGCTATTATTTGTTATCTTCCTATGCAGGAGAACCTTTAGGTAATCTCCTGGAATCAATCTATCAAGTAATAACCATGACGTTTTTACAAACCGGTGGAAATTTCCCCCATACCTGGTACCTGGGTGCATTTTATTTCATCATGCCTGTCATCGGGCTCATTATCCTGGCACAGGGCGTCACCGAGTTTAGTGTGATGTTGTTCAATCGCTAAGCACGGGGAAAAGAATGGGAGATTGCTGTGGCAATCTTATGCACACAAAATGATAGCTTGAATCTTAAGATAGCACTTAAAGCGAGACGGCTAAGCCAGATATCCATATCGTCTTACGGATTTTCGATGATGATTTTGCCCGTGCCTTGCAAGAGCAATTTGGATATTCTGCTTTCAGTGCCACAGGGATGGCTGCGCCAGCATTCGCAGCTGCAGCTTCTGGCGTGGATATGACCCGTCCCATCACGGTGGAAAGTCAATCCATGAGCCTGGCTCATTTGAAGATCGAGCCTGCTTCCGTACTTATCAATCAGACTGTCAGCGAAGTTGAACAAAAATATAACCTCAGTGGGGTATTCATTCGCAGAAACAGCACGTCAGATTTCCACCCTCCAGCAGATTGTTGCCTCTCAGCCCAGGATGTTTTAGCTGTCTTGGGAGGCCCAAGTGAAATCAGGGCTTTAGCCAGCGATAACCAACCATTCAGGTGAGTCTAGGTATAAAATGATAATTGGAGTGGTTGGAGCATGTGGTGCTGGAAAATCCTCCCTGGTGGCAGGTTTAAAGGCACACGGCTATCTGGTCAGGCATATCGCTCAAGAACATTCTTATGTTCCTGATATGTGGAAAAGATTGACTAATCCAGATTTATTGATCTATCTGGATGTATCGTATGAAAACACCGTCCTAAGACGAAAATTGGATTGGACTTACGAGGAGTACACCGAACAGCTTCGCAGGTTGCGTCACGCCCGCCAGTACGCCGATTTGAATTTGGATACCAATTCACTAAACCTTGAACAGGTTCTTGTTGCTGTCTTGTCTTTTATCAAATCAACCAATCCACATTCTGGTCATAAATAGACAATCCCCATAATCAGGGGTATAATCCGCTCCGCCAGTCGGTTCTGGTATTTTAGCCAGCGTTCGGCTGGCGTTTGTGTGTATCACGGAGGTTGAATTCACCAGATGAGCCGTATTTATCGATTACTTGTACCCATCGCAGTCTTATTATTATTGGCTATCTATATTGACCTGCCAAATAGCCCGGGGATCCATTTCATTGGCATCAATCGCGATTTCAGTACACGGCTTGGATTGGATCTGGTCGGGGGAGTCCAGGCTTTGTTGGAGGCGGATGTACCTGCCACCACTACCATCAATCCCAGTGACATGGGCGTTGCAGAGAAAATCGTGGAAAATCGCGTTAACGCTTTGGGCGTCTCTGAAGCGGTTGTCCAACCGGCAGGGTCGCGCCGGATCGTGGTCGAGCTTCCCGGCGAGACCGATCCAGCCAAGGCTTTGGATGTCATCAAGCAGACCGGTTTGCTTGAATTTGTTGACATGTCAACACTTTCGGACCAGGAAGCTGCAGCTCTCGTTCATACCAAGATTAATACAGATTGGGTACCTGGAATCGGTCAATCTACTTTAAACACTTCCCCTGCCCCAACCACACCCATCACCCCAACCCCTACACCCGAAATCTCGATAACCCCATCAATCACACCGTCCTCCACCATTACGTCTACCTTGCCAGTCCAATCTGGACCAACCTTTCACACCGTGATGACTGGTGCTGATATTACTAATGTTGGAGTCCAGACTACTACTGGCGGGGGATATGTTGTCGCATTCGAATTAAACTCTGAAGGTGCCCAAATTTTTAAAGATTTCACCAGCACTCATGTCGGTCAAATCCTGGGAATCGTTTTGGATAAAGAAGTCATCTCGATTCCTTCTATTAATACGGCAATAACCCAAGGAAAAGGAGTTATTGAGGGAAAATTTACTTCCGATGCAGCTAACGCCCTTGCTCTTCAATTAAAATACGGCTCATTACCCATTCCACTTAAAGTTATAACCAGTGAGACAGTAGGACCGACCCTTGGGCAAGACTCACTCAGAAAAAGTCTGCTCGCTGGTTTGATCGGCATGAGTGTGGTTGTCTTATTCATGGCCCTTTATTATCGCCTGCCAGGCGTTGTTGCCGACCTCGCCTTACTGTGTTATGCCCTGATCACTTACGCCCTTTTCCGCCTGATCCCCGTCACCCTGACTCTGCCCGGTATTGCCGGATTTGTGTTGAGTGTGGGTGTGGCTGTGGATGCAAACGTCCTCATTTTCGAACGGATAAAAGAAGAATTACATGCAGGTCGTTCATTGAGACAAGCCATTGATCTTGGTTGGAATCGAGCCTGGCCTTCCATCCGTGATTCAAACTTCTCTACCCTGATTACCTGTCTCATTCTGTTCTGGTTCGGCAACACATTTGGTGCGAGCATTGTTAAAGGTTTCTCATTGACTTTAGCAATCGGTGTCATGGTGAGTATGTTTACTGCCATCGTGGTGACGCGTACATTCTTGCATTTGGTCCTGGATAATATCAACTTCACCCAACATGCTCGTTGGTTTGGTGTTTAGGAGCCCCTGATGATTGATATCGTAAAGCGGCGCTATTTATATTTTGGGATTTCCCTGCTGGTCATCGTTCCCGGGATGATTGCACTATTAATATGGGGGATGCCTTTAGCGATTGATTTTAAAGGTGGAAGTTTGTTGGAC
>CAZXPK010000196.1:0-5344 GCA_964642565.1 uncultured Anaerolineaceae bacterium
CCCGCGAAATGGACCGCTACGCCCGGGATTTCCTCAGCCGTCACCCGGAGGCGGTTGTGGTTCACATTGGGTGCGGCCTCGATTCACGCTTCGAACGTGTAGACAACAGCCAGGTTGAGTGGTACGACCTGGATTTTCCGGACATCATCGACATACGCCGGAAGTTCATCGGCGATGAAGGCGAACGCTACCATCTGCTGGGCTGCTCGGTGCTCGAGGGTGCCTGGCTGGAGGCGGTTAAGGTGCATTCTCAGCATCACTTCCTGTTCTTGGCTGAAGGCGTTTTCATCTACTTCACGGAAGCGCAGGTCAAGCAACTGGTACTGACGCTACGCGACCATTTTCCCGGTGCTGAGCTGGTCTTCGATGGCTGGTGCCATTATTCGTCTGGCTGGGTAACCGTCAACTCTCCAGCTCAAAGTTTAAAAACCTCCTGCGCTGGGGATTCTGGCGCAGCCAGGAGCTCGAAGGCTGGGGCGAGGGCATCCACTTGCTCGACGAGTGGGGCTTCTTCGACCAGCCTGAGCCGCGGATGGCTCCCTTTCGCTGGATAGCCCCCCTCTTTCGTTTGTTCAAACCACTGTGTATCTATCACTTCCAGCTTGGAGAGGTGGCAGGGTAAGAGAGGCTTTGCACCCATCGGTGATCCCTTACCAGGGAATCCGATCCGGCCAGCTTAGGTCGGTTCCATCGAGTTGTTGGGTGGCAATTGTTTCAAGGGCATTGATTGTCTCAATATCGTACAGAGCATGATCTGTCACGGCGATGTCATGACAAAATCCAGCGGCGGGTAGGGATAACCAGGAATATTCAATTGGTCGGCTATTTCCAGCAAAACTCCCGGGATTGGAACCGTTGAATCTGTTTTTATGATGCAGATATCGAAGTCGGGTAACCATGGAGCCAAATCACTTGCCCAGCTTGTAACTGAAATACCGGATACACCCGTCTCATAATTCCGAAGGGCAAAGGACTGGATAAATCTTGCTTGCCACACATAGTCGATGCATGTCGGTTCTTCCAGTGAGTATATCGGCATAACCACCAGGCTTATAATAGGTTTTCCTAGTGAAATGAACTTAGGTGTCACTTCATTGACCAAATAATGTTCAGGATCATCAACAGGTACCGCATTCTCCTCAATTTCAACGAAGTCCAGGGAAGGTATATCGAAGATTTCGTGCCATTCCCAATTATCTCGATCCGTGTAGTCGATCGCGCCATTTGAATTTGCACCTACGAGGTGATTAGGGTCAAGATCCTTCACATAAGCAGCAGTTTCTTCCAGCCATGTTTTGATTTGAAGAGATGTTAAAGATGTCAATTTGGGGTAGCAAGCTGGTTCACCTATGATATCCCAACCAAAGATAGTAGGGTCATCTCGATAAAGTAAGCCATTAAACGTGTTGCGACGGAAGATAAATGTTTTAATCCGCTCCCGATAGGCAGCTGACAGATTTTCATCCAAAACAAGACCTGAAAAACCATCCGGATTGTAATAAGCGAACTCCGGCTGTTCAGAGAGGCCATAGCCCTCCATAAGAACGAGCATGACATACACACCATTTCTGGCGGCGGTATCCAAAAAGAAATCCAAATTTCTAAATTCGTCCTCTGAAAATATGCCTATCGGGTTCTCGATGGAGAAGGGCACTGGCAAATGTAGAAAGCTTATCCCGCTGGCTTTTGCCGATACAATCAAATCCTCAGTGACTTCCTCGACAGACACCCCCTCCCCACGCGCCCAAAACCATCCTGGCACAATCGCCCCTAAGAAACGAAATGGTGTCTTGCCAATCACGAAATGGGGTAAGGATGCTATGGGAGTAAATGTCGGCGTGATGGATGTTGGCCAGGGTGTCAACGTTGGGGAAGGAGTCATTGTTGCTGTTAACGTGAGCGTGGGCACAAAAGTAGAAGTCAGCGTTGTGGTTTGCGTCGCGGGTACTCCTCCGTTGGAGCTGCAAGCTGAAAGCACCATCAAACCAATAAGGTTGATAAGAACAACTTGTCTCATATGTAATCTCTTATAGCAACATTCATGTTTGGTTTCGCGCTGGCTGCCCAACCATTGATTCTACTGGATATATGCAGTTTATCATGTCGGATAAGGTGGACAAACGGAATAAATGTTTAGTAGAAGAGCGGTTATCGGAACCTTGTGGATTGAGGTTCAATTCCAAGTGAGGTACATTTTAGCGGTACTAACGGTATGCGTAAATGGCAGACAGAGGAAGCAGCACACTTGGCCCCAACGCGGACAAAAGGCCTTCGGAGCCGCCACCCCTAAAGCCAATGCGAAAGCCCCTGCCCGTCTGTTTCACGCTGTGTTGAGCCGCGCTCCGGCTGTGTAGACGTGGCGGGTAGCAACACTCACCCGTCACCATGCTATACCTACAATGATAACGGGTGAGTTTTTACCCAAGCTGCACGGTCTCGTTACTCCTCCGGATAGTCGGACCAGATAGTGATGTCTGCGACCGACTTGAGCAGCTCACTGCTGTAGTCTGCGCCTAATCGCACGTCAAAGAATTTCCCGAGTTCATCCATTAGGCGAGCGCCCTCTGAGTTTCCACTCATGGCAGCGGCGAAGCGATCCATCGCACCGTAACTGTCGAGACGTAAGACCATTTTGTAATCGCCGCTATGTTTCTCGGAAGAGAACATATTTGCATAGATCCCGACCAACTCTATTCCCTTGGGCATAGCTTTGGCGAGGGCGGCTGAATTGGCGCGCACCCATGCCTGGAACTCCTTGCTCTTTCCAGGGGGCACGTTGAAACCAAAAACATTTAGAAAGTCCATTTTGCTCTCCTTTGGTCGTGTATTACATGGTTTGAGGGAAGACCGATTTTGATGATTCGTGACCATGGCATTTGTCGGGCGAGTCATCAACGATTCAATAACAGGATCCTTGTAACAGTTAATTACACCTCCTTCCTTGAGCTCATGTCGCCACCCTAACTTCTATAGATGTGTAACTTGCTGGAGCGTTGTAGGCATGCGATCGAGAGATTGATCAGCCGGTTGGTGCCGAACAGACCAAAATTGATTTTACTGCATATTTGCAGCATATCGTGTCAATTAAGGTGATTTAACGGATTCATAAATCCTGGTTATTATAAGAGCGATTTATCTTAACCAAACTCTTGATTTTCTCTTACCCTGAATCTTAAAATAGCGGCACATTATTTCTAGTATACATTAATTCCTCATTTACTGATATTTATCAAATCGAGAATCATATTATTAGTCTTCATGAACCATTGTCCAATAGGATCGTCTTCACTCGCCCATCATTGTTTCAATCTTTACCCGTATAGCTGATTGTTGGCATAGGTACTTTTATGAGAAATCTTAAAGTTTTGCGAGTTTTCAATAAACCGGGGTACACGTTTGTGCATGAAATTGTGGGCACCCCCTTGCCAACCTATCATTTTCTGACCTACCGAACCCAGGGACGCCTCTCCACCATATGGTCGCGAAGGCGATTGGACGCACGTACGGGGGCTGATCGAATCGTGCTATACTAAAATCAAACACGCCTGACACTCTGATTGCAACGCTTGAATAGGAAATCCAAGTCTCTTCGGCCTTGTCGTAGATAGCAAACAGGCTAAGCTATCTGCTCGATTATGCTAGGAGGAAGAAATGACGACGAAAAAATATAAAGGTGTTCCATATCATTTGTGGAATCTATATACCCCCATGGATAAGTTCCTTCCTTTCCTGGGAGTGGGACCCACAGTGATCACCCACGGAGAAGGGCAGTATTTATATAACGACAAGGGTATGCGCTATCTCAATGGCAGGTCTTGTGCATGGAATTTCTCAATCGGGTTTGGCAGGGAGGAGATCATCGAAGCTGCCACCAAACAGATGCGTGAATTACCTTTCTCATCCTGCTTTGGGGAGGCTCATCCGCGGTCAATCGAGCTGGCGGCTAAGTTGATTGAGATCACCTCCGGTAATTTTGCCCATGTTTATCTGGGCTCCAATGGCTCAGAGGTTGTAGAAACTTCCTTGAAGCTTGCCCGCCAATACCAGCGTCAGAGCCCACTGAAAACAGACCATGGGCGCTTCAAGATCATCTCCCTGCGCGGCTCGTACCATGGGATTGCCTATGGAGCGACCACCCTAATGGGTTTGGAGCGTCATGAAGCCAAATTCGGTCCCATGCTGCCTGGTATCGTACATATCGATCCGCCATATTGCTATCGCTGCCCATACCAGAAAGATGGTTACCCCGAGTGTGGTTTAGAATGTGCGCATGCCCTTGAGAAAACAATCCTGGCCGAAGGACCGGAGAGCGTAGCAGCATTCATTCTGGAACCTATTATGGGTGAAATGGGTGTAATTATCCCTCCGGAGGAATATTATCGCCTCGTCGGAGAGACTTGCCGCCATTACGGCTTATTATTGATCGCTGATGAAGTGACCACAGGATTCGGACGGACGGGAGAATTGTTCATCAGCCAGAAGTGGGATTATCAGCCCGATGTCCTGTTATTGGGAAAAGCTATCAGTGGAGGTTATTTTCCAGTAGCGGCTGCCCTGACCACGCAAGCAATTTTCGAGCGTTTCTTGGGAGATGATAATCATTTCATGCATGGATCCACCAATAGTGGTCACCCGGTTGGTGCGGCGGTGAGTCTGGCAGCCATTGATATTATTTTAAGCGAGAATTTAGCAGACAATGCTGCCAGGCTGGGAGCATATCTGAAAACGAAACTGACAAACCTGATGAACAAACACCCTCTGATCGGTGATGTACGCGGTCGCGGCCTGATGATCGGCATCGATCTCACTAAGGATCGCAAAACCAAGGAGTGGTTAACAGGTAGTGAAATCTATAATCTCAGGCTAAGTTCAATGGGACATGGACTTCTGGCTTCCTTCCCGGATTGCGGAGTAAGCCTTTTCCCACCGCTTATTATCGATGAAGCAGTCGCTGATGAAATCGTAGTAATCTTGGACAAGGTCTTGCATACTGGCAGACTGGCTGATCTGGATCGGAATGCTCACATGCTGAAGATGTTAGTCAAGTCCAAACTCTAAAAATCTCTGGGCATCTGTACCGAGAGTCACTTTTACAGACATACCGAACCCAGGATCACCCCTTCGCCAGACGAACCGCACATTACCAGCCTGAATAAGCCCGATGATGTTACCGTCGGGGTCTCTTACACTTGCGATCAGTCCTCAGCTCACCGCTTTCTTCACGAGCGCGCTGATCCTTGCCTCTTCGGCGGCGGTCAACTCCTTCAGCGCGAAGGCGACCGGCCACAGGGCGCCTTCGTCGAGGTTCGCCGTGTCGCTGAAGCCGAACGTCGCGTACCTCGTG
>CAZXPK010000197.1:0-5336 GCA_964642565.1 uncultured Anaerolineaceae bacterium
CCCCAATCGCTGGCTGTAAGTTGGTAATGTGCAAGTTATTTCAGGAGATTCAATGATGGCATAAAAACCTACCGTCATATACAGGCTGCGGATTTCCTTGTCGGGAGAAACATGTGGTCTGGTCATCTATTAAAATCCTATAGGTCTTATTGTACAACGGATAAATTTCTTGTTTTCACGGTATCTACTGGGTTAATCAAAATATCCCGATGATTGCGGTAATTCCGAACCCGAGGATGATCAATCCGGAGATGCGGTTTATCCAAATAAGCCCAGGAAGGTTAATCCGGTTCCTGAGCAGGCTGGTGACTACACTCAAGATAACCCACCAACAGGACGACCCGAGGAATACTCCTAAAACGGTAATCGCAGCAGAAGAATAAGCTCCCCTGACGCTGACCAAGCCAAACCCGGCAAAGATGGCAGCAAAAGAAAGAATTGTTAGCGGATTGGTGAGGGTGAGAAAAAAAGTAGAACCATAGGCACTCAATAAGCTATTTTGGTTTGGCTGATTTGGGGAATTCGAGGGTCGTGAGAGGATGGTTCTGATACCAAGATAACACAGAAATGCTCCTCCAACCAGGCGCAATCCTATTTGTTGTTGGAGCAGGAAATTTGAGATAAAGGTCAACCCAAATGCAGCAATACAGCCATAAAAAGCATCTGCAGTGGCAGCTCCCATACCGGAAAGCAATCCATATATTCTCCCTGAGGATAACGTCCGCTTTATGCAAAGAATGCCGATGGGTCCGACAGGTGCGGCAATGGAGAACCCGATGATCAGACCTTTATAAAAATAGGATATATCCATGATGACTAAAGATTTTAACATTGGGGGTTGAATATGTATATATCACGTTTTCGATTACACCTCGTATCAAGGTTTTCTATTAAAACATTCACACCATCTCGTGGTAAACTTTTTATATGGCTACATTGACGAACCAACAGCTCGCGAATATCTTCCGAACGATCGCAGATTTACTGGAGATCAAGGGGGAAAATATCTATAAAATCCTGGCGTATCGTAAAGCTGCAGACAGCTTGAGCAATCTGGGTCAGGATGTAAATGAGATATGGAAACAAGGAAAATTGACCGAGGTAGATGGGGTGGGTAAGGCAATTGCAGAAAAAATCGATGAGCTACTCACAACCGGACACCTAGGCTTTTTAGAAAAGCTTGAAGCAGAGGTGCCACCCAGCCTGGCCGAGATGTTAAAAGTCCCAGACCTTGGACCCAAGAAAGTGGCAATGTTTTGGAAGCAGATGGGAATCACCAACTTGAGTGAACTGGAAAGTGCAGCCAGGGAGGGGAAATTACGCGCTTTACCTGGAATGGGTGAAAAATCGGAAGCGAAAATCATTGCCGGGATCGAAGCGCTTGGGAGACGTTCCACACGAATTCCATTGGGAAGAGCCTGGCCTTTTGCTCAAGAGTTGATGGACTACTTGAGGAAAGCCACTGGAGTAGAAGCTGTAGAAATGGGTGGAAGCTTACGCCGGATGCGGGTAACCGTGGGTGACCTGGACATCCTGGCAGCAGCGAAGGATTCACGGGCAGTGATGGATGCATTTGTGAACCGCAAAGACGTGGCAAGGGTATTGGGGAAAGGTGAAACGAAATCAAGCGTCGAATTCACACATGGCTTACAAGCTCAACTGTGGGTGCACCCACCTGAGCATTGGGGCACTGCACTGGTATATGCAACCGGTTCGAAAGACCATAATGTGCGTCTACGGGAATACGCCTTAAAGAAAGGCTACTCCTTGTCAGAGCATTCACTGGCGAGGAAGGACGGGAGTGAGGTTACCTGCGCCCGCGAGGAAGATGTTTATAAAACCCTTGGATTACCCTGGATCCCGCCAGAGCTACGTGAGGACCGGGGCGAGGTTCAAGCGGCGATCAAGGGTGAACTACCCAAATTAATTGAGCTCAAGGATATCAAATCTGAGCTGCACTCACACTCCACCTGGAGTGACGGAAAACTGTCGATCAGAGAGATGACGGAAGCAGCCAAGCGACACGGGTACACATTGCTAGCGATCACGGACCATACTAACAGTCTGGGGATAACACAAGGAATGAGCCCGGAGGATGTCAGAAAGCAGCGCAAGGAAATCGATGCGATTGCCAAGGAATTGGGAGACAGCATTCATATCATTCAAGGGGCAGAGGTGGAAATCAAATCGGACGGGAGCCTGGACTATTCAGATGAAGTGTTGGCCGAATTGGATATCGTCATTGCCTCCCTGCATTCCAGCTTGAGGCAACCGCGTGAAAAGGTCACTCAGCGGTTAATCAAAGCGATGCATAACCCACACGTGGACATTATCGGTCATCCGACAGGCAGGCTGCTACCAGACCGGGAGGGAGCAGACCTGGATATGGATGCGGTGCTGGCAGCAGCCGCTGAAACCGGAGTAGCATTGGAAATCAACGCACACCCAGCCCGGTTAGACCTAGATGATGTGCATGCAAGACGAGCGATTGAAATGGAGATCAAGTTAAGCATAAATACCGATGCCCATAGCGATACGGATATGGATTTAATGCATTTTGGTGTATCCACAGCCCGCCGAGGCTGGGTGGAAGCGGATGAAGTCATCAATACCTGGAGTGTGACACGATTATTGAAATGGCTGAAAAGCAGGGGATAATAGCGCGAATAGTTTTATTTAAGGATGCACACAAGACATGAACCGCTTTAGGGCAGATCTGGTCTTACTCCTCGTGGCACTCATTTGGGGGAGCGCATTTGCGGTTCAGCGCATCGCTGCCCAATATTTTGATGCTTTCACATTTAATGGACTTAGATTCCTGCTGGGTGGGCTCGTCCTGCTCCCTTTCAGTAAGATGAATCCACTGAATAAAGCCAATCAGCCTCAGATAGGAATGAACCCTGGAACTGGAAAAACCATTTCATCTCCTGTTTTGGACCTGAAGGCTTTATCCTTTATTATTCTGGCAGGTGGCTTATTATTTGGGGCAGCGGGGTTGCAGCAGGTGGGATTGCAGACCACCACAGCTGGAAATGCCGGGTTCATCACCACACTTTACGTTGTGCTTGTGCCGGTCATCCTGACGTTATTTTGGAGAGAAAAAATCCATTGGATCTCCTGGCTTGGTGCCGGGATCGCAATCATTGGCAGCTTACTCTTGAGCACAGGAGGAACGCTGCACCTTGCTTCCGGTGATGCTCTAGTTATGGGAGGAGCTTTGCTGTGGGCTTTCCATGTGATTTTGGTGAGCCGGGCAGTGAAACATATGGATGTGTTGACCTTTTCTGCAGGACAATATATGGTAGCGGGTGTGATGAATATCTTAGTTAGCACTGGGATGCAGATGCCTTATGGCGGTTTGGCATTTGGTTGGTGGACGATTGCATATATCGGCCTAATCTCGACGGCAGTGGGGTACACCCTCCAGGTATTTGGACAGAAATATGCCCCTCCCACAGACGCAACTATACTGCTCGGCATGGAGGCGGTATTTGCGGCGGTCACAGGTTTTATATTCCTTGGAGAAACTATGCAACTTGTGCAGCTTATCGGATGCGGTTTGATCCTATTGGCAGTATTAATAACTCAATTATATGCAGTCGGATCAAGAAGGCTCCCAGTAAAAACAGAATGATTTTATATAAAAAGGTCATTGATTTTTGGAGAGAACCCCATGAATGAAACGATGAATTGGAAATTAGCGACGGAAGAAACAGTTAATAACCTGGTGAGACTCATCCAGACAGAAACCATTAACCCACCTGGGAATGAGCTACCTGCGATCTTGATCGTGAAAGATATCCTGGAGGGGGCAGGCTTTCCTACGGAAGCGTTTAAAATCGTTGAATCGGCTCCCAATCGGGTTAATCTAGTTGCTCGAATCAAAGGGGATGGCTCTGAACGGCCGCTATTGATGAGCGGGCATGTGGATGTAGTACCGGTTGAGCGGGAACGTTGGAGTCATGATCCGTTTGGCGGAGAAGTGATTGATAATGTGGTCTGGGGACGGGGTGCGCTGGATATGAAGGGCTTTCTGGCGATGTACCTGCAAATATTCCTGGGTTTGTTCCGCCAAAAAACGCCGCTGAAGCGAGATATCATTCTGGCAGCCATTGCCGATGAGGAAGCCGGTTTTACGCATGGCTCAAAATTTTTGGTGGAGCAGCACCGCGAGTTGATTGAGGCTGAGTATGGGTTGACTGAGGGTGGTGCATTGACAATATATTTGGGAAAGACCAGATTGTACCCAATCCAGGTGGCAGAGAAGGGGGTATGCTGGCTGAGGGCACAGGCACATGGAAAACCAGGTCATGGCTCGATCCCCCATTCGGATAACCCGGTATTATTCCTGGCTCAGGCGATTGAAAAGATACGACGAGCTGGGCATCTGCCAGTACATCTAACTCCGACCTTCATCAAGATGCTGGATGCTGCTGGATCGCAATTGCAGTTTCCACTCAGCTCACTTACCAAGCTACTTCATTCTCCCATGTTGATGGGCTTTGTACTGGACAATTTGAAAGGGGATAGCGGCAATATGCTCAGCGCGCTGGTGACGAATACCATTACACCCACCATGCTGCGTGCCGGAGGTAAAGTGAATGTCATCCCCTCGGTGGCGGAAGTCGCCATCGATTGCCGTCTGGTGCCTGGGCAGACCCCAGAAAGTGTGATGAATGAGATCCACCAAATCGTTGGAGAAGGGATTGAGCTTGAGACTGTATATACGACCAGTGGAGCTGAATTTCCTTTGGAAACACCGTTGTTCAAGCTGATGGAAAAAAGGACGCGCCAAATGGATCCCGGCGGGTTAGTCATCCCGATGCTGATGCCTGGAGCAACAGATGCCTGTCAGTATCAAAGGGTTGGGATTAAAGTATATGGATTCACACCGGGGATCTTGCCTCCAGAAATGCCTCTCATGAAAATGGCACACGGGCATGATGAGCGTGTTCCGATTTCTTTTATAGGGTCGGGACTGCCAGTATTATGGGATGTGGTTACTGAATTTTGTGGGAAAGGAATTTAATCGTGGCAGGAGGATGCTTCAACCCCCGCCGATGACTGCTAATACCTTAACGATATCCCCATCCTGCAATATATAATCCTTGGATTGTTGCTCGTTATTGACAAAAACACCAGCCACCAGGTCTGGATCCATACCAAGGGAGGTCAAAGTCTCACGAACCGTATGACCAGCTTCGACGCTTACCTCTTTTTGCTCACCGAGGTAAGATTTTAACATTCCAAGTGGTCGTATTATAGCGCTCATTAATCATATAAAGTGAGGTTCGAGATCCGGCATGAATCTCGAACCTCTTTATTTAATAGTGGAC
>CAZXPK010000198.1:0-5333 GCA_964642565.1 uncultured Anaerolineaceae bacterium
CCCCTGGCGGTGGATGATGCACTCCATGAAACCCACGTGCCCAAAGTGGATGATTGGGAACAGTATCTCTATATCGCCATGCATGCCATCAGCTTCACGAGCGGCGCCGAGGATATTGAAGGCATTGAACTGGATATCTTCCTGGGTGAAAATTACATTGTCACTCACCATGATTTACCCATCCAAGCCCTTGATCGTGTGTGGGATGTATGCCGCCGCGATCCGCGTTACTTTAAACGCGGTGCTGATCACGTCCTGTACAAATTAACCGACGAGCTGATTGTCGACTACATGCAGGTGGTGGAGACCCTGGATGAAGAGATTGAATTGGTTGAAGATGAGGTGATTGGCAAGCCATCCACAGAGATCGTGCAGCGCATATTTACCCTTAAGCGTGCCACCCTCCACTTACGTCGGGTGCTATCACCCCTGCGTGAGGTGTTGAATAAACTGGCACGCGATGATTATGCAGTCATTGACGCCAAAGATCGGGTATATTTCCGCGATGTTTACGATCATCTGGTCCGCTTGCACGATATCTCAGAAAGCCTACGTGACCTGGTAGGTGGGGTGTTGGATACCTACCTTTCCGTGATCAACAATCGGATGAATGAGATCATGAAAACCCTTACTCTAATCACCACCCTGTTCATGCCGATCTCATTCGTTGCTGGCTTCTTTGGGATGAATTTCTTCCAGCCCGTTTCCCGTGAATTAATCCCCTGGACGAACAACCCTGCATTTATAGTGATGATGCTTATTGTCGTGGGCACGCCGTTCGGGATGTTCCTTTGGATGCGGAAGCGCAAGTGGATGTAGCTGGGAAGATCAACTCCTTCAAATGGAGAGTATGATGAATCTGAGTTCCAGTGCATTGAAAGTCCAACACGCTCTGCATGCCATTGGCATGCAGCTCGAAGTGATTGAGCTACCCGCTTCAACCCGGACGTCCCAGGAAGCCGCTCAAGCCTTGGGATGTCTGGTGGGGCAAATTGCCAAGTCGGTCATTTTCCAGGCTCTCACCAGCCATCGTCCGATCCTGGTCATCGCCAGCGGCTCCAACCGGGTAAATGAGAAAGTTATTGCAGGGCTTATCGGGGAGGTTATCGGAAAAGCGGATGCGGATTTCGTCCGGGGTCACACTGGTTTTGTCATCGGAGGTGTTCCTCCAGTGGGGCATACCGAATGTCTGGAGACTTTCATTGACCAGGACCTGCTGCAATATAGCGAAATTTGGGCTGCGGCTGGCACGCCTCATGCCGTCTTTCACCTGACGCCCGACGACTTACTGCGAATGACGGGCGGTACGGTGATCAAGGTCACGGAATAGGAGCTTGATATGTTCCATGCACGTTTACAGAATAATTCCGAGGAGTATGTATCATGTTTTATGTAGGATTAGAAAATGGCGCTGAAGGACGTTCACAGGCATGGGTCTTAGGGCACCCGGGCTGTTTTGCTTACGGTGCGGATGGCTCTGAAGCATTAGCAGCCGTCCCACAGGCAATCCGGGATTATCGCAAGTGGATTACGGCGCATACCTCCGCAAGTTGGCTGGCTGGGGCCGATAGCGAGCAGAGCGAGCAAAGCGAGTATCGCCTGGAAGAGACCTGGGAATGCTATTCGATAAACTCAGATTATGAGCTGGTACAGGATGGATACGAGGTGAACGCCTGGTTCCGGCATGATTGGATCCCATTGAGCATGGAAGATATCCAGCGCGGCTTGCTGCTGCTCAGTTGGGGCCGTGAGGACCTGTTAAAGCTGGTGAGTAGTTTGCCCGTGGAAATCCTCGCGCGAACCTACCCCAAGGAACGATGGAGTATCGCGGGCATCCTCAAGCACATCGGCGGCGCTGAGTGGTGGTACCTGGACCGGCTTGGACTGGCTTTTCCCCGTGAAGACGTCCCCGAAGGTCACTTCGAGCGATTGAAGGTGGTGCGGGAAAAATTGATTGAAATCCTGCCAGGGTTAGCTGCCTCCGGACAGGTGGTTGGCGTTTCGGGAGAATTTTGGAGTCCGCGCAAGCTGCTGCGCCGTGCAGTCTGGCATGAGTACGACCATATTGCCCACATACGCAAACTGTTATGAAGAGTTACGATTACGCCCGCCGCGTTGGGGTGAGGGAAATCACCTGGAATGATTTCGCCAGCCTGGCAGCACACCTGGCGGAGCTTCTGGAGCCATTTCAACCGCAGGTAATCCTCGGGATCGCCCGGGCTGGCTTATTTCCAGCCACTGCAGTGGCTTGCAGCCTGCGCCGTGAATTGTTCCCCATTCGTCTCACCCGCCGTATGAATGATGAGGTCCTTTACGACCGTCCTGTGTGGAGAGTTCCTGTCCCTCAGGATGTCGCAGGGAAGGTTGTGGTCGTTATTGATGAAATCGCCGATACGGGTCAGACGTTGGCAATGGCTGCAGACAGTGCCACCGCAGCGGGTGCGGTGCAGGTGGTGACTGCCTGCCTGGTCAGCCATTCCTGGGCGGATCCTGCGCCCCACGTATCAGCCCTGGTGAGCGATGAGTTTGTGATCTTCCCATGGGATCAGCATATTCTGGATAATGGGAAATGGATTACCCACCCGGAGATTATTGCTGGTCTGAAAGCCCAATCACGAAGCACCCAAGGTTAATGCTATAATATGCTTTCTTTATTGGTATTCATGGATGGAATATGGCACTTGATCGTTACGGACGACGAATTCACTATCTACGCATCAGCCTGACTGATCACTGCAATTTGCGTTGTTTGTACTGTATGCCAGAAGAGATGGTCTTCCAGCCGTCTGCTGAGCTGATGCAGGATGACGAAATCCTCACCCTGGTACGTTTATTCGTCAGCTTGGGGTTCGATAAAATCCGCCTGACCGGGGGTGAGCCAACGATCCGCGCCCAGGTGGTTAATTTGGTGCAGCAGATTGCCCACACACCTGGGGTGAATACGCTCACCATGACCACTAATGGGGTCCGCCTCTCACGGATGGCACGCCCTCTGGCACAGGCTGGTTTACAGCGGGTCAATATCAGCCTCGATACCTTGGATCCGGATAAATTCCAAACCCTGACCCGTTGGGGTTCTTTTGAAGATGTATGGTCCGGCATTCAAGCCGCTGATGACGCCGGACTCACGCCCATCAAGATCAATGCGGTGGTGGTGCGGGGCTATAACGAGCCTGATATGGCAGATTTGGCGCGCCTCACCCTGGAACATCCATGGCAAATCCGTTTTATTGAGATGATGCCTTTTGGGGGAAATAATGATTTCCAGACGAGTCAATTGGTGACTGCTTCTGAAATGCGTGCTTACATTGAATTAAAACTCGGGAAGTTGGAACCAGTTAATGGGGGTGATCTGGACGGAGAGGCACGCATTTACCAATTGCCGGCAGCCCGTGGGGACATTGGTTTTATCTCATCAGTCAGCTCGCCGTTTTGCCATTCCTGCACGCGTGCACGCCTGACTGCAGATGGGCGCTTGCGGCTTTGCCTGTTGCGAGAAGGCGAAGTGGATCTGCTCACACCCCTGCGTTCCGGCGCGAGCATGGAAGAACTGCGCCACCTCATCATCGATGGGCTCTGGTATAAACCCTGGGGGCACGGTTTGGCAGAGGGAATCATCCCCCTCAACCGCGAGATGAGTGAAATTGGTGGTTAGCTGACCCTCGTTACGCAAGCAGCAGCCAGAATCCCGCTGCTACGACTGCTCCCATCCAAGAACATCCAAAATTTACCATGTCATTGTTGAACCAGGACCAGCCTCGCACCTGGCTTGTCAGACTGCCACATGTGTGTGTGGGGTGCCGTTCTGTCTCTTTATTGCACGTTGGGCACCAATAAATGGCTTGAACTGTAGCACCCAGCACAGAATCGAACAAAGACCCCACCAGACCTCCCAGGATGATGATTGCCAAGCTAAAAATCCAGCCTTGGCCTGCTGTGAATATAACCGCGGCAATACCGATCAATCCTGCACCCCCCAAAGCTGCCAGTGTCCCAATGAAGGTGATGCCTCCGGAAGTACCCCGCTCGACTTTTTGACCGGTGGTGATCATGCGGGGCGGAATCAGACTCAACACACCCAGCTCGGTAGACCAGGTGTCGGCATTTACGGCTGCCATGGCACCCGCAAATGCCAGCCAAAGCCACTCGTGGTGAGATGGAATGGAGTATCCAATTACCAACACTGCTCCCAAGCCACCATTCGCCAGCACCTGTCCCCAATCACGCCGGCCACCTTTAGAGAATTTCTCTGCCAGACTGGATTTTTGCTTACTGAATGCACGCGACAACGCACTGGATGAGATGAAAAATGTTAACAAAAGGATTGCCCAGGGTAACCCACCCAGGCCGAAGATCAGCCCACCGGTCAACACTGCCGCCCAGGCACCACTGCCGGAGAGCGAACCAGCCCGCCACGCGAGTACTGCAATGAGAATTGCCAATAGGAAACCAATCAATAACTGCATATGAAGTGTTTATTTCCTGCGATGCTATGTCGCCCGGAGGATAAAGTATATTGCGCCTGAAAACAATAGGCTGGTAAGCGCAGAGCTTGCCCACATCAAATAACCCAACGTTTGGGTATCCGCCCTGCGATAGAAGAATAACCCCAAAAGTAAATCAGCGATGAAGAAAAAGGTATTTAGTACAGGGAGGAGCAGAAGGCGGATCCCAGGTACGAGCTCGACTGGAGAGCCATCCATATTCAGCCGCAGAGCAGTCATCGGGTGGTTTGGAATGCTCAAGCTGACCCATAGGAACAGCCCTAACGCCAGAAAGGTGCTGGTAATAATCAAGACACGCGCAGGGCGGTCCGCCCATGAGCGTGCCAATAGGGAGGTAGGATAATCGGATATGGATTGGATGGGTGCCAGCGAGCCAAATTCCGACAGTTTGCGATAGGTCCGCAGGAACTCAGTTTCATTGGCAGGTGAGATAGCAAATATCCGCTCTTGGGTGACAATCATGACCAATTTTGTGTCACGCGCAGCCAGGAACTCCACTGGTTTTCCATCCGCCTGAGTTTGCACCCCAAGGACCGCTCCAGGTACGCGGAAGAACGGTTTGGATAGTGCCATCCTGTTTTGGTCAGCTGACCCGACCCAATTGACCAGGTTTATTGGGATTTCCTCACGTCGCAATCCCCAATAGATGCTGATACCATCGCGTGCCAAAATATATCTTGCCCGTTGGAGGGCGTATATCCGATAAACGAGACCCAGCGTTAGGCTTATAGCCAATATCGCAGCTAATAAGTATATGAGGAAGGTAGGACCGCTTTCTGCCAGAGATGCTCTCCATAGACCCACCGTGCCAATCGCTGCCAGAAGTAA
>CAZXPK010000199.1:0-5309 GCA_964642565.1 uncultured Anaerolineaceae bacterium
AGGATTGGTTGATGCGTTCGGGATAAGGTTGTTGGGCGTACTTCCACAACGTCAGGGGCAGCGAATCCACAGGCTGACCGATGATTTTGCTCAAATGTGAATCCCTACCCAAACCGGCCAGTCACATATCCTTCGGTCTCTTTGTGCGTGGGGTTGGTGAAGATCCGAGATGTCGGACCGTATTCGATGACTGTGCCAGCCCTTTGATCATTCAGCATCATAAAAGCTGTATAATTCGAAACGCGGGCTGCCTGCTGCATGTTGTGGGTAACGATCACTATGGTATAAGTCGCCTTGAGCTCCTGCATCAGTTCTTCAATCTTAAAGGTTGAGATCGGGTCCAAAGCCGAGGCAGGTTCATCCATCAGGATCGCGTCGGGTTCAACGGCTAATGCTCGCGCAATGCATAAACGTTGCTGCTGACCACCCGAAAGCGCCAGACCAGATTGGTTTAACTTATCCTTGACTTCGTCCCATAACGCTGCCTGCTTCAAACTAAATTCGACGATATCTTTAAGACTGGATATCCTCTTCTCACCGTTATATCTGGGTCCATAAGCGACATTGTCGAAGATGCTCATTTGAAAGGGGTTTGGGCGTTGAAAAACCATGCCGATTTTCCTGCGGATCGCAACTACATCGACCCATGGATTGTATATATCTTTGCCGTTCAAGGTGATCTTACCCTGAGTGGTAACGCCATGGATCAAGTCATTCATTCGATTTAAAGATCGAAGAAGGGTGGACTTGCCGCAGCCTGAAGGACCTATGATTGAAGTAATTTCGTTGGCGAGAATAATCAAGTTAATATTCGCAAGCGCTTTGAATTTCCCATAATAAACCTCCAGATTAGCAACCTCCATCTTGGTATTCTGGGTTGTATTCTCCCTGCTATTGACTATTTTGATGGCGACGTTGGGATTCAGGGGTTTAGAATTCGCCACAAGATGGATCAATTCTTTCGAGATAACTGTGTGCATAATTGTCTTCAGCCTCTTTTTAATATCCTGAAGGATTCGTAGTAATCATTCTAACGGTCAGCTTTGGGAAATTCCCAACCTGCGGTTACGAATGCCAATCAGGATACGCGCCAGAATATTTAAAGAAAGGACCAATGCAATGAGTACGAGCGCAGTGCCCCAAGCTTTAGCCTGCCAATCTGAATAGGGCGAAATAGCATAGACAAAAATAGTATGGGGCAACGTCGCGATTGGCTGGCTTAAAGCTGCACTCATAAAAGGGTTGCCAAAAGCTGTAAAAAGCATTGGCGCAGCTTCTCCCGCAGCCCTGGCTATCGCCAGCATGAGTCCTGTGATGATTCCATTGATTGCCGCTGGCACGACGACCGAAAGATAAGTGCGCCATTCCGAAGTACCTAACGCCAACGAGCCTTCTCGATACATTGTTGGAACGAGTCTGAGCATTTCCTCTACCGTGCGAACAATGGTGGGAAGCATGATAAATGACAAGACAATTCCACCCGAAAGTGCAGAGAAATGTCTTTGTGGAAGGACAATCAAAGTATAGGCAAATATACCCATGACGATGGAAGGAACGCCAGATATTACATCGGCAGAGAAGCGCATGATCAGCGCAATCCGGGATCTGGGGTTAGTAATAATAAACAATGCTGCTAACGTGCCAATTGGAGCGGCGATCAGCAATCCTATACCAATCGTAATCGCTGACCCGATCAGGGCATTTGCCAGTCCGCCGCCGGGGACACCTGCGGGAGTAGGTAACTCGGTAAAAAAGCCAAATGAAAGGGATGGAGCACCTTTAATAAATACATATCCCAAGATCCATATTAGAGGGATTATGACAAGCAACATGCATAACCCCGTCCCGACCAGCATGATTTTGTTGGTCCCTTTTCGCATCGAATGCCGAGGGTGAAAGTTGTTTTTTTGTGTGGTTATGCTCATCATGATCCAATCTCCTAATGCAATTTTTGAGCAACGCGCCAGATTAACAACCTGGCAATAAGATTGATAACCAGAGTCATAATGAACAAGATCAATCCAATTTCGATCAACGAATGCAGATAAAGATCATAAGTCGCCTCAGTAAATTCATTAGCGATGATCGAAGCCATCGTATATCCTGGATGTAATAATGAAGCTGAGAGATCGAGATTATTCCCAATGACCATGGTCACAGCCATTGTCTCACCTAAAGCGCGGCCCAATCCTAAAATCGCAGCACCCAAGATGCCAGAAAGGCCGTAAGGGATCAACGTCTTGGATATCATTTCCCATTGTGTTGAACCCAGGGCAAAGGAGGCTTCTCGCTGGGCGTTCGGTATGGCACGTAGCACATCACGGCTGATAGCTGTAATGGTGGGAAGGATCATGATCGTCAATATCAATGCCGCAGCCAGCCGGCTTGGCCCGTACACCGGGCCTGTGAAAAACGGCAGAAAACCCAAAGTGTGGCTCATCCATTCCCCCATTGGACGGACGACCTGGGGAATAAATGCAAAGAGCCCCCATAAACCATATACCACACTGGGTACAGCCGCAAGTAATTCCACCAACAGTCCCAATGGAGAGCGTAACCAGCCTGGGGCGAGTTCTGACAGGAATACCGCCGCACCGAGACCAATTGGTACTGCCAGAACAATAGCAACCAATGAAGTAATTAACGTACCTTCGATAAACGGTAAAGCACCAAATTGTCGTTTCAGGTTCGGATCCCAGCTGGTAGTGGTTAAAAATCCTAATCCAAAAGCCTGGCGGGCTAGAGCAGAATTGCGCCACAGTTCATACCCTATAGCCAATACCAGGGCAATGACAAGCAGTGCTGCCAGGAAAATCAGGCTAAAAAATATGGGGTCGCCATGCCGCCACAATGTCCGCATCCGCATATACAAGTTCGGTGATGGTTGTGTTTCTTGTATAAAAGACTTTTTCATGGCTGAGGTTCTTCATCCAGGAACGAATCAACATAAAAATACGATTAAATCAGATGACCGTCTGCTTAGGATAAACACTGAGCGGGCGGCCATCTGACCCTGAAGAATTTGTTATTTGTTAAGCGGTTCTCCTTGGCAAGTGATTTGCGCCAGTTTGTTGTTCACCTGATCTTTGATTTCCTTAGGAAGGGCCACATACTGGAGGTCAGTAGCGTCCTTATCTCCAGCATCGCTGTATGCCCATTTGAAGAAATCGATCAGTT
The DNA here is from genome assembly GCA_964642565.1 of uncultured Anaerolineaceae bacterium. Lineage (GTDB taxonomy): Bacteria > Chloroflexota > Anaerolineae > Anaerolineales > UBA4823 > FEB-25. Next base: position 3,178 of record CAZXPK010000199.1, read on the forward strand.
TCTGTGCCTTACTGCAGTCTTGCTGATCCATATATAGAAGGATGTAGGTATATCCTGCAATAGGGTAAGACTGGTTGCCTGGTCCATCGACGATAGATATGGCTAACTTATCACCTAATTGAGATCCGAAATCTGCCATGGCTGCCTGAGTCGACGCCAGAGTGGGCTCAATATATTCCTGGGCTTTATTCTGTAACAGGTTGAGAACTGCCTTATTTTGGATAGCATAGGCTAATTCTACGTAGCCGATTGCACCTTCATTCTGGATCACGGTGCCATAAACTCCCTCGTTACCTTTACCACCCAAGCCAACCGGCCACTGAACAGAGGTGCCGTTCCCAACATTAGCTTTCCATTCAGTGCTTACGCTCGAAAGATAATCCGTGAAAATGTAAGTGGTTCCAGAACCGTCAGAGCGATGGACTACAATAATATCTTTGTCGGGTAATTGAATGCCCGGGTTTGCGGCTACCAGAATCGGGTCATTCCATTTCGTGATTTTCCCCAGGTAAATATCTGCAATCGAAGTATAGGGGAATTTTATTTTGTCGGTCAATGCCTTGCCATCCGCTCCGTTGAGGTTGACCACGATTGCTTCCGCTCCAGCAACCGTTGGGAACATCTGTATACCTGGTGCTGCTTTAAATTGATCATCATTCAGGATTGCATCTGAAGCACCAAAATCAACTGTTTTCTCGGAAATTTGTTTAATCCCCCCACCAGAACCGATGGATTGATAATTAAATTTCACTGACGAATCAACGAAAGCGTAATCATAGAACCAGCGCGAGTAGAGCGGGAAGGGAAAGGTCGCCCCAGCACCCGTCATTTGAATGGCACCTGCTTTTACTGGTGTAGATTGCGTGGCTGCCTGGTCTTGAGCTGTTGAGTTCGCCGATGGTATTGTTGTGGCTCCAGGCGTGCTGGTGGCAGTACTACAAGCGGTCAACACCAACGACAGGACAGTAACAACAATGAATAACAGGGAAATTTTTCTATGCATTTCTTATTCCTCCAAAAATATAATATTTTCTTCTTGTTTATCAAGAATACTATAGGATGTTTAACGTTCCACCAAAGTTTGGTTAAGAATTGGCAAATGATCCGTTATCAGATTGTTAACAGCCAGCTGCCACTTTCCAATCCCCTGGATGGCATTGTATGCAGTGAGGTCAAGCTGCAATGGTGTAATCGAGACGTACCCTTCAGATAGTGCACCAATATCGGTATCCTCTTCAGGTATTCCGGTGGGGGTATCACCGCCAATCCAGTAGTATGGGCGCCCGCGAGGGTCCACTCGACGGTCCAGGCGATCGCGGTAGACCCGCAATCCCAAGCGCGTGGTTCGAAACCCTTTGATCTGGTCCTCCGGTAACATGGGAACATTGACGTCGAGCAAGGTCTCAGCAGGGAGAGAGTGTAGAACAGCAGCTTCGACGATCCTTTGGGCCATGGATGCCGCGGGCTGGTAATCGGATACCGCCAACCCATTCTCCACTGATCCCAACGAGAAGGCGATCCCGGGCACGCCCCAAATGATCGCTTCCATGGCAGCAGTCACGGTGCCCGAGTACGTCACATCATGCCCAAGATTGGGCATGGGGTTGATACCTGAAACCACCAGGTCGAATTTTTCTTCGAAGAAGCCAAGCAGTGCCAAAGCGACACAATCCGACGGAGCACCGTCGCTGGCCCAGGCTACATAGCCATCGGTGAGCTTCACTTCTTTCACCCGCAATGGGCGATCCAGCGTTTTGACGTGCCCACTACCTGACCAGTTGCGGTCGGGAGCCAGGATTTTAATATTTCCAAAGGGGCGCATGGCGTGTGCCAAAGCCAGCAAACCAGGCGCAGTCACCCCATCATCATTCGTGATGAGGATATTCATTCCCGCACCTGCTTCCTGCCAGCCTTTATTCGGTGATCAACGATAAATGTTGCCAATAGAGCAACGACATAAATGACCAATGTAATTGTGTTTAGTATGTTATTTTCCATGCTTATACAATAACACCGTATGATTTGCGTTTATTTAATAACAGGTAAAGGTATTGCAATCAAATTGTTTAATTTTATTAACAAAAAAAGCCCGTACCTATTTTCATACGGGCAATTAGGAGAAAACTTTTTTT
>CAZXPK010000200.1:0-5270 GCA_964642565.1 uncultured Anaerolineaceae bacterium
AACCTGAGGTAATGCTTTGACAACTTTACTGGTTTCCTTTACAATTAAGGTTTGTCTGAATCTAGCTATCTAAGGAAGGTTTCATAATGAAAGAGTATACGACTGAGTCTATTCGGAATATATCATTCGTCTCACATAGCAACGCGGGTAAAACAATGCTGGCGGAAGCATTTTTACATTTTACGGGTGCAACCACTCGTTTGGGTAGGATTGAAGATGGGACAACCGTCTCAGATTTCGAGGAGGAGGAAATTCGGCGCGGGATATCTTTATCCACTTCTGTAATTCCAGTGGAATATCATGGTTGTAAGATTAATGTGCTCGACACACCCGGTTACACTGATTTTATCGGTGAGGTAATATCAGGTCTGAGAGTTTCCGATAGCGCTGCCGTCCTGGTTGATTCAGTCGCTGGAGCAGAGGTGGGTACGGAAATCACCCTTTCCTACTGCGATCTGTTCAAATTGCCGCGGATGATCATTATCAACAAGATGAACCGTGATAATGCCAATTTTCATAAAGCGCTCGATTCTATCCAACAAATTTCAGACAGGCGATTAATCCCGGTCGAGCTCCCCTGGGGTGAGAAAGCCGAGTTTAAAGGCGTCTTGGATTTATTGACCATGAAAGCATATCCGGGGGCTGGTGAAACTTCACAGGATATCCCTGCAGAATATAAAGACGAGGTTGAGACTGCACGAATGCAATTGATCGAAGCAGCAGCAGAAGGTGAAGACGCACTCCTGGAAAAATATCTTGAAGGTGAAGAATTGACCCCTGAGGAGATTTTGCGAGGCTTTAAGAAAGCGGTATATGTAGGCGATTGGGTCCCGGTTTTCGTTTCAGCTGGTTCCGCTGAAATTGGTCTAGCCCCATTGTTGGATGCGATTATCAATCTAATGCCATCTCCAGTCGAAGCATCTCTTGCCATTGCGCAAGGAAAAGATGGCGAAGAAAAATTAACGCCAGCAGATAATGAGCCTCTTGCAGCTTATGTATGGAAAACCACTGCTGATCCTTTCGTTGGGAGAATTACATATTTCCGCATCTATTCAGGAACGATCAATTCAGATTCTCGGGTGTGGAATCAGACCAAAAGCATTGAAGAACGTTTCGGTACTGTACATCTGCTGCGCGGAAAAGAGCAAATCCCCATGAAACTGGTGCATGCAGGTGATATTGCTTCAGTTCCAAAGCTGAATGCGACCTCCACTGGGAATACCTTTTGTGATAAGGGACATCCTCTTAGCCTATCTACCCCTGTATATCCGCATGCATTATTCAGCGTAGCAGTATTCCCCAAATCACAGGCAGATTCTGCCAAGATCAGTCCAACTCTGACCCGCTTATGTGAAGAAGACATGACCCTCAGCTGGAGGCAGGAACCAAGCACAAATCAAACCATCCTTCAAGGCATGGGTGACCAGCATATTGACGTTGCCATTCGAAAAGCGGAAAGCAAATTTCAGACTGGACTTTTGGCAGTAATACCCAAAGTGCCATATCAGGAAACCATCACCAAGCAGAGTTCATCCCAATACCGGCACAAGAAACAAACAGGTGGTGCGGGTCAATTCGCTGAAGTGTTCATGCGAGTCGAGCCGTATCAGGAAGAGGAATTTTCATTCACGAATGATGTATTTGGTGGAGCCATCTCCAACAGCTTTATGCCAGCCATCGAAAAAGGTGTCCGTAGCGTAATGAAAGAAGGCGTGATTGCGGGTTATCCGGTTCTTAATGTCCACGTTTCGGTTTATGATGGTAAAGAACATCCGGTTGACTCGAAACCCATAGCCTTTGAGACTGCTGGACGTGAGGCATTTAAATTAGCCTTCAAAGATGCCGCTCCGGTACTAAGGGAACCGATCATGAATGTAAAGATCATCGTTCCTGAATCTAATATGGGCGATATCTTGGGTGATTTGAATACCCGTCGGGCACGTGTGCAAGGTATGGACACTGAAAAGGGCCGCTCAGTGGTTACTGCTCAAGTCCCTCTTGCAGAGATGCAACGATACACCACTGATTTACGCTCCATGACTGGTGGTAGAGGCATATTCACGATGGACTTTGACCATTATGAGATCGTTCCATCTCATATTGCTGCAGAGGTAATCACTGCTCGTTTAAAGGACATCCAGGCAGCGAAAGAAGACTAGTATAAAGTATACAAGAACAGGCTGGCAAATTTCTTTGTTGCCAGCCTGTTTTGATTTTCTTGGCACTTATTTCACGGTAGAGGCAAGGTTTAATTTTAAGAACAACCAGGGGGCGAAACCAGATATCCAGAATCCGATCAAAGCATAGCGGATATATCGGATTGAGTAGGATAAAAACGTTTCTGAATCCGGAAAAAGCGAGCCTAGACCAAGGTAGAGAACAAGAACCCCGATTAAGCCAAGGAGATATCGAAGGATAAGTTTCCACCAAGGACCCTTGGTCGAAAAACCGCCCAGTTTTGAGATCCATATCCATCCAGCTGCCAGACCAAAGAATGCACCCGTGCTGGAGAGGAAGTTATGGTAGGAAAGAGGATTAATTTCAGGTTCATTTGGGAATACCAAATGCGCATTGTTAAACCAATCCATTGGGAGGCTCCATCTGCTCAGACTAAGTTGAGCGATGATGACGATGAGAATTAGGAACAGGGAAAATAAAAAAATTACTAAAAGTTGAATTCCTACCTGATATTGCTTTATCCAATTCAGGACGGGTCTTTCGAATCGGAGCAAGATCCATAACATGGCTGCCCCGAACAGCCAACCCAGCAGCACGTCATGTGGGAAGTGAACTGCCAGATAGATGCGTGAAATTCCAATCAGGATCATTACTATGATGGCGATAATCCATGCAGACCGATGTTTAATTCGGTCAGCCAGGGTTCCCCAGACGACTACTCCATTTTGAGAATGTCCAGAGGGCACTCCAAAGGAGTTCTCAGGCCTTCCCAGAACCTTCACATTACTGGTATACCAATACGGTCTAGGTCCATGGAACGCAACCTTTAATGCAGTATTCACCATGCCATTAATCATCAAAAATAATCCCAAACGTAATCCAAGTGGTGCATCGAGACACCAAAGAATTGCAGGTGCGATCAATAAATAAAACTGCTCATTGCCTAAAAAAGTGAACAGTTTCATGATCGGTGTAAGCCATGCTCCAAGGCTTTGTAACCATAGGATGATTTGGAGCCCAGAATTAAGTAAATTATCCATATCTCCTCCCACTAGCACTTGATCAATTCATATATATATTTTTATATCTTGGACAATTATAGACTTGAAAACACGATTATATTTGAACCTCCGGTCGAGGAATAAAGCGCGCACTGACCAGGATCGATATCATTATCAAGCAAAATCCAACGATATACATTAGATGAGGGTTGATCTCATAAAGGAAACCCGCAACTGGCGGGGAAAGAATGATCGCAGAAGAACCGACAGTTTCGGTAATACCATAAGCCAATCCCATCCGAGATTGGTGGACAAGATACCTGGTTTGCGCAGTGGCGAGAGAACGGGCAAAGCGATAACCCCCAATCAGAAAATAACCCAAACAGAACCAGGGAAAACTTGTGCCTCGCCACAAGATCAAGGCAAAAATTGCCACAGCAAGTTGCCCCAACAAATACCCAATATGGGCTTTTAAATTTCCCAATCCGAGGTTTAAGGCGACGATACCAAGACCCGAGATTGATCCAAGAATGCCGATGGCTTCCAGGGTCAGTTGGTGTTGGTTTTGTAAGTAGTTCGACGAAAGGGGTTGGGCAAGGTACATGGAAAATCCCGCTAAGAATATGACGGATAGGTAGGTGATAAATCGTCGATTAATAAATCTACCATTCTCGATTTCATTCGGATCATGCTGCTCAACAGGTTGAGGCTTTATAAACAGGAGAATAATCAGTGAAATTATGAATAAGCTTCCCGCAATAAGATATATGGTTCGTAATCCGAATCTTTCACCCACCTGACCTCCCAACCATGGACCGATGACAGCTCCAATGTTATATAGAGCTGAGATCATCGTAATCGCTCTTCCCACGGATAAATTCCCGCGTGCAGCTGTGATATAACTATTCAGGGGTGAAGAAACAAATGCCGTCAGGTTATACACCATCAGACCAATTACAAAGAAAACCAAGGAGGGAGCGAGTGCCATGGACCATGTAGCCAGCATTCCCAGGATCCATGAAGCTAGCAAAAGTGGCTTGCGGCCGGTACGGTCTGCCAAGTGCCCGGCTGGAATGTGGGCAACAGTCATCGCGATCCCTGCCGCTCCAAAGATTACCCCAATTGTGACAGGATTCGCCCCCAATTGCTGCAGGTATAGGGGTTGAAAGATAAAGAACATCCCCTCGCCGACTCCCCACGTCATTAGTGAGAAGCCGAGTAGGATCAGATCACGGCTCATAGTGCATGTCCAGAGGACTGTACTCTTTGTATAAATTCGTAAGTGGCATTAAAGGCAAGTTGTCTGTCCGGTTCTCGTGGAATGACATGACCACTGTTATCAACCCAATAAAGTTGCTTATCCTGACTGCCTAATGCCGCAAGGATTTGCTCGGCGTTGATAGGTAAAACCCCGCTATCCTGCTTTGAGTGGATAAGTAATACCGGAACTTGAATCATCGGTAAAGCTGATCGCATCTCACCTAATAAATCACGGAGCTGAATAACTGCCCTGGTTGGGAAATATGGGTAGCACACATGGTCTTTTGCAGCTTCTGGATTATGCCAATCAGGAGCTCCTTGTTTTACCCAAGGTATCAGCAGCGATATGATCCGGATAAATGGCAAGCGAGGATCATCAGGAAGAGCATATGGCGTAGACATAGTCACTACCCCAGAAACAGGGTGTTGAGAGGCAAACAGGAGAGAAAGTATACCCCCCATGGATAATCCAATGACAAAAACCTGATCCACCCAACCTTTGAGCAGGTTATACCCATCTTCAACCGATACGACCCAATCCTGCCATCGCGTTCGCAGCATATCTTGTGGCTGGGTGGCATGGCCAGCGAGCCTGACCCCTAAGACGGTGTAACCCAGATTTCCTAAATACTCACCCATCCAACGCATTTCCTTGGGTGCACCAGTATATCCATGAATGAGTAAACACCCAATTCTAATACCTGGGAAAAAGAATGGTTCAGCAGTAGGAATGATCATCAATCACTTTTCCTATAAGGTTATGTGGAAAATGTATTATTGAATCTCCTGAAATAACTTGCACATTACCAACTTACAGCCAGCGATTGGGGT
>CAZXPK010000201.1:0-5233 GCA_964642565.1 uncultured Anaerolineaceae bacterium
AACCCTCGGCCTTCTCAATGCCATTGAGACGCGCTCCCAACTGCGCTATGGGCCCAAAAATGTAGCCAGGATTGTACCCGTAAACCGATATTTCGTCAACTAACCCGCGTCTATCACCTGGTGGACCTGGAGGGATTCGAACCCTCGACCTCTTCAGTGCGATAGATAAGCAGGTAGGGGAAAAGGGGAAAAATGCCGTCCATTACGTCTAGAATGTCTCAAAATGGCCATACTGTATGAGCATATCTGTACCCGAATTGTTCCCGAATTGTACCCGCAGTATGAAGCAAGGAAAGGCGGCCCGCAGCCCTGTCTAAAGGGGGTTAGGGATAAGATACATTTCAATTCACTTTTATTGAACATCACAATTTTAATAGACTACACTTGGACGTGCACTATAGTATATCGTTGGGGTGAAGATTATACGGAAGTGGGAATATCACTGACAATAACCATAGTAAAGTAATTCCATTGAATTCTTAGGCAAGGACTTATCTTTAGATACACTCCATAACAAATCATAAGATCACCCCTACCAGAAGGATCAGCATCTCAAGAAGATAAAATTGACTGAATGACATTCTATTTTCTATATATCAGGTTTTAATAAAAAGCGCCCAGGTCAAGCTCTTCCAGGCTGTCTACGATAATATCCGCAGCAGATAAGGAAGACCTGGGATGAGTCGTACTGACCGCGATGCATTTCATACCGGCTTTCTTGGCTGCCGTAACACCGGCGACGGCGTCCTCGACAACAACGCACTGCTTCGGCTCCACGACCAGTTGCTGGGCAGCTTCGAGAAATACGGCTGGATCGGGTTTCCCAGGCATGGAATAAGCGGAGATCATGGCTGAGAAGTATTGCCGGATTTTCAGCTCGTCCACCGTAGCTTCGATATTCTCCTCGGGTGCCGAGGAGGCCACTGCCTGGAGAGTGCCTCTCTCCTGTAACCGCTTCAACCAACCCAAAACCCCCGGCAGCAGCTGCAGGCGTCCATGGATGAGCTCTCGGAAGAGACCCTCTTTCCGGTTACTGACCACCTCCAGGAAATCCGCTTCCGGCGGTTTCCCCAGCAGAATGGTCAGGATACCATTATTGTTCATCCCAAAGGTCGAACGGAATTTATTGCAGTCGAACGGTATGGACAGGGCGGTCAGCGTTTCCAGCCAGGATTGATAATGCAGCTCACCGCTGTCCACCAGGATGCCATCCATATCCCATAGAACAGCGCGCTTACTGGCCATAATCCTCGAGATAGCGCCGGTGGGCACGGGCGACTTCCTCAGGTGGAATCTCGTCCGGCTGGCCGAGCTGCAGGGCGTAGAAGACTGTACGGGCTGCATCCTCGACCATCACAGCCGCCTTGACTGCTGCCTCTGGCGTCCTGCCGATGGTGAACACACCATGGTTTTTCATCAGGATGGCCGGGCTGGATCCTATCGAACGAAGGATCTCCTGCCCAATTTCGTCCCCTCCAATTTTTGCATACGCCCCGACCGGGATCGGGCCGCCGAACTCATCGCAAAGGGCTGTTAGCACGGCTGGGATAGGTCTACCAACCGCCGCCCAGGCAGTTGCAAAGGTTGAATGGGTATGGACGACGCCATTCACCTCTGGTCGGTGGCTGTAGACATATACATGAGCGAAGGTGTCGGAAGAGGGTTTTAGTATACCCTCGACGACCTTGCCATCCAGGTTCACTACCACCATATTTTCTGATGTCAGTTTATCATAGGGTACACCGGAGGGTTTGATGACTACCAATCCGGATTCTGGGTCGCGCCCGCTGACGTTACCAGAGGTCCAGGCTACCAGGTTGTTGCGAGGCAGTTCGGCATTCAAGTGGCAGATTTCGTTGCGCAGTTGATCAAGCAACATGTTTCACCTCAGCTTTCATCTTCTTAAGAGTTTTCATCACATTGTTCTCACCACGTCCGAAATAATCGTGCAAGCGCAAGTATTCAGTAAAGAGCTTCTCGTAGACTTTCTGGTTTTCGGGGATGGGCTTGAAGGTCTCAACTTTGAGATGCGCCATAGTCTGGGCGGCATTGTAGATGGAATCGTAGCCGCCAGCGGACTTTCCCGCTGCCACTGCGCCGAACATGGCGGACCCGAGAGCAGGCGTCTGCTTGGAGGTGGTGACTTTGATCTCGCGACCAGTCACATCGGCGTAGATCTGCATCAACAATTTATTCTTCTCTGGCAGACCGCCACAGGCGACGAGTTCACGGATCGGCACACCGTTTTGCTGGAAGGCGTCCACGATGACGCGCGTACCGTAAGCGGTGGCCTCGATCAGGGCACGGTAGATCTCCTCGGGCTTGGTCGCCAGGGTAGCGCCAAGCAGCAAGCCGGTTAGGTCCACATCCACGAGCACAGAACGATTTCCGTTCCACCAGTCGAGGGCTAACAGACCTGATTCGCCAGGCTTTAGCATAGCGGCCTTTTCTTCCAGTAATTGGTGTGTATCAATCTCGCGCTTCTGGGCCTCAGCCTCATACGCCGCTGGGACACAGTTTTCCACAAACCAGGCAAAGTGGTCACCGACGCAGGACTGCCCGGCTTCGTAGCCGAACAAGCCCGGGACAATCCCATCTTCCACGTAGCCACACATGCCGGGGACGACGTGCTCCTCATCGCCCAACACCATGTGGCAGATGCTAGTGCCCATGATCATCACCATCCGTCCGGGTTCGGTGACTGTCGCAGCTGGAACTGCCACGTGGGCATCCACATTGGCGATCGCCACTGCTGTGCCGGGTCTCAGGCCAGTCCACAAGGCTGCCTGCTCGGTCAAGCCTCCGGCGCGATCGCCGATAGGTCGGATATCACGAGTCATTTTCTCATCCACAACATTTTCCAGCCCCGGGTTGAGCGCCTTGAAGTATGATTTGTCTGGGAAGCCCTCACGCTTAGACCAGATGGCTTTATAACCGGCGGTACAGGAGTTACGGCTTTCCACGCCGGTCAACTGCCAGACGACCCAGTCAGCAGCTTCAAGCAGCCGGTCAGCGGCCGCGTAGACTTCCGGAGCTTCATTCAAAATTTGCAATACCTTCGGGAAGAACCATTCTGATGAAATCTTGCCACCGTAACGGTCGAGCCACTTTTGATCCATCTTGCGGGCAGTCTCGTTGACCTTATCCGCTTCGGGCTGGGCAGCGTGGTGTTTCCACAGTTTAACCCAGGCGTGTGGCTGCTGGCGGAATTCCGGCAGGTCGCACAACGGTGTACCATCCTGCTTTACTGGTAGCATCGTGCAGGCCGTGAAGTCGATCCCGATGCCGATCACATCTTCCGGTTTCACTTTTGACTGCTCGAGCACTCCTGGGATGGTGCTCTGGAAGGTTCGAATGTAATCCTGGGGATCCTGCAATGCCCAGTCTGGTTCGAGGCGGATCTCCTCACCCAGGATTGGTAGTTTCTCGTCGATAACACCATGCGAGTAGGGGAAAACGGCCGTGGTAACCTCCCTGCCGTCAGACACATCCACCAGCACTGCCCGTCCCGTTTCAGTGCCGAAATCCACACCGATAGCATATTTCGTCATACGAGCCTCCATTTATGGGGTGATAATGACTTTCAGACCGTCTCGTCGTGCAGCAACAGCAAAGGCTTCAGCCGCGTGATCAAGGGGGAATGTGTGTGTGACCAGCGAGCGTACATTCACTTTACCACTCTCCACCAATCGGATAGCAAGCGGGTAAGTGAGCTTCATCCTTCGTACCAGTTTGAGGGTTAAGCCCTTACGCCGGGCAAGGGATGCAGTGAATGAGGTTCGGTCGTCAGGTGGGATGCCCACCAGAATCACCTTACCACCCGGATGGACAGCAGCGACTGCCATCTCAACCGCGACGTTTTCCCCAGCTGCTTCAAAGATAACATCCAATCCCCGCCCATGAAGTACCGCCACTTCCCTATCGCCGAAGCTGTTTCCTACCAAATAGATTTCATCCGCCCCAAGGGCGCGTGCCGCCTCCACACGGTGTGGAAGGATGTCTGTGACAATAACCTTGTTCGCACCAGCTAACCTTGACAACTGAAGGATGAGTAAACCGATCGGACCGCAACCAAAGACACCCACTGACATGCCGACCTGCAGGTGAGCCAGGTCCACAGCATGGATGGCAATCCCTAAGGGTTCCAGCATTACGCCGTCCGAATCGGATAATGCATCCGAGAGTGGAAACAGGCAGCGTTGCGGCCAGGCCATCTTCTCACGCAGAGCACCATCCTGTTCTCCATGTCCGGCAAAGATCAGTCTTTCACATAGATTAGGATCACCCCGTTTGCAGTATTCACAGACCCCACAAGCGATGGATGGATCAACCACCACACGCTCACCGTCATCCGTCAGAGCGGTAAACTCATGCCCGAGTACCAGTGGTTTCTCCAAGCGAGTTTCCCCAATCCCTGCCTCGTTGAACCAGTGCAGGTCTGAGCCGCAGATACCCACAGCCGTAACACGCAACAAATTCTCACCCGCCCCGGGAACCGGGACAGGCTCTTCATGCAGGCGTAAATCACCAGGACCATGTAGACGGAGAGATTTCATCGGAGGAATTAACTCACAATCAATATATTCGGTCGTTCGATGATCTGGTCAGCCACTTCAACCTTCACTGTTGGCCAGCCCGGAATGGCAGACAGGACCTCAAATCCTTCTTTGCTAATCAAAACCGAATCCTCAGACTTGCTTCCGGTGATGGACGGGTTCCAGGCATAGACCTGCCCGACGACGACTGTGTCTTTTGAACCAGGAGTGGCTAAATATTCGCGTGGCTCATAACCTGCCGGGCCACCCTGATGATGCAATTGCCACTCGTCAGCATAACCGACTGCAGCATAGGCTTCCTGTGCGCTCCTAAAAATCTGGCCGAGCGTACGACCCGGATGAGTGGCAGCAATCAGAGTAGCATCCACTCGGGCGACCGCCTCCGCTTTGTGGCGTATCTTATCGGGTAGTTTACCAAAGTATACGAATCGCGTCAGCGAGCAGACCAGTCCCCAGCGGCGACCGCATAAGACCATCATAGCGTAGTGATGGAGTTTTTTATCGGTGGGGAGAGGATGACGGAAATTAAAAATGCGTTCATCCACCGCAATGAGATTGACGATTGCTTGCACGCCGCGACGTTCCGCTTCGCCTGCCAGGAGGCCGGCAATCTCATACTCGGTGTGGCCAGGATGAACAGCCCTGGCTGTTGTGTCCATAGCTTGGGCACAGAGCTG
>CAZXPK010000202.1:0-5212 GCA_964642565.1 uncultured Anaerolineaceae bacterium
GTCACCATCGGCGCGGGCATAAGCGACGATGACATCCGTTGCCAAAACTTGTGCGGGATCGTAATTGATAGTGTATCCATCCGTCGCCAGGGCTTTAACCGCCTTCACCTCCTCTAGAGTAAAACCAGCATCCTCTAACAACACGGACACGCTAACACCCACATAGGTCACATCCTTGAAGACTGCCTGACTGGCAGCCAGGGCTTCCAGGTCAGCGCGGGTATAGGTTTTACTTGTGTCGCCGCCAGTAATCAGCAAGTTCGTAACAATCTCAGAGGAAGTATCTTGAGGTGCAGACGATGCACAGGCGGTGAGCAGTGCGACAAACAGGAACAATACGACGATCGTAAAGCGGGTCATTTCTTACTCCTTTTCCTCCAGTTCATGATTGATAATCCTCGGGTCAGGTCACCCCAAGCGCTTATGCAACAATTGAGCAATATCCCAACTGAGCCAGCCGGCCAATCCACCGATGATCATATGGATAGTGATCAATCCCAAAACTATCCAGAGGGCGGCAGATGGAGCCAATCCCAACAATTGCTCGCCTCGGTCGAGCAGGTCCAGCCAAACCGTGAACAACGTCCGCCCAAAGAGCAGCGGACCAGTGACAAAAGGCTGCACCAGCACCCATGTCACACCCAGCGCTCCAGCCAGGCTAATGGCGGCTCGCCGAGGCTTGCCAGCCAGAGAAAGAACGATCTCTGTCACCAGTGCTTCAGTAAAGATACCAACCATCGGTCCGATGATCACTCCGCCCAAGCTGAACATCTTGAGTAACATGGCGATCACCCCGATGAACAGGGTCGAACCCCGGCGGGGCACAAACACCCTCCCTGTCAAGGCTATAATCAGACCGATGGATGAGAGCACCACCCCACTCAGGGGAATATTCAGTGTTTTCAGTACTGAACCCAGGCTGATTTCGACCAAACCCCATAAGGCTCCAAATACCGCCAGGGTGGCCAGTTCACGTGTGGATAGTTTCATCTGTTGCCTCCATATTGACTTCTGGTGAGCCTTGCATTTTCCCGATCCGCTCTACCCGCCCATTACGCAGCAGAATTACCCGCTGGGCATAGTGGTGGACCAGTTTGTAGTCGTGCGAAATGAGTAGGATGGAAGTACCCTGGCAGTTGAGCACCTTCAGGTAGTCCATTAGCCGCTGCATGTGGCCCCAGTCTTGACCCAGGGTGGGCTCATCCAAGATGAGCAGGCGCGGGCGCAGGCTCATACAAGCTGCCAGAGTTGTGCGTTGCTGTTGGCCTGCTGATATGGCCATCGGGCGACGTCTGCGCAGCTCCCACAGATCGGCTTCTTGTAGGATTTGTAACTGCAGGTTGGGATCATAACAGTCATAGTTGTTGGGTGCAAAGGCCACCTCTTCATCCACCGAGTCGGTGAAAAGCTGCTCTTGTGGATCCTGAAAGAGCAAAGCCACATCCAGACCGGGTCGCGGCCGGGCGCCACTTAAAAAGCGCACCACGCCAGACTGTGGTTTAATCAGCCCTGCAGCTACCATTGCAAGCGTCGATTTGCCTGCTCCGTTATCCCCCACCAGCGCAACGAATTCTCCAGGATAGAAGGTTAATTGGATATCATGTATGACTGCACGGCCATTGAACCCGGCAGAGATGTTTTGCAGTTCGAGCAGCGGCTGGCATTCACCGGGATGGTCGCCATTGGATTGAATGACGGTATCCCAAGATACGGCTTGGATTTCGGTCGGGCGGCGCAATCCCAAGCGAAGACGGAGTTCCCGGTCAGCAAAAATCTCGTGAGGGATACCATCCGCAATGATCCTCCCACCTTCCATCACAATCACCCTCCCGGCTAATTGGGCAGCTTCTGCCAGGCGGTGTTCGATCAAGATGATAGTGATACCGTATTCGGCGTGCAGTGCAGCCAGGGTTTCCATAACCCGTCGCGTATTGGGCACGTCCAGCGAGGCAGTCGGCTCATCCAGTACCAGCACTTGCGTGCGCATGGCCAGCGCAGCAGCAATTGCCAGGCACTGCTTCTGGCCGCCAGATAGGGCAGATGGTTTAACATTACGCAAATCGTACATTCCAGTAACATGCAGCGCCCACTCCGTGCGCTGTTTGACTTCATATTCATCCAGCCCCAGATTGCGCGGTCCGAAAGCTACTTCATCCTCAACGCGCAAGTGGAAAAGCTGCGAGGCAGGTCGCTGAAAAACCATTCCAACCTTTTGAGCGATCTCGGGGATGGGTTGTTCGAGCGTATCCAGCCCCTCCACGTGTATCTGACCCTCAATCTGGGCAGGAATGGCATGCGGGATCAAGCCACACAGCACTCGCGCCAGAGTACTTTTCCCACATCCGGATGGCCCTGTCACCAACACGCACTCGCCATCCTCAATTATCAGTGAAATATTCTCAAGTGCTGGGATACTCCCATAGTGGACCGAAAGTCCACGAACCTGGATCATAGCTGGTCACCCCCACCAGATTGGTTTGTTATGTATATTTTCCTGGCCCAGGGCCAGCGTTCCAGCGCATTCTGTAGCAGCGCTGGGCGCACTACCACACAATTTAGTTTGAAGCCTCTCCGGTTGATTTGTTCTATTCCAGCTGTCAGCCCATTGTTCTCCAGCAATTCCAGTGGTCCCATTTCATCCAGGACTAAAAGCTCACCAGGTTGCAGCCTTTTCAGGATCTGGTTGCCCCAGGCAAGCACGGTGGGATCAAACAGCCAATGCAGTTTAACCAGGCCTGGCTGAACAAGTGAACGGGAGGAGGCATGGTCGCGTTTCACCGCCAACCTCCGGCGCTCACCGGTAGTGATATGGATCAGATCGATTCCTATCTTGATCCCCTGCTCGAACACCGCTGGTGAAACCAATCCAACTGGCTCAACGCCGTTTGCGTATGCCTGACGGATCAACTCAAGGCACCAGCTGGTCTTCCCGCTTCCGCTCTCACCTGTCACCAGGATCAGCTCATGCTCATTTTCGGCTGTGGTTGTGTGCCTTGCCACCAGATCAGCTGGCGAGATTTGAGTTTCTTGCACAGGTTTCCTCTTTTCAACAAAAAAGCTGCCCCTTGGAATAGAGGCAGCCTTTCATCGCCAGATGGCATGGTAAAGCTGCATCTCCTTTCCAAGGTCTTCTCGACGCGAGCCGGGAAGACGGGAGGCAAAGTTGTTTCCACCTTTGCCCTAGACACGCTGAAAGTTTGGCGATCAGCGTATCCCCTGAGATTTCCCAGGGACCGGCCCGCCAGACCATGGCGATTTGCCTTAGGTCTGGGGGCTCGGAGATACTGTATTATGTACTAAACTTGATGTTCCCCTTTCGATCCTTATTCTTATTGAGGCTGGTCTGTCGTATTTGAAGTGTGTGCGTTGCTAGTCTGCAACTACCTGCACCATGACCGTGCTGTTGGCAGATATTTCCTCTATGCCTTCCGGAATTTTGGTAATCGCCTCTGTATGGGCCATTTCCTGTAACCGGCTCTGATATTTCAGGGGTTGAAAAATCAGGTGCTGATTTTCTTGTACTAGGCGCCCATGGATAAATTGCGTCCAGTCCACCTGACCGGAAATTTTTTCAGCTAGGACGGCAGGTACTTGGCGTAACCCTGGCTTTGGCTCTCCGGCCAGCTTTTGAAGCCCAGGCAGCCCTAGCTGGATAAAAGCCATGTGATTGGATGGTGGGCCGCCGGGTAAGCAGAACACCGGCTTATTCTGGAATATTCCAAACCCGACCGCCTTGCCAGGCCCCATGCGCACCCGATGATAGATTTTTTGCCAGCAAAGCGCATCCAGGATCTGCACCACCAGGTCGTACTCGCCTTTCCAGGCGCCACCACTGGTGAGCACAGCGTCGTACTGCTCCAGGCATGTTATGAGCGTTGGGCGGATCGTGTTGGCTTCATCACTAACCACGAAAGTTTCTACCTCAAATCCAAAGCGTAAGCACCAGGCTGCCAAAGTGAATAAATTGCTGGCATACAGCTTGCCCTGGACATGGGGTTGGCCGGGCAACAACACCTCAGTTCCTGTAGCCAGGATTGCCACGCGGGGTCGCTTGATCACCTGCGCTTCATGATATCCAGCTGCTGCCAGCAGACCAATGGTGGTTGGATAAAGCCTCTGGCCAGATGGAACCATCAACTGTCCGACTTGAACATCCGTACCCCGACGTAAAACATTGCGCCCAGGTTCAGCGTGTCTCATCACTTGGACAGTCCCTGGTAGGCCTTGGGTAAATTCCTCCGACACCACTGCGTCCGCACCTTGCGGAAGTGGCGCCCCGCTCAAGATACGCACCGCATCACCAGAGGTTAGAATCCCTTGCCAATCTCCTCCGGCTGCGATGCTTCCAACCAGGTTTAATCGCACCGGGGATTCTGAATTAGCATTGCAAATATCCGCCGCCAGTATGGCGTACCCGTCTTTCAAAGAGACATTCAGAGAGGGTGCATCTACCCGCGCCAGGAAATCTTGTCCAGCAATTCGCTCTGAAGCGTTCAGCAGCCCCACAGTTTCCACACCGAGGGGTTGAATATGTTCCAGGGTGAGGTTGTAAGCGTTATTGAATGAAATCATAGACTCGTCAGGTAGATAAGATAAAGCGGCTTTAGTCTTGCTGAAAGGTTTTCTGGCACTCGTCCAGCCATTCTAGCACAGCTTTTAACTGTTTCAGGCGCATTTCCAGGCTCATACGGTTATAGATTTGTTCACACGGAAGTCCGGCGCACGTTTTTTTCAACCGCTGGAGATGGTTGGTTGCCTCTACCCTTTGTCGCTCGAATGCTTGCGCGATTTTTTCTGGCTGATACAGTCTCAGAAAATATAGTCGGGTGACAAACTCCATACGAATGGCACGGACGCTGCCCCCGCTTGGGGTATCCAACCAATCCAAAAAACATTTGCGGCCCTGCGGGGTCATGTGAAACATCTGGCGGGGAGGTAGTTTTTCTTGTGGTATTTCTTCCATTGAGATGTCTCCCCGAGTTTCTAGTCGTTTCAAAATAGCATAGGCTTGACTCTGACTAAGATGCCAGACCTGTCCCAGATCAGTGATTACCTTGCGGTGTAGATCATAGCCATGCCCTGGCTCGCCATAGAGCAAACCGAGCAAAGCCATTTCAGGGGAAAGCGTACCGATGTAGTGGGGTTTATGCGTTTTCATATCTACTCATCGTGTGAGTATATCAAATTGTACAATTTCACACAAGAGGAAGAA
>CAZXPK010000203.1:0-5210 GCA_964642565.1 uncultured Anaerolineaceae bacterium
ATAACACTATGGTTCATTCATCTGTCCACCAATCAGCCTCACCCCCCTCAGGTAGAATAATCGTTCCGATTCGATTTTTTATGAAACCATTACGGTGATATTATGTTGACCAGCTCCCTGCGACCTCCTCGTGGGATTTTCATCCCCACTCGTATGATCTTCAATCCCCATTTACCCCCTACAGTCCTTGTAACCTGGATTCAGCTACGAAGCTTGGCTTGGGGTGGATGGGTCACACCCACCCTGAACATGCAGGAGCTTGGCACTCTCACCGGTAAAAGCCAGGTGCAGCTTTACAGGCACTTGTCCCAGCTTAGACATATCAACGCCTTGTCATGGCGTACCACTGAGTCGGGCTCGATCATTGTGTCTTTCGAGGATGAGCCAGCGGAACAATTAAAATCCATCAAAAAATCACCCGCGGTTCCAGGCTCCAGGATTCCAGATACTACGAATTCAGAAGCGCTTTATCCTCCCTCATATTTTCCTTCACGAATATTGGGTTATCTTTCGTTTGATGAAGATGAAGAAGGATTCCAGAATGTAAAAGTGGATTCTCCGGATCTGGAGTCTATGGGAAGGGAGGGTGAGATGAATTTTTCATATGCTCTGAATCACACGCGTGATCAACACACAATATTTTTAAAACAATCGCTCCATGAAGATCAAAAAGGCAGTCATGCCTGTGCATGATTGCCGTGAAGCGAAACCTGATGTTGATATCTCAATCCTGTCTACCCTCTCGTCTGGCTCCTCATTTCCAGCATCTGGATCAGTACCTGAAGTAACATTGAGTTGACTTGCGTGGTTCCTGCACTGCTTGTGGATTGCGTTGCTGCCGGTGTGCATGGGTGGTCATTCCACTCGTGAGGTCACCCATGGGCTTACCACCTCCGTCGGATGGCATCCTAACTTGCCCTCCCGATTATGAAAATAATAGCCTAAATTTATTTCAGGATTATTCAGGAGTTATTTAGACAACGCAATGATTGCCCACCCTTATCTTTGTTCTTCGAGTTTCTATTTTTATGCTAAGAATCCGGCTGATTAGCTCATTATTTCCAATCGGGGATTTCTTTCAACAATCCATGACCGCAAGATAACCCATGCTATAATGAAAACGATTTGCGTCCATTTCGATGGATAATCAGGGCAAGGACAATGAAAAAAGCTATCTGTATATTGCTCATCATTCTACTATTGATCGTTGCCTGCCAATCTGCTTCATCAACTGGGCAGGAAGGTAAAAAGACGGTTGTAGTCACCTACTCGATCCTGGGAGCGTTGGTTAATGACCTGATCGGCACGGAAGCCAATGTAATCGTGCTCATCCCCAACGGGCAGGATCCACATGAGTGGGAACCTTCGGCGAAAGATATCGAGACCTTGAATAAAGCTGATTTGATCGTACAGAACGGACTGGGCTTGGAAGGCGGTTTGGAGAAAACTTTATCACTGGCTGAAGCGCAAGGGGTAAAAACCTTCATCGCTTCTGACTACATCACCATCCGCAAGGTAGGCCAGGGAGAAGGCATTCCCAATGGCGGCCCCGATCAAATGGTGGGAGCATCCGACCCGCATCTTTGGACAGACCCGTTGACAATGAAGCAAGTGCTGGTTGCGTTGGTGGGAAAGATCAAAACGGACCTGGGTCTGGACGTCTCGGTTCGGGCTCAGGACCTTGAAAACCAACTTGACAGTTTAAATACAGAAATAGCTACCCAAGTAAATAGTCTGCCCGAAGCAAACCGAAAATTGGTCACCGGTCACGATTCACTCGGCTACTTTGCCCAGCGCTACGGGTTCAAGCTAGTGGGAGCCATCATCCCCAGCCTCACCTCCCAGGCGGAGGTGTCCGCTGCTGATCTGGCCTCTTTGAAGACATTGATCCAGGAAAATCAGGTAAAGACAATTTTTTCCGAGCTGGGTACACCAGCAGCCATCTCAGATGCCATTGGCAAGGAGACGGGTGTGAAAGTCGTTGAGCTGGCTACTCATATCCTTCCCTCGGATGGTTCGTATTTTACATTTATGCGCAATCTAGCTCAGACAATTGTGGAAAACCTTCGCTAACATGAACATATTCGTTACACCATTTTCATCCAATACCTTCATGCTCAATGCCCTATTGGCCGGGGTCTTGGTGTCCATCGCCTGCGGGATCATTGGCACCTTTATTGTGTTGCGTGGATTGGCATTTATCGGTGATGCCCTCGCCCATGGTGTTTTACCAGGTATCGCATTGGCATTATTATTGGGATTTCCGGGCATACTCGGAGCAACTGTCGGTGCGTTAGTGATGATCGGCGGAATCAGCCTTATCACCCGCCGGACGCGTTTGAGCTCCGACACGGCTATCGGGCTATTATTCGTGGGTATGCTGGCTTTGGGGGTTGTGATCGTCTCACGATCCAACTCATTCAGCGGAGACCTTGTGCGAGTTCTCTTTGGTGAGATTCTAGGCATCACCCCTGGCGCATTGTTGATCCAATTGGCTGCTACGCTGGTTATCCTTGTCACTGTTATCGTTTGCGCCCGCCCCTTTCTGATGCTGTGTTTCAGTCCAGAACAGGCACAAGTTGCCGGCTTCTCGGCAAGTTTATATCACAACATCATGCTGGCACTGGTCGCCCTGACAGTGATCACCTCCTTCCAGACGGTGGGGACACTGCTGGTGTTTGGCATGCTGCTCGCACCAGCTGGTGCGGGAGCGTTGATCGCCCGTCGTGTCCAGAGCATGATGATCTGGGCGGCTGGTTTTGGATCATTATCGGTCTATTTCGGTTTGCTGGTCAGCTACCATTTTAATCTGGCTGCAGGCGCCTCAATCGTTTTGGTAGCCACCCTGATCTTTTTCCTGGTTTTTTTCCTGCGCAGCCGACCTCTGTCCACTTTTGGTTCGCCCCATATAGGTTAACCCATGCAACCCGCCCCGGCCATTCCTGACAGTTCTTTATCTACATGCGTAATTGCCCATGATCTGGATATCGGGTACCAGGGAGAGGTCATCGTGCCGCAGGTAAACTTTGGGCTCACTTGCGGTGAGTCGCTCGCTCTGGTGGGTATCAATGGTTCGGGAAAAACCACCATGCTAAAGACGATTGTTGGATTATTGCCACCCATCAAGGGCGAAATCACCGTCTTGGGTAACCCACCTGGGAAAAACCCCCACCAACTGGCCTATCTAAGCCAGTTCCACGACTCAGGTTTCATCCTTCCACTGCGTGTGAAAGATGTTGTGCAGATGGGGCGCTTCACTGAAAAGGGGTTATTTGGTCGTATGACCCATATTGACGAGGAGATCATCACTGCCTCCATGCAACGTATGGGCATCGAAGACCTGCGCGATGCTCCGTTGCGTATGTTATCTGGAGGGCAGCAGCAGCGGGTTTATATGGCACAGGTACTGGCCCGCCAGGCGGACCTGATTGTTTTGGATGAGCCCACCTCAAACTTGGATGCCTCCGGTCGTGAGCTGTTCTCGCACATTATGGATGAAGAACGCCAACGTGGAGCCATGATCGTGGTTGCCACCCATGACATTCAATTAGCTGCTGAGTGTAACCAGGCGATGCTCCTCGCTCGCGAAGTGGTTGCGGTTGGTCCTGGTGATGAAATTCTAACTCCCGAAGCCCTGCTGAAAACTTTCGGAATTGTCCTTCTCTATCAGGGGGAGGACAAAGGTGTGGGTATTGTGGAGCGCGAGCACGGTCATAACTGATAGGTCATTTGAGTAGCACAGTCCCTTACCCTGACATTACCACTCAGAAACCATTCATAAATGCTATATCAGAGTAAAATCAAGAACAGTAAGGTCTGATAACGATCAGGATGTTTGTTCAGAAACCAATTATCACGTCTTGCTCCATTTGGTGATTGGAATTGCTACAATCGAAAGAGATGAATAAAGAACTGAATAGAAATTGATGAGGAATTGCTCCCATGACAGAAAAAGAACTTGGGTATGTTGAATTGGAATGGACCTGCAAGCACTGTGGCACCATCAACCCTGGGATGAAACGTGTCTGCACAAATTGCGGCGCGCCCATATCCCAGGATGACAAGTTCGAGCTACCTGACCAACAAGAGCTAATCACTGATAAGGAAAAACTGGATGAAGCTAAAAAGGGTCCAGCCATCCATTGCCCCTACTGTAATGTCCTCAACCCGGCAGGTACAAAACTCTGCATCCAGTGCGGTGGGGATATCCAGGCCGGTCTGGCTCGGCATGCAGGAGAGGTGCTTGGCGCTTATGAAACCGCCCCGGTGCCCGATAAACCCTGCCCATTCTGCAACCAGCCGGTAAAAGCCAACGCACAGCGTTGCCCTCATTGCGGAGGTAATCTGGTTGAAACGACCCAGCCCACCGCTACCCCTACCGCTGTGTCAAAAAAGAATCCGATCTGGCTAATCATCGGTGGGATTGCCTTGGGGCTGCTTTGTCTTGCATCCTTAATCGCCTTTATCGTCATGAATAGCCGAACAAGTGATGTCACGGCAAGCGTGTCTGGCATGCAGTGGCAGCTCTCCATTGACATTCTCGAAAAGCTGCCTGTTCAAAAAAGTGCTTGGAGTGTGGATGTGCCATCGCAAGCACAGGATGTATCATGCCAGGATGAGTATAAAGAAACAAGCAACATTCCTGCTCCAAAGGCTACTGAAGTATGCGGAACTCCCTATACAATTGATGTGGGTAGCGGCGCGGGTAAGGTAGTCCAGGATTGCGAATATCGCGTTTATGCCAGCTATTGCGATTTCACGGTATTGGATTGGACTGTGGTTAATACCGCGATCGCCAAAGGCAACGACAACAACCCGCAGTGGCCTCTAACCAGCTTGCAAGCTGGACAACAGCAAGGTGACCGACATGAGGCCTATCAGGTCACCTTTGATGCCGACGGACAGACGTACTCATATTCACCTGTTGATAGCTCAGAATTCATCCAATTTGATCTTGGATCCCAGTGGATATTGAGCATTAATACCTTTGGTGACATCAAAGATATCCATAGTAAGTAGATATTTTCCACCGTGAGTTCTATTGCCGATAGAGGTTTTCCCAGGGTTTATCCCTTATCCCTTCTTGCCTCGTCTAAAGCTTTGTGGTCTGCCTGCCGGCAAGCTGCAATTTCAAGAAAACAAAAAGCTGCCCTACTGAGCAGCTCTGAGAGGCGTCGACGGGATTTGAACCCGTGATCAGGGTTTTGCAG
>CAZXPK010000204.1:0-5097 GCA_964642565.1 uncultured Anaerolineaceae bacterium
TCACCCACCTTGTTATAACAATTTATCCAGACAGCCTTCCACCCCAATTCGTGGGCGGGCATGATGTCATAATCAAAGCCTTGAGCAACGTGCAAGATTTCGGATTTGTCACAACCCAATTTTCTAAGCGTATAATCAAAGATTATTGGGGAAGGCTTATAAGCCCGGGTTTGTTCTGCAGTGATGTAGTTATCGAAAGGGACGCCATTGTTCTCAATGTTTTTCTCGATCAAGCGGTCTTCAGCGTTAGAAATGAATACGATCTTACAATACTGGTGCAGCTTACGTAATACAGGAGGTACATCCGGGAAGGGACCCCAGGTTGGAATGGCAGCAATCATTCGGTCGCCATCATCCTCGCTATAATCAAGGCCATACTTGCGCATCATGTGGCTAAACAACGGCGTAGTTCCGCTTCGTAAGTGCGATACTCTCCCAAAATATCGTCGAATCGCCTGTCCCTATGTTCATTTAGAAATGCTTTACTGTCGATATTCTAGGCCTGGTCTCTAAGGGTCTCTAGGGTAATTTCACTCAATTGAAAGTTCACTAACGTACCATAAGCATCAAAGGTAATGTATTTCGGCTGTGTATTACTATTTTTCTCCTTATCAAAATAAATCTGGATAGAGTGGTTCCCCATATCCAAATCAACTGTATTACGAGCCTCTTGTTAGGGATTTTCTGCCCGATGATTATCAAAACGCTCCAGTCGATAGGCGTCAATTGGCACTGTGGTTTTGCCAGTAGAGATAAGCTCAGCCATCAGCTTGCCAATGCCAGGTCCTATGGCAAAACCCAAGCCGCAAAAAGCAGCCGCAATGTACAGACCTTCGACTTGCCTGATCGGACCGACCACAGGGAGTAAGTCGGGTGTCCAGACGGTATACCCAGTAAAGCTGCGGATCAGAGAAACCTCTCTCAATCGAGGAATAATCGTGTTCGCCCGTTTAGCCCCGATGTCGATCGCTTCGTAAGTCACCCGGCGGTCTTCTGGATTGACCAGCGGCCTGGCAGGATAGCCGATCAGGACATTGCCGGACAAAGTCTGGCGGAAGTAGCCATAGATATCGGTGCTGAGAAACGGGTCAATAAAATGTGGCAAGTGCTCGGTGACCAACAAGTGCGAACGCTTATTGGTAGCCGGGACGCTTATCCCCGACATTTTAGCTATGGAAGCAGCCCATGCGCCAGCAGCGTTTACCACATACCGGCCGGCGATAGGGCCTTGGGGTGTCAGAACCCCTTGCACCTTGACATCTACTATCTGGAGGTTAGTTACCTCGCGGTTTTGGTGGATCTTTACACCGAGGCGGCGGGCAGCACGCGCCAGCGCAATGCAGGAGACATATGGTTCGGCAGAACCGTCGGTGGGGCTAAGCACGCTGCCGAGATAGACTTCTTTGATGTAAGGGACACGCGCTTTAGTCTCGGCACGATCCAACCAACGGACATCCAGACCGCCAGCAGTTTCACATTTGACCATCTCTAGCAGACTATCGGCGTGTTCTTCGCTCATCGCCAAGCGAAGGTTGTTGTGCTGACGGAACTCAATGTCCACATCCATCTCATCTGAAATGGATTTCCACATTTTCACCGCAAACTGGGCAATCGGCAGGTCAGGGGCTTGGCGGTGGCTCTGGCCGATTCCACCTGCACATCGCCCAGAGCTTTCAATGCCTACCGATTTCTTCTCGACGACGCATACATCAACGCCCTCCTTGGCCAGGAAATAGGCCATAGAAATGCCAATGATGCCTCCGCCAATTATCACCACATCATGTGCTTCAGTGCTCATAAAATATCTCCATAACAATTCACAAGAAGCTCCTCACTGGTCAAACTCCATGAGCGCACCAGAGGTGATAACCTCCAGTGGAACTGGATGAATGGGTGGGCGAACGGTGAAGGGACCAACAGCGCTCAATGGCTGTCCGCAGATTTTGTTAACATACGGCGCCACCAGTACGCTGCAATTACGGCCTTGACAATAGCCCATCCCAGCTCGTGACAACCGCTTCACCTGGCTGAGGTTCTCGACCCCCTCACCCAGCACTTCTTTAAGCTTGCCCAGAGTGATCTCCTCACAACGGCAGATGGTGGTTTCATCATCTGCCAGGAAAGCCAAGCCTGCTGGAAAGGCATAAATCTTTTGTAAAGCATTGGCGAGGCGGTTCAAGCGGCGCAGCTTGGCTAAAGCAGGCTGGAGCTGGCGCTGGTAGGTAACAGCATCCAGCCCACCAAGCTGGTGCGCGGCAGTCAAACCGGCAACGCGTCCTTCATCGGCAGCGACAACCGAGCCGCCCATGTCGGTGACATCGCCAGCCACAAAGATGCCGGGGACGGTCGTCTCCATGGTCTCATTATGCTCAGGAACATACCAGCGTAGATCCGCATCATAACGAAGCTGGCAACCGAACGCCACTGGTAATTGGAAGAGTGGCAAAAAGCCATAACCCAGGCAGACGCTATCTACATCGAAGGTCTTATCCGTACCGGAGATGGGTCTGCCATCACCATCCAGGGCTGCGATGGTAGCACGCTCCACCTGTTCTCTGCCCTCCGCTCGGATAATCGCATGATGGAAGAGTAACTTGACTTTATGCTTGCGAATCGTCCGGAAATAGGAGATGGCTTCTTTCAATCGGTAAGGATTCTCAAGCATGGGCGGCAAATAGGTCAATTTACTCATCGGATCTGTGGCTTCAGCGATACAGACTACGTCCACCCCCAACTCGAGCAGCAGACTTGCCAGCGGCAATTGCAACGCGCCCAGGCCAGCCAGCAAGATGCGTTTGCCAGGTAATAGGCCTTGTGTCTTCACCATGCGCATGGCAGCGCCAGCGCCTATGATGCCCGGCAGGGTCCAGCCTGGAAAAGCCAGGGGACGCTCATACGCACCTGTTGCCAGTACCACCCGGTCGACCTGGAGTTGGGTTGTAGCCTGATGATCGGACAATGCCAGCATGCGCTCCTCGAATACGCCCCACACCACCTGGTTGTTCAGCACTTTAATCTTGGGGTGATCCAGTAACGCATAAACAGAGTCAGCTTCGGCATGCTGGCAGTTTTCAGGAACCTTTATTTCGGGGGGTGCCTGGTGATAGTACTGCCCACCAGGGAACTGGTTCTCATCAATCACAGTCACTTCAACGCCTGCCTGGGCAGCCGCATAGGCCGCCTGGATACCAGCTGGTCCAGCGCCAATCACCGTCAAGGGAGTGGGAGATAATTGATTGATCAACTTTTACACTCCACAGTATCGTCAGGTTGAGCCAGAGTCTGGCAGGCGCGTAAGTTAGCTCGTCCATTAACTGTGACCAAGCACTCAAAACAGATGCCCATCCCACAGTACAAGCCGCGTGGCTCTCCCCTAATTGCTGTATGGCGAAAAGTGCGTATTCCATTCGCCATTAGAGCTGTTGCTAATGTTTCTCCAGGGTAAGCTTGAGCTGGTTGTCCGTTAATGTAAATCGTAAATATATTTCCCCGCTTTGTGTTGTTTTGCATGCGGTAAGCAGTCATGTTATATCACGTTGCATCCTTTCAACAATTTGCACGCCGTTAAATCACGGCTCAATTAAATAAACCGCGTAAAACCAACTCATTGGTAGGTAAACACGTCACAGAATACAACTGCCCTACTCACTATTTTTGGTCTTACTCCGCAAGGCCAATCAGCGTTGTATCCGGGGCAAGTCCTTGTTATAACCAAGAGCGGTTGAAATATTACGAGCTGTGTTACACAATTCGTTCAGCAATGGAGCTAGGTTTTCACCTTCTACAATTTGTAGCGATAAACCAGAGATATTGATCGCCGCAGCAATCCGACCAGTATGGTCAAAAATTGGCGCAGCAATAGCGCCAAAATTGGGGATATATTCGCCATCCTGGCAGTTATAACCATTTTTTCGGGTTTTAAGCAACTCGTCGCGAAATTTTTCGGGGTTAATAATCGTAGTCTTGGTGTGAGGAAGAAAATCAATTTTGGAGATGATACGGTTCCAATCTTCAATTGGCTGGTAGGCAATCAACACCTTTCCTAGGGCAGTACAATACGCTGGTGAACGATGCCCGACCGGTGTGCGGTGAACCATTTTGTCAATCACCTCTGAGACGGCAATTGTAACGATCTCTACTCCATCCAGAACTGCAACTTTGGACGATTCATTGATTCGCCTTGACAATTCGAACATTAGCGGAAGGGCAGCTTCGCGAAGGTTGAGGCTCTCACGAACGGGTAAACTCAGTGTCAACATACGCACACTTAAATGATACTTCTTACTATCTTCATCCCGCACCAGATATCCTAATCGCTCGAGTGTATATATGAAGCGAAAGACTGTACTCTGGTTTAAACCTGTGATTGCAGCAATTTCGGAGATCTTCAACTCTGGTCTATTGACGGAAAAAACCGAAAGTATTTCCAAGCCTTTAACCAATGAGGAAATGATGTAATTTTCCTTCACATCTTTTTTATCATCTACCATATTCTTTACCTCAATTATCTAAAATTATTCACTATGTGAATTATATTATATCCTAGTGATTATAGTATGGAGCATAAACATCAAGGCGAAGTTCAATGTTATGATCAGAAAAGACGACCTATTTCTAGATTTGGGTGGTGTCTTTTGGGTTACAAAATACTTGTTTTCGTATGATAAAATTCGTTTGCACTATGTAAATAATAGCAAACTATGACACGATTGTCAATACTTGACTTTTCATTCAGCCGGGTGTATTATATTTACATTACGAATATAATATTTGGAATGTAAATTTTCTTTAAGGTGCGAAAATGGACAATACGCATCTTAACACCTGATAAAAGCTGTAAGGTTCCAAATATTTTTACCATCTATATAAATGGAGGATATGGGAATGAACGATGTTTTTCAAATTGGAACAGCCCAAGCTAAGCCAGGCGAACGTGCGTATGGAGATGTGGTTGTTACCACGCGCGTCGATGGAACTCCGATCAGCATCCCGGTTATCCTTGTGCGGGGTAAGACTCCGGGGCCGATCCTTTGTTTGAATGGCTGCATCCACGGCGATGAATTTTCGGGGATGGAATCGATCATCCGCCTAGCCCAT
>CAZXPK010000205.1:0-4983 GCA_964642565.1 uncultured Anaerolineaceae bacterium
ATCTGGAAAGACGCCCGTACACGCTGACCTGATAATGTGTATATTGGAGACCAGCCTTAGTAAAAACGCATGACGTCTCTATGTGCCTAAGCGTTTTAACGATGGGGCTTACCCTGCTCTGCCACTAGTTCCCCTAACCGACTCATTGCCCGGTCAGTCTCATAGGACCACCAGGCTGCATTCAAGCGGATAAAATTTCGGTACTGCTCCGTAGCGGAGAACATATATCCCGGCGCCAGGGTGATTCCGGCTTGCAAGGCCTGCTTGTAAAGCACAAGTGAATCAGCATAATCGGGCATCTGCACCCACAGCACAATCCCACCATTCGGTCGGGTGACGCGCGTACCTTCCGGAAAATATCGCATAACCGCTTGGGATAGCTGTGATACAAAACTAGCATACAACCTGCGGATGCTGCGTAGATGGTGGTCATACCCCCCCGACTCAAGGAATTTAGCAATCGCCACCTGGGGCAGGGTTGCGGTGGCAACATTGGTTGTATATTTGAGCCACTCAACCGTTGGCTTGAACCTGCCCGGTACCACCCATCCAACCCGGTAACCCGGCACCAGGTCTTTTGAGAAGGAGGAGCATAAAAGGACCAATCCCTTACGGTCATAAGCTTTGCATAAACTTGGACGCACACCCGAGAAATATATCTCACCGCACACGTCCCCTTCGATGAGGGGGATTTCATGGCGCGTTAAAAGGTCCACCAGCTCTTGCTTATTTTCATCCGGGATGCAGCTCCCCAACGGATTATTAAAGTTCGATAGTACCAGACAGGCCTGGATGGAGTTATGTTCAATGGCAAATCTCAACGCTGAAAGACTGATCCCATCCCGTGGGTGGGTGGGGATTTCGAGCGCCCTTAAGCTAAGCGATTCCAACACCTGTAGTACGCCGAAATACATGGGTGATTCGATCGCCACCGTATCTCCAGGGTGACATACCGCCCTCAAGCTGAGTGTGAATGCTTCCAGGCATCCGGAGGTCGTCACTACATCCGCGTGGGTGATATTGCAGCCTATCCCCACCGCCCGTTGGGCAATCTGAATACGTAAGGCTTCATTTCCAGGTGGAATGTCATAGTAGTTATATTGATGTTCGACCTTACGTGGTAAGGATGCCATAATCCGGTTTAACTTCGTCGGTATCACCAGCTCGGTGTTGGGGATGGCTGCGCCCAGCTGGATCAGGTAAGGGTTGGTCGAATCCTTCAACACCATCATCACCAGCTCCCTCACGCTGACCAGTGTAGGGTCTTGCACCGGGGTGGACATTTCTGGCTCGGGCAGCAGCTGGGGTAGCTTCGAATGTACGTAATAACCCGATTGCGGGCGTGTCTCGATTAATCCCTGGTTCTCCAACAACATGTAAGCCTGTAATACCGTCGTAATGCTGATTTTACGCTGCCGGCTGAGCTGTCTGACAGATGGAATCCGCTCGCCTGCTCGAAATGTCCCCTGTCGGATCAGCTCGGCCAGCTCTGAGGCTACTTGTTCGTACAAAAATGCGTCTTGTTTGGGTTGATTTGTCATCATAGGCCACTCATTAGGGTACAGTTATTATATCTCAAAAGCAGTACAGTTCAATGATAAAATAACTGTTATGGTTACAATTCCATTTATTTGCATCTGTTATTTTCGGGTGTTTTGTATACAATAGGTATCGAATGATTATTAGGAGGTAATGCTATGTTAAACACACAAGAAAACCTACACACACTTACTGAGATCACCCTTGGCAAAGACAAAATGTGGAGCATAGAAGGTGACCGGCGCGCTGATGTGATCGGTTGCACGAGTGGTACCTTGTGGATTACCCAGGAAGGTGACCTGAAAGATTATATCCTGGAACCATGCCGGGACTTCTGGGTGACAAAACCAGGCACTGTCGTTGTGCAGGCTCTGGCAGACGCCCAGTTCAAGTACAGCCTGAATGAGCTTCAAAGCCATATTGAAATCAACCTCCAACCCCCCCACCACTTGCCTCGCTATCGCGCAAGCCATTTTTTGCGGTAAATATTACCAGGGTCTCATCTGCCTCCTCCAAGGGCGAGACAAGATTGTTAAAGGGCGACCTCTCGAAAGGGGGGTCGCCTATTTTAATTTACTTATAATGGCTGTAAATTACTTCAGCCTTTTGCTGCAGAACCCACCGCGTAGCATTTTGGTGATGCACCCAAGTCGCTGGAGCTGCCCATTGCCATCCGCCATGGGCTGTCAAGGCGTGCCTTGAGGCCCAACCTTCGCACTAGATCACAAGCCTGATGGTTGGTTTCTAAAATTCCAATGTTGATCGGTCTATCTCCAGCTTCGAGCGCAAGAGCACTCAACAGCTCCGCGGGGTTTTCGGTATCTTCCTTTACCACCCATGGTCCAGCCGATACCCAGCTTTCGCCACTTCGACCCAATATATATCCAGATACCCTTCCACCATCCATCATTACATGACTCAGCTCGGGGAATAATTCAAGTCGCCGCTTGAGGAAGAAACTCCGCTCCGCCCCAAATGACAGCCTGTCGAGCGCATAAACTTGTTCCAGATCGCTAATTGCCATCCGGCGCACATGTGAGCCAGGTTTTCCGGTTAGCTGCCCTGAAAACCTCCATGACCTGCAAACCTTGTGAAACCCGTTACGCTCATACAGCTCCACTGCCTTGACCACTCCATCGAGGTAAATTGTCTCTGCCCCCCGGTCTTTCAAAACCCGCACGCCATGATTAAGCAATTTTGCTCCCACACCTCTCCCGCGTGCTTCTGGGCGCACGATCAATTCACCAATGAAGCCGCTTTTTCCATAGAGGGTGGCGAAACAAATCCCCACCGGCTGTCCTTTTTCCTCTGCCACCAGGCAACCTTTGGGATCTTTGAGAAAGAAACCCTCCAGAGTGGCCCTGTTTTCGCTCACCCAGCCTTCTGCCGCAGTACATTCAGCTGCGAAAGCAAGCTCCTCCTTCCGCATCTCCCGGATTTGCGTGGATGACAGCCTATCCATTTCTTTTATCCGTCGTAAATACCAGGCCCGTACCCGTATTCACTCTAATTGCGCCTGTAGCCAGTCATTCAGAGGTTTTTCTATCTGAATTAGTCCGCCCAGGTCAGGGCTGCCGAAAAACTCCCCGTAGTCCTCAAAGCGGCAGGTCACGAGCTGTTTCAAGCTGGTTGGTCTTCGGTTAGCCGCCACCCGCCTATGCAGGTGGAGCGGGTAATTAAATTCGAATGGGAATTGCTGGAACTCCTCCGGTTTCAACCCGGATAAAATGCTCCCAGCCAGCACCATCTGGTGCATGAATATTTTGTACAGTTCATTCTGTTGGTAATATGCTTCGAATTCCGGTAAGCGGAATAAACGTTCAAAGTTTGATTGCCAGATTCGTAATAATCCCCGTTCTGGGCGGACGACCAGCAATCCGGCATTGAAATAAGCCCGTACTGCCTGTTCATCCACGATGGTCTGCATGGCAAACACCTTTTCCACGTCCACTTGGCAGTCGCGGTAGATCAACCCCCAAAATTCGTCAATCGGTTGGTTAAAATCAGAACCAAGCAGTTTCAGGTGCACCGGGCAGCCTCCCAGGCTCTTTCCAGCTTGCAGTAGGAATTCAGTAGGCGGTTGCAGCACCAATGTGTCTGCCGCCATCATTACCAGGTAACTCGCTTCACCTTGTGCCAGCCCCTCGGCAATGCCTGCCGCAGTCACGTAAGCTGCGAAAGGGAAATTTACGCCATCCAGGTCCATATCGAATGTGATCAGCCGCGCCCCTACGGAATACAGCTCCTGCCTGGTTGCCTCTGAGAGGTCACCCTCTCTCCTTTGGCTGAGCATCCAGATTGGATTAAAGCACAGTTCTCCGCCAAAGGTGCGGATGCTGCGTGCCAGTCTCAAGGCATCTGGTTCTGCCTCTCCAGAGCCCATCATGAAGGCAAAGATCAGGTCTTTCATCCGCATCACTCTCCCGCTAACTTGGATTGGATGTATTGGTTCATTACCTGCTCCAGAATATGCAGCGGCATTGCTCCGCTCCCCAGGAGCAGGTTGTGAAATTCTTTCAGGTCAAATCGGTCGCCTAGCTCATCCATTGCTCGCTGGCGCAATTCCAGGATCTTAGTATAACCGATGTAATAAGCCGTAGCCTGACCGGGCAGGGAGATATAGCGGCTCACTTCCCCCTGCATTGAATATTCCGGCATTCCGGTATTTTCGACCATGAAATCGACCGCCTGATCAAAAGTCCACTGTTTGGCATGCATGCCGGTGTCCACCACCAATCGGGCCGCCCGAAATGCTTCTGCCTGCAGGCGTCCCAGGTCTCCATAGGTGTCATTCTTATAGAAACCCAGCTCTGCCACCAGTCGTTCTGCATACAATGCCCAGCCTTCCACATAGGCGGTAAAATCCGCTCCTCGCCTGAAAGATGGCAGATCCAGTTGTTGGGCAATAGCTATCTGGTAGTGGTGCCCCGGGATGGTTTCATGGTAAGCCAGGGTGGGCATGCTATATTTAGGAACAATGCCAGTATCTTGAGCATAGAACATGCCCGGTCGTGAGCCATCCACTGCGGGAGGTGTGTAATATCCACCTGTTGGGCCTCCCATAACGATCACACCTATGTTGGGCCGCAGGTCAAATGCAATACCTATATTCTGGTCGACAGCCGTGATTATCTCTTCATAACCTTGTACAATTTCATCTCCGGAGAGGCTTCCACTATCAGCTGCGACGCGTGCGAAGGATTCAGGGATGCTTTCATCCTGAGGATAGCCGAGCTGGTCAAAGATTGTACGCATCTCTGCATGGATACGATCCAGCGCTTGCAGTCCTAATTCATGGATTTGTTCGGCTGTCAGATCGGTGCTGGTATAGTGGTTCAGGGCATAGGTGTAATAAGCTTCACCATTGGGGAATTTCCATACGCCGGCGTCGTTGGTGGTCACAGTTTGAAGGTGCTCAAAGTACTTCACCAATGCCTGATAGGC
>CAZXPK010000206.1:0-4973 GCA_964642565.1 uncultured Anaerolineaceae bacterium
TGTTCGTTCGCCGATCTTCATCAGTTCAAATAAACTAAAATTCCACCCGGTAGCAGCCTTAATCAGTTTACCCAGCTGGTCAGTTGAATAAAGTTGCCAGGCTGGTCCGTAAACAAACTGGCAAACGCATAAACTATTGCATGCGCTGTAAACCCATTGAGTGTAAAGGCTGTAGTGTACTTTTTGAGCTCCTAAATCTTTTACAGGCTGAGGGTCCATCAAACCAATTTCGGCCATCCTTTCACTATAACTGAACTCAGGTGTATATGATGTATCATGTTCATGGGACTGATGATCTGCACCGTAAGGGTTTGTAGCATAGATTAATGCCAAGGATCTCTTCGCCTCTGGCATATGGGCAGGCAGTTCTTGATTCTTGACTGCAACAACTAAATCCTCTGCTTCCTTACCATATTTTTTTGCCGCTCGCGCTGATCCTTCAGCCAGTATGTCTCCGAAACCTTCCCTCTTACCAATCATTTCTACTAGAGTAACCATTGCCTGAGCATTACCATACTTAAGTTCAATTCCAGAGGTGTCCTTTATATTGATTATCCCTCGCTCATAACAATCCATAGCCCATGCAATAGTCGCTCCACATGATATCGTATCCAACCCATACATGTTACAAAGTTGATTCCCCTTGGCTATGGCAGACAGGTCGCTGATCCCGCAATATGATCCAAGGGCACCAAGCGTTTCGTATTCCGGTCCACCATATTTCGGATCAACAGTGAATTCACCTTCTTTTACATCTACAACACGCTTACACCGGACGATACAAGCAAAGCAGGTATCCCTCTCTTTTAGAATAGTTCTCGTCAGTGTTGGAGCAGAAATCTTCTCGTACTCTTCAAAAGACCCACTACTCCAATTCCTTGTCGGTAAACTACCCATTTCCTGTTGTGGGATAAGCACGTTTGCAGTTCCATATAAACCCAGACCATAAATATCCGAATTTTCAAAATTTTCTTTTCCCCATTTGGCTAATTCTTTTATTGCAGTTGGATCATGGAATGAAATGGATTTGGCCCCTTCAACAGCAATTGCTTTTAATTTCTTTGAACCCATAACAGAACCTAACCCACCTCGTCCGTTCGCCCGACATAACATAGTAATAATATTCGAGAAACGAACTTGTTTTTCACCCCCTGGTCCTATCTGCATGACCTCAACATGACTATTACCCATCTCCTGTCTTATTAGCTGCTCTGCATCCCCTGTAATCTTCCCCCAAAGGTGCTCAGCTTTACGTAGCTCCGCATCTCCATCATGCACCCAAAGATAAACAGGTAAATCTGACTGACCCGTAATGACAATACCATCGAAGCCCGCCATTTTAAGCTTAGATGGCCAAAATCCACCGGCTTGTGATTCACCAATCCCACCTGTCAAAGGTGATTTAGCGCTAACAGTCACTCTGCTTTGTCCAGATACAGGTGCGCCTGTTATAGGGCTAACGAATATAGCTAAGATATTTTCCGGCCCAAGCGGGTCAACACCTGCTGGCAGATCTCTCAACAGGTAATATGTCCCCATTGCACTGCCCCCTCCATATCGTCTGTAGAAGATTTCATTCGGCTCTTCTATTTGTATAGACTGAGTGGATAAATTGACATGTAAAATTTTTCCTATAAATCCATATGACATATCACACTCTCCTATGGATGAAGAAATTTAGATAAGCTTAAAGTTTCAACTTTACCGAGTTCTAGTGCTAATGCCACATAACCCAACATACCATCCTTGAGTAGTGACAATGGTACAGATTCGCCAATTGTGTGTAATTGCTCTATTTCTGCTGGACCAAAGCCAATAGTGAGCACTCCAGCTTCCATAAGATAGCCACCATCTGTTGCGAAAGGCCAAATAATCAAATCCACTGAATGTGATAATGCATGGCTTAATATTTGTCGACTATATTGCACCAATGGACTTCGATCATCTAAACCGTAGGATGGAAATACAAAGGGAAATGATGCTGTTTTCCCAGTCCATGTTAGTAGGTGTTGAGTATATATATGGAGCTCACCTGTGCTACCATCAACCTGTGCTAAACATCTGTCCAATATCGGGCTAAGTTGGTCTATTACATCGTTGTAAGTTTCATCAGGCACATTTCGCCAATCCAGGTGCAAAGTAACTTCACCTGGGATAACATTGCTGCTCTTCTGATCCGAGTAGATAAGTGTCGGGGCAACTGTTGATTGGCCATATCTATTTTCTTCTTTCAAATAAAGCCCTTCTAGCGATTGGATAAATCGTGCCATAGCACTATGAGGATTAACTCCCAATTGAGGCATACTCGCGTGAATTGAACGTCCTTGCACCTTCACCAAAATTTCTAGCCTCCCGCGATGCCCCAAAGCGAGGTGGTTGCCTGTAGCCTCACCAACCACAGCATAATCGGTGTGAATATCCTGCGAAAGCTTATAAGTCCCTAATCCACCGACCTCTTCTTGAACAACAGCAGCAACATAGATATCACCAGGTGGTCGAATACCTTCACGTGCCAACAGACCACAGGCATGGATCATCGCTGCTAAAGGTCCTTTCATGTCCGCTGCCCCTCTTCCCCATATACGGCTTTTGTGGATTTCACCTCCATAAGGTGGGTACGGCCAATCCTTCAGATTACCGGGATCTACGTGATCCATATGACCGTTGAACATGATAGACTTACCAGCATTATTTCCCTTAATCAAACCAATAACATTGCCCCATTGATCAATCCACACCCGATCATATCGTAGACGCTTCATTTCAGCAGAGATTAGTAAAGCAGTATTACCCTCCTCACCAGGGAGGCTTGGTGCTTGTAGGATTTCCTGGCAAAAAGAAAACATCTCATCAACGTATCGGTTTACCAGAGATGCCATATCTATTAATTTCTCGCTGCTCACTTTATGGTCCTTCTTTCAAGCATCATGGGTAAGTTTCGTGAATAGCAAACTGCTAGATAAGTCGACTGTCTTATAGGGTATTTTTCTGTCTTCCAAGGACGTAATACCCCTTTGAGTAGTAATCATCCTTCCGCCTGTACCGATGACGCTTCCTTGACGCATGATGATTTTTCCCATAGCAACAGTTAATAGTACCTGATGCGTATCCGGATCAACAACAATCAAGTCGCCATCTGCGCCTTGACCAAGATGACCTTTACTAGATAAACTAAGCATTAAAGCAGGCATCCGTGCGCTCTTCATAACGAACTCGGAAAAGGTCAAGGCATCGAACCTGACCAGGCTCAGGCCGTGACTCAGCAAAACATTGCGTGGAATCCCACCACCATCGGTGGCAAGGGCAGTAACAATAAAATGTCCAATCTCATCTTTTTCTGTAGCCATCAGAAATGCAGATGATCGGTGATTGACCGGGAAGGAGGCCCAGGCATCGAAATTAGAGTCTTCCAGGTAGCAAGCGCCTTCCTCGGGTTCCAAATAGACCGCTACCTTATCAACACTCTTCACAACCCTCATATATCCCCGCATAGCAGCTGCCAATAAACCCTCCCTGTTCGGCTCGAAACCACCTGCTCTAAGCCATGTTTGGGTAACCCGGTCACGGATTGTCTCACCTTCAAATCGGGTCTCGCAGTAGTTGAATGGAGCCATATTTGAATCACTGATCATATTCTTGTGCGTTGCTAATGCTTTCAATGCCAGCATACTCTCTATTACCGGAGAGCCGTGGGTTAATCCTCGGCAGTAAGCATTGGTGTGGCAAATGTGCAGGCGATAATCGCCGGTCAATTCGAGGGTTTCCAGCATACCCAATAAGTTGCTTCCATTTTCAGTGCTACCACAATGACAAGCGATGTAAGCTTGTGCTTCGTTAGCCACTTCTATGGCAGAAGCGATAGTCTGTGGGCTTAATGGTAAATGACCACCAAGGATTTTAAAACCTATAGCCCCAGCTTTTAAGGAGTGATCAAGATATTTTGAGAGTTCTATCTTGCTAGCATCTAAACTACTGATAGTTACTTTAGGGTCTAGCCGGTTGAGGGCAGCAACGCTGATACCACTACCATGCTGGACCATGCCATCGATTACATCTTCCACCCAGCCGGAACATTCTAATACACACGTGACTCCAGCTTTGGCAATCATTTGGAACCCGGATGACCAGATACCTGGAGTTAGATGAACATGTGTATCTACTAAACCAGGGAAGACGTATTTGTTAGAGGCGTCATATACTTCACAGGCGATGTCAGGGCAAAGTTCCGATTCCACCGCAACAATGTGTTCACCCGCCAGCCCAATATCGAACCGGCCTATACGGTCATTAGCTGGATCGATTAAGAAACCACATCTGATTAAAAGGTCGAATTTGTGCATTTCTAGACCTTCTCACTCTTACTTTCCGGAACCAGGTTTTTCTCCATCCACCAAAGCTGGACTTGTCCATGCAGAACATAAGAAAGCTCTATCACACGATGGCCGCATTTTTTGTAAAAACCAATCACGTTGTCACGTGCGGTCATGCCATATTTTTTAAAACCCAGCTCCCGGGCTTTGACCTCTAAGGCCTCGACCATTATTTTCCCAATACCCTCACCCTGACGATCTTCCGCGACAGCCATGTGGGAAAGCTGTCCAACGCCTGGCGCTTTTTCATAGAGCTTCACCACGCCAACAACCACACCCGTCACATCATCTACAGCCATGAAATGGTAGCTAATCGGTTCGTAATCATCCTTCTCCGTTCCCTTTGGTTGTCCGAGAGGTTTCCTCAGGACGGTGTAACGCAAATCATAATAAGCTTCAAAATCTTCTCTGGTCTTGGGAACTTTAATGATGATCATACACAAATCTCCATGTCTAAATACTTAATATTAGCTAGCCACCGGAAGCGGCGTAAAAGACCAGTACTTCATCCCCATCATGTAAAGGTGCATCAATCCCACCAGTGAGTGGAAGCAGTCGACCATTAACCGCAATTTGCACCAGACTATTAACTCTCCGCTCCTC
>CAZXPK010000207.1:0-4967 GCA_964642565.1 uncultured Anaerolineaceae bacterium
TGGGCATCTCCAGGGTCTCCTTTGCCCTGATGATTGCAAGTTTCGTTCCATCTTATTCACAGTGACCGACTACTTAGCACAAGATATCACACTAGAGCTTAAATCTTTACGACCTCGAAAAATCATTTCCGGAGTGGTGCTCGCCCGCCTGTTCGATAATCCTGAGTTTAGACAGGAAGTAATCGATGCATTAAAACCGAAGCCCAGAAGTGTTGGTAGGATTGGCTTTCCGGCTGTGTTGGGAGTATTGCACCCTATGCAAGTAAAGGACCATCTGGAATCATCGTTAGGCATACCGGTGTTTGAAATTCCAGGATTACCTCCTTCGATCCCAGGTATGCGGCTATAAAACCTTCTGGTTGCAGCAATCGAACGAAACCATGGGGCTGTCTATAATGGAATGGAGATTTCGAGAGTTAGTAGTGATGGTAAAGTAATTAATGCAATTTGGTCGGAAGCTGCCGCACGACAAATACATCATGCTGCCAAGGCTTATATACTGGCTACGGGTGGTATTCTTGGCGGAGGGATCACCACAAACGAGGCTGGCTATGCGCAGGAAACGATCTTTGGATTGCCGATAAATTACCCTGAGCAACATACTCGATGGTTCCAAAATGAGTTTCTAGCAAAAGGTAGTCATTTAATCTATAAAACAGGTTTGAGTATTGACTCCGCATTCCATCCAGTTGACAAAATAAATGAGGTTATCTTTCAAAACTTGTACGCAGTTGGTGGTGCGATCGGAAATTGTGATGCAATTCGTGAGCACTCTCTTGAAGGGATCGCATTAGCAACTGGCTTTACTGTCGGTGAAACTTTATCAGCGAGTGAAATAATATGATGCTGTCCTCTGCCATAACGAGTCAGAAAACGGAAGACCAGGAAAAACCAGCCTCACCTGAATTTTCACTCGATCAATGCATCAAATGTAATATCTGCACGACCGCTTGCCCGGTATCAGCGGTGACTGTTCTATTCCCAGAACCAAAATATGAAGGACCACAAGCTGGTCGTTTTCGCATATCAAACCAGCCATCACCTGATAAATCTGTAGATTACTGCAGCGGATGCTGGGTTTGCAATATGGTTTGTCCCACTGGTGTAAAAATAGCCGAGATTAACGCCCGTGCACGTGCAGCAATGATTAATCAAGGAAAAATTCCTTCACGATTACGCCTGAGAAATAATCTTGTCGCTCGCCCCGAGTTTTTAGGTAAAATCGCACATCCAATTTCACCTCTAGCAAACTATGCACTAAACCTTAGACCAGCTCGCTGGCTAGCTGAAGCTGCCCTTGGTATCCATCATTCTGCCCCCCTTCCAAAATTCAGTGACCAGCTTTTTACTGCCTGGTTTCATAATCATCCCAAACCCACGAAAACATCTCGTAAAGTTGTCTACTTTTATGGTTGTTCAACCGAATATTATGAACCTCGTATCGGTCAGGCAGCGGTGCATGTTTTGGAAGCCAATGGATTCGAGGTCATCGTTCCACCCCAGAACTGTTGTGGTCTTCCATTGCTTTCCAATGGTGAGTTTGATGCTGCCCGGAAATATCATGAAAATAACATTGTTATCTGGAGGACTATGCCCGTCAAGGCATCCCGATTATTGGAACCTCGACAGGCTGTACATTGACACTAAAGGAAGAAGCTCCAGAATTATTGGATATGCATGACGAAAATTCACAATTGACTGCTACAAATACCGTTGATTTTAATGAATTTTTACTGATTCTTCTTGGGGAAGGCTCACTTAACCTGAACTTTAATCCACTTCCGTTGACGCTTGGCTACCACGTTCCTTGCCAATACCGTGCCCACCGTATAGGTAAACCTGGACTGCAAATTATGAATCTAATTCCTGAATTGAATATTATCGACAGTCAGGCTGCTTGTTGTGGAATCGCGGGCACCTATGGCTATAAGAAAGAAAAATATGATATCGCCATGGAAGTTGGGCAGTCATTATTTCAATTCATATTACAAGACATGGCAGATAGTCCAATTGTGGTGTGTGATAGTGAAACCTGCCGTTGGCAGATCACGCATGCCACTGGTAAACCTGCGGTTCACCCTGTAGAGATTATTGCTAAATCGTACGGACTTCCCGTTGAAGGTGCGCTCGCATCAATTTAGAATTAGTCAGGGTAATTTTGTGCTTACCAACCCATTAAACCTATTAAAAGAATATCCAAAGCAATTACGCTTAATGTTTTACGGAATGTTGATTAGCACGATTGGATCATCGATGATCTGGCCATTTTTGATGATCTATGTGAGGCAACGTATCAACCTACCTTTGACCCAGATTGCTAGCTTGATGACCATCAATGCTACCGCTGGCTTGATCGCTGCGTTCATCGCGGGTCCAATCACCGATCGGGTTGGTCGTAAATGGGTAATGGTTTTCAGCCTAGCCGGAAATGGTCTGGTGTATTTCTTCATGAGTGGTGCTCATAGCTACCTCAGCTTCGCAATTTTGATGTCGCTAAGCGGAACCTTCAATCCAATTTATCGGGTGGGTGCAGATGCAATGCTGGCTGACCTGATCCCATCCGAAAGGAGACCGGATGCATATGCCCTTATGCGCTTAAGTAACAATGCCGGTATCTCTATCGGACCCATGATTGGTGGTTTTATATCTTCTGTATCATTTACCATTACTTTTTATTTTGCTGGTGCAGGGATGATCATCTACAGTTTACTACTCACATTCTTTGCACTCGAAACTTTACCGAAACATTTTGAATTGCCCAAAGAAACATCAAAGCCACTTGGAGGTTATCTCTAGGTTTTGCGAGATACACAATTCTTAACATTTATTGGAGCTTTCATCTTAACCCAAATGTGCGCAACGATGATATGGATTTTGAAGCCCGTTTATGCGAACGGAATTTATAATGTTCCGGAAAACCAGTATGGTTTTATCCCTACTACCAATGCGCTTATGGTCGTATTTCTACAAGTGTTCGTTACACGTATCACCAAGCGATACCAACCTTTGCCGGTGATGATGGTCGGCACAATCTTCTATACTTTGGGTGTGGGTAGCGTCGCATTAGGTCATTCATTCGTAGGCTTTTGGATCAGTATCGTTGTTATGACTATCGGAGAGTTAATATTAATGCCCACATCTTCATCTTACGTTGCCGGTTTAGCCCCACCTGACATGCGGGGTCGTTATATGAGCGTTGCAGGCCTGACCTGGAGTGGAGCTGCGGGAATTGCCCCACTTCTGGGTGGTTTCCTAAATGATAATATTGCTCCTATTGCGACCTGGTATGGAGGCTTTGCTATAGGGATCGTCGGGATTTTGGGATTCTTTATCTTATCCAGGAAGCAACCGAATATCCAACCATTCGTAGTTGCGGACTAAATTCAATAAATAGTGTAAAATTGCCCAACTATATAATCTCATATATTGAGGGAATGCTATGAAATCTTCTTCGCAATACCGATGGCTTATGGTTGTGATCTTCTTTTTCTTCGTCCTCCTTCATCAAGCTGATAAGCTCCTGATTGGCCCCCTCACCGAAAATATTATTAAGGAATTCAATATCACGATGACCCAAATGGGGGTAGTCTCAATGGGTGCAATGATTGTTGGAGCAGTCTTTTACCCGCTATGGGGGTACTTTTATGATCGCTATACCCGTCCGAAATTACTTGCCCTGGCTGCCTTCATTTGGGGATCCACCACCTGGTTGAATGCAATAGCTCCAAATTATTCAACCTTTCTGGTAACACGCTCTTCAACAGGTATCGATGATTCAAGTTATCCCGGTTTATATAGCCTGGTATCAGATTATTTTGCTCCAAAAATGCGCGGGAAGGTGTATGGCTTATTACAATTTACTCAACCTCTGGGTTACCTGGTGGGTATGATGCTCGGATTGATGCTGGGTACCGAGATTGGTTGGAGAGGTGTATTCTATATCACCGGCTCGCTTGGAATCGTCATGGCCATTGTAATTTTCTTTGGTGTCAGGGATGTGCCTCGCGGGCAAAGTGAGCCTGAACTCGAAGATTTGGACATGACCGGGAAATTCCACTTTGATTGGAAAATCGCACGAGATTTGTTTAAGAAACCGAGCTTGCTGTTGCTGTTCGTACAAGGATTTTTTGGTGTGTTCCCATGGAATGCAATTACCATATGGTTCTTTTATTATCTGGGTTCAGAACGTGGTTTGGATTCAAATACACAATTAATAGTCATGGTCATTGCCGTATTAATCCTCGCAGTTGGCTATCCAATTGGAGGCAGTTTAGGAGATTTCTTCTTCAAACGCAATAATCGTGGACGGTTGATCGTCTCTATGATTGGTGTGCTATTAGGAGCGATCTTTCTTTGGTTCACACTTAACGTACCCAACGAAAATGTGCTGTTATTCACCATTTTATTAGGACTCACTGCACTCTTTATGCCATTTGCGTCACCAAATGTTATCTCCACTGTATATGACATAACCCTGCCTGAAGTCCGCAGCACTGCGGTATCGGTGCAATATTTTATCGAATCTATTGGGGCTGCGACAGCACCTTTGATCGTGGGTCTTATCGCTGACCAAACATCATTGAAAAACGCATTCTTGTTGATTTGCATCTCAACCTGGATCCTATGTGCTTTATTTTTCTTCGTCACCTCCCTATTTATCAAAAAGGATATTGATACTTTAAGAGGGCAACTGTCAAAACGTGCTGACCAGGAGCGAATAAGTCAACAAACCTCCATGCAGGAATTGGCATAAGATGAAAATCACCATCATTGGTGCTGCTGGTGTGCGCACTCCCCTGATCGTGAAAGCAATGCTTGCACATCAGGATAGAATGGGCTTGGATGAGCTCACGTTGATGGATATCGATGGAGAGCGGCTTGATTTAATTGGCTCGCTGACCTCTCCGATTGAACTATCATCCAGTACAAAGTTTCATGTTACGCGTACAACAGATGCTCGAATTGCA
>CAZXPK010000208.1:0-4894 GCA_964642565.1 uncultured Anaerolineaceae bacterium
TCCGATCAAACTTTGTGTTTACCGATGAAACACCAAACTGTAGGGTGGCTAGAAAATAAATCAATATAGACAAGTGCATGACAACGAGAAAAGAGCACCTGCACGCTTGTTCCTCTCGGTAGATTTCCTCCCCCTTTTAAAGGCAAACTAGGATACTCGTTTACTGTGATGTATGCTT
This sequence comes from uncultured Anaerolineaceae bacterium, assembly GCA_964642565.1. GTDB lineage: Bacteria > Chloroflexota > Anaerolineae > Anaerolineales > UBA4823 > FEB-25. The sequence goes on from CAZXPK010000208.1 coordinate 179, forward strand.
TATCCCCAACATCCTGAAATGCATCGGTAATTTTTTTTATGGAAGCCACCTGCTTATAAGCTACATCTACATCTTCACTAGACTCGTATAGAAAAATAGACACGCCATCTGACGCTAGAAAACTTCCTGTAAATGACTGATGAATCACCTGGACTGCTGTCAATATTGCTTTTAATTCTTCTGGCGGTTTGCTTGTCATCTGCTGTCCTATAATATCAGTAGGTAAGTCACCCGGTAACAATGATATACTTTCAAGGTTCAGGTCTGCAAGAGGGATCGGAGAAGGGGGAAGCGGGGTTGGTGTATAGGTCGGTAAAGGTACCATAGGATGTGAAATCTGGTAGATCTCCGTTTGAGCAATTGTTGTCGACACCGCGTTTCTATAGGAAGTGATTGAGCAGGACGCAAGGATAACGGATATAAGAACTAAACAAAATAGCAATTTCATATTTGCCTCTCCTCATTCTTTCCGATCACCACGGTTATAAAACCCCATCCTGGCAGCATTCGGGCATAATCGCCGCGGAATCGGCCTATTGCGATATTTATAAGCATAATACCGGCTCGCCAACTCTGCATATACTCGATAAGCGTAATAATTCCAATGGCGAAGATATTTCATGATGGTTGGTAAAACGATCATCTATATCGAGAGACAATTCCCTGGTGATAAGCTATTTCCCCCTCCTTGTTCTCGAGTTGTTTCTTTATAATCAAACTCTTATTTACCAAATCTTCATTAATTACTTCTCTTCTTTCCATTTCTTTATTAAGTTGTAATTTTCGGTAAAATACTAAAATTGTAAACAAGCCCGTAAAAAACAAACCAGAAAATATCCCTGGCCTAAATGAAATAAAGATAGATACACTAAATACTATCAAACTTATTATTGAAAATATTGCAGTATACAAGACTGATTGATCCTGTGTAGAGTCCTTGTATCCCCGAATTTTTGCTTCTTTTACTAAATCTTCCAGATCTTTGTGTAATTCTTCTATTTCCTTTTTCAGCCTCACAAAAGCTAATTCAGATGCTGTCTTGTCAACGCCAACCAGTACACTCCTAATACTCTCTATTACAGGTTTTAGTGTGATGATGCCACCGTTTCCATTTACGATATGCTCATTCCCACAAGCAGCACAGGCAAATCGATCTATAGAATGAATGCTCGGTGCGTGTCACCCAATCTGTTTCCCCAGCCACATGTTAGTGCATGTGGTAGTATTATTTTGTATCGGGGCTAAGGCCACTGATCACCACATTACAGGGTGTGCCGGCTGCGGCGGAAACAGTCGAAGTGGACGAATATGTGCCACCGGAGATCGTGCCGTAGTCATAATAAAGATCGATGGCCGACGCAGGAACCACATTAACATTTATGGATGTGTCAGTCGGACGCGAAAGAAATTCCTCGGCGGTAAAGGTGATCGTAGTGGCTGCCTTAACGCTGGTGGTAGGCATTCCCACCACGCCAAGCAGCATGCTGAAGATGACAAAGAAAGTGAATATGCGTGCTTTACGTTGGTTGTTCATATCACTCTCACCTCAAGATCAAACCATATACTATAGTTCACTTGTCAGGGATTACATCCCGGACATGGCGTCACACTCGCCGGGCAACCTGGGCTGCCCAACGCATATGGGATGCTCATACCTACATCATAGGATAGGATGATCAAAGCATCCGTGGAATTGACAAACTCATCCGCATTGACATCCCCGCAATTGGCGGGACAGAACTGCGTAATATTGATGCCTACATCGCCGGAAAGGATGATCAGGGCATCAGTAGAATTTACCAAGCCGTCATCGTTGACATCACCTAAAATACTTGTGGCCGTGAAATTGGCTGTTACTGTCCGGTCAGAGCTCATGGTAACTGAGCAGGTGTCGGAGTCAGTGCATGCGCCACTCCAATGATCGAATGCGTACCCGCTGGCAGGCGTGGCGGTAACATTTACCAGGCTGCCTGCGGAATACGAATGCACCCCAGCGGACGGAACGATCGTCCCACTGCCTGCCGGTGATACTGCGGTGGTCAGATCATAGGACTGCCCCGGAGCCGGGATGGTATATGAAGAAGTCGTATTCTCGAGCGGCAGTGCAAGCGGTGAGTTATCTTTGACGAGACCGGATACATTCGGCGTCATGCCGTAGAGATACCGCAGGGTCACAGTGTGGCCCACTGAAATTGACATTGACAAGGTAAGCTGCACCGCATCAGAGGCATAGCGCGCAGCCGATGTTATCGTTACAGGCGAGCCGTTGTCGAACACCTCAAAGCCAGTAATTCCCGTTGCTGGCGTAATGTCGGTGCCGCCATGGTGATTGAGTGCCACAATCACTTGGTTATGGTTCCCATCACTGAAGAAGGCTGAATTAATTGACGGGCCGCGGTAGTAGGTTGACTGGCCAAAATAGTACTTGATGGCATTGGCCAAGCGGCTGCCGATCACAGTCAGCGCCGGGGTGGTGTAATGCCAGATATCAAACCGCGGTAGGTCCATAGCTGTAGCGCCCATGAAGATGTCCGTTGCGTTGTCTACATCGTGCTGCGCATTGCGGATGCCGACAATTCCAACGTCGGTTCCAGAGCCTACTGTTCCGAGCTGGCAGATGAAGATCGGGATGTTGGAATAGAGGTCTTGTCGATAGTGACCGATCATGGTGGCGAAATCCGCCTCGTAGTTCGCTTCGGTGCGATTGGCGCTCAAGTCTGCTTCGCCCTGATGCATGATGATCAACTCGACACCGCCCACACTTTGCGCCTTCGTTATCGATTGGCCATAGAGCGTGGAGGTGTCGAAGTGATTCGACGGATTGCGATAAGCCCATCCGTAGTTAGATCCGTTGACATAGAGGTTCGACCCACCTTTGGATGCAGGCACGAAGGCGATGGGGAAATTAAAGGTTTGCAGGAGGGAATTGGCAATGCCGGGGATCATCGATCCGCCGGCACTACTATCGTAGTCAACCGCGCCGACAGGGCTTTCATCATCGTAGGGATCGGCCAGGAGCTCCCATATTCCGGCGTTGTTGTAGTTCACCGCCAGATCGGAAGTTACCGCGGTAAATGGCATTTGGCCCCTGCCCGACATGTTCGATTGGCCGATGACGAGGACGATCATGCCCACACCCCACTTGTTCGTGCCGCGGCTCGAGCCGATCACGGATGCTACGGCATCAAGGGCGCGTACTTCGATGTTGTACCAGCCTCCCTGGGGAACGGTAAGGTTGCCAGAGAATGTTCCTACGTCCGGCGTCGAATCGATGGTCGTCCAATTAATAATTGCTGTGTCGGTTCCATGCTGCAGGACGCGCGCCTCTACGCGATCCCAGTTCATATCCGAATAGGTGCCGCTGATGCTTACGATCTTTGACGCGCTGCCGATGTCGCGCTGAAACACCCGGTAATTGGCGAAGTCGTTGACCGAGATTTTCTGGACTGATACTGACTGGGTGTTGGAGAAAGGAGTAAATCCCGAAATGGCAATAAAGGCTGTCAAAATAATGATCACACACAGTGACCCTCTTAGTTTCCACATTTGTTCCTCCTTCTGTTAGTGCCCTTCTTAAGAGCTAGTTGTTAAATCTTGAGATAGAAAGTCTCGATTTGCTTGCTCTGCATCGCATATGCACTTTTTTTCGGTCATTTCATCTAACTAACACGGCGCTCACTTGGGGCTTCTAGTCTTCTACTACACCGAATGATAATGTCTCGAGCAATACAACAACAATTACAACGAGCAGCACTTCGATTTATGATATGCTCATTCCCACAAGCAGCACAAGCAAATCGATCTATATCTTCTGTGATCTGAAGTTTATGCCCGCATGATGGGCAGGATAAGGTAATAATATGTGGCATCATTAGCCCTCCACTATAGGTCTCTTGAACGTATAAAGAAGGCAATCTGTTCTTCCTTGCCAAACAGTAATCGGGGTCACGCTTACCAATTCCCATACCTGATTGGCCAACTCCTGAATATTAATCCAGTCTGTCTTACCTGTCTTTTTATTCTTCACTAGCCAAAAACCTTCAATCGAATGACGAAACTCTCTAGCGAGATAGGTAGTTAATTGCCACTTTGTCATATATTGCCGCCTTATTAATCGTCTGCATCCCAATCACGGTTGCCATCATAGTAAGGCACACCACTAGGGCGGTTCATATCATTGTATACTCCATTGATGAAGCCTGAAGGTGATTTTCCCCTTCTCGTGTATTCCATGCGCCTCTCAAGAGCAGAGTAACCTGAATGGGGGATATCCATAGTGTCGAGATTTTCGATCCCACTACCATACGACAGATAACGTGTTGACTCTGTAGGTTGAACTTTCTTTCCCGTAATCTCTGCCCAAAATGCATATATAGTATAACAAATCGCTATTGGGATTGTGATAATCAAACCCACTCCTCCTGTGAATAATCCTGCAAATAAACAAAGAAACCAAATCCCGCCCAAGTCCTTTGACCATTCTCCTTTTTCTCTTGGAGTATTCATATATTTTTCTCCCTGTTTATCTGTTGTTGTTTTCAGTATACAGAATAATCCCTGACAACGCAACATACATAATCTATGGAACATTACTAATCTCCAATAAGGTAGGAATGCGAATAGAAAGGAGGTATCACACCCATAATGCGAACATGGGGGTGGAAGATTGTACTTCCAATATGCGAGAACAACGGGATGATGATATTATATTTTTAG
>CAZXPK010000209.1:0-4831 GCA_964642565.1 uncultured Anaerolineaceae bacterium
AGTGCAGAATCCATGCCGACCAACTATTTTTTTATTAAACTGTCAGGTAGCTAGTTCTTTATAAGTCACAAAAATAACGGAATTTTAGCGTATACTATTTTTTCACCCATACTATTGAGTCATTTGGAATAGAGAGGGTCAAAATGCACAACATGAAAGATGGCCCGAGTTCTTCTTACTTTAAACCTTTGCTATTCAGGGGTAACGTGACCCATTCTGGTTTGCGAGGCTTTGGCGTCTCAGACGAGATGGCACAGGCTGCGGAGCATGCGCCGAACGGTCAATGCGTCAGCTGGGGGATTCCATTTGAGATCGGAGACGAGGTCGCGATCCGGGATCATCCTGTGACCATCGAGTTCGCACCGCTGGTAGCGCATTGGCTCGTTTTTATGCACACTTCGGATGTACGGCACGTAAAGCCAAGCCCTGACGGTTTTTTCTCGCCTAAGCGCGGGGAGGGGCAATTGGCCGAGCACGCCTCCGATTATGTACTGCTTTATGAAGATAGCGTGGAGAAACGCGTGGCGATTCGCCGGCGCTACCAGATTGGTGCATTCCAGCGTCGCTGGGGCGAGAATTGTTTTGAGGCCGTGGCGCACCATAAGCCTTACCCGATACGACCTCCTCACGAACAACTTGGTCCGAATTGGGGCACTGCGCAGACGCGTGGGTCTTCAGCCGATGACGACTCGTGGGTGAATTGGCTGTGGGCGTGGGAAAACCCCTACCCTGAGAAGACAATTGTGGGCGTGCGCTTCGAGCCACAAACAGGTATAGTGATCGTCGCAGCCATCTCGGCTGGTGATGTGTCCTCTCTGCCTTTACGTTGGGAGACACGCTGTAAGGCGTTGCTCACGCTCCCCAAAAATGAACCTTTACAGCCCGATTTGAACGAACACGGCCTGCTACAGCAGGTTCAACTCGATCTCGGGCAGGTAATCTCAGTCAGGCCGCGCTTGGTATATCCCGACGAGAGATGGACTGATACCTACAACAACCTGCCGCCCATCCAATCTGAACAGCAAATGTTGTTGGAGTACACAGCACATCCCGATGCCTGTTTTCATCTTTCGGATGGCAGGATAATCCCGGTTTTGAGTCTGACAGAAAGGGCCCAAGCTACAGACGCATTTCAACCAGTCAAACCTGCCACACAGCGCATCAAACTCCGAGTGATTGAGCAGGAAGGTGGCAAATCAGTGCCAGTCAAGCTACACATGCATGGTGAATTGGATGAGTATTTGGCACCGGTTGATCGCCACCGTATTCCCAACTCAGCATGGTTTGAAGATTATAGCGTCGACTTCGTCCATGGCGGAGGATGGGATGGCAGGGGTACCAATCCTCACTATTGCACGTACATCCCAGGCGATACGACCGTCGATCTTCCTTTAGGAAAGGTGTACATCGAGATCTCAAAAGGCTTCGAAATACGACCTGTGCGCAGAGTAATCGAAGTAATCCCAAATACTGAGGAAATTGTCATCGAGATTGAGCGAGTCTTGCCATGGCGCAAGAAGGGTTGGGTTACAGCCGATACCCACGTCCATTTCCTTTCGCCATTGTCTGCTTTATTGGAAGGCTCTGCAGAAGGCGTGAATGTTGTCAATCTTCTCGCCAGCCAATGGGGCGAGCTGATGACTAACGTGGGCGATTTCGACGGAAAGACAACCTGGGGATTAAAAGATGCTGGTGGCGATGGCGAGTATTTGGTGCGCGTAGGTACGGAGAATCGCCAGCATGTGCTGGGGCATATTTCGCTATTAGGCTACAATGGCAGGATCATCGCGCCAATGACGACAGGCGGTCCGGATGAATCCGCCCTTGGCGATCCGATCGAAATATTATTAACTGAGTGGGCGAGACGATGCAAACAACAGAGTGGGCTGGTCATATTACCCCACTTTCCTCAGCCCCGTGCCGAACATGCAGCCAGCATTGTTAGCGGCGATGTAGACGCGTTGGAGATGACTGCCTGGGGAAATCTTTATGGAGGAATTAATCCATACTCGCTTTCAGATTGGTATCGCTACTTGAATTGCGGGTATCTTGTAGCTGCAGTCGGTGGAACAGACAAGATGTCAGCAGATACAGCAATAGGGACAGTGCGCACATATGCGTTGATTGCATCTGATAAACCATTCACTTACGAGAATTGGAAAGAAGCTGTACGGCGTGGAGAGACATTTGTAACATATGGCCCGCTACTGGAGTTTACCGTGGATGGCTGCCCACCAGGAAGCCGTATAGGAATGAGCCCCAGCGGTGGAACAGTGGATGTAATTTGGCAGGTTGCCAGTGTCACCATCCCGATTTCAAAAGTTGAATTGATCGTCAATGGGGAGATTCGAGAAAGTGTTTCCACACCACCCGATCAAGCAAGCGGCAGTTGGTCGGTTAAGCTAGATAAGAGCGCCTGGTTAGCTTTACTCGTCCGTGGCCACTATGCAGACAAGCCTGAGATTGTTGCCACCCATTCGACGCCTGTGATGGTTGATGTGGAAGGATCGACATTGTTCGCTGCTGCTGATGCAGTTACCATCTTAGAGCAAATTGAAGGTTCACTGGCTTACATCGACACAGTAGGTACGCGGGCTAAAGATGTGATCTATAAACGTATGCGATTGGTGTTGACATCAGCTCACCGCAGCTTGCACAACCGGATGCATAATATGGGATACTATCACGATCATACGCTTGTAATGGATCATCTCGAGCATCATCGGGACAGGTAGGTGGATTCGCCATAATAGACACCAGCTCGCTATTTCTTACTTCATGCTGCAAGTGTAATTTCGGCACATATTTGCTGAAACAGTATGGTGATACTGGGAAATTTTAAGCATAATAGACGGAATTTGTCCCCGTTTTCCACTACATTGTCATCTAGCGTGCTCAAGAAAACACAAGTTTGGGATCTGGTAGATTCACAAATATATATAAGTTCTTAAGTTTGTTCCTCAGGATCAGGCAGTGGTCTGACCATTTGATTATGATTTATTTTTCAATGCATAATTTTGGTAACGTTATCCCGGCGTAAGCAACGCACAATCCATAAGCACTCTTTTAACTGGCAGGTCTTCAGAGGTTTATCCTCACGGGACGTGCACCCTTATGCTATCAATGGTTCACTTGTGAGTTGAACCTATGATACATCACAGTGCCTGATAAACTCAATAAAAAATGAGCAATTATGACATAACTTGACTTGAAGTTTGTATTGTCAAGTCATCTGTCCTTCTAGCGATATTAGGGGATTGTAAATTCGTTAAAATCATTCACCCAGTAACGCCAATACGTTTTTAGTTTACATATTCCATGGCTCTATCTTCATAAGGTGGTATTTTGTAGATAATATGTCTTTTATCTTCGACTGATACCCCCAAATTGCTATTTTTGGGGGAAATCTGAGTGATTAAAATGCGAATATGCGGGACAAATATCCCTCCCTCAACGGGACATCTGCCTATCGCCTTTGAAGCCAAAATCGTATATGATACCCATAGCCTGAGCAGCGAAACACGGTCTCTACCGGGTCCAGGCATTATAGTCATAATTTACGCGGTGTGCTCAAACGCCGTTCACACGTTAGCCGGTATGCTCCTGCTGGAGAATGGATCCAGCCAATTTACTTTAACCACTCATCAATGGAGGCTGTCATGATCAACGATGTCGTTCTCGAGAGGATTTTCGTTAGAATGTGGAAGATTGATTCGAACCGTAGTCGTAAGTAGTTAAGACGAGGAGTTGACTTGGCTGGGAAGTGTATGTTGTGGGTAAAAGCCCGCCCGGATTACGAGCCACTGTTTTCGATCCTGGATGGCTTGCGCCGGGACAGCAAGAGACGTTATTGGATAGATCGTAAGGTAATGGAAATGGACAATAGTGACATACAGATAGATTCCGGACAGATAAGCACCGGTGTCGAAATCCTGCTTCCTATGTCCCACAAGATCTTGACAATTCCTAAGGAGGATATACAATGAAGGATAAGCAATTAATAAGTAAGATCGCTCAGCGCAAACTGATTATCTTAGACGTAGAGCCCTTGCACATTGACAGTTCTATTACCAGAATTATTAAATCCGGCAGTAAGTGCACCTTAGGCTGCCCAGGGGGGAACTTATAAGCTGCTGAGAGGATACCCACCCTCTCCGCAGGTTGTATAACTTTATTGGCCCTTCTCCAAATGGAGAGGGGTTTTTCTTACTTTCTTTTATTGTTTAAGAAGATTGTATTTCATTTTTTGGTAAAAGTCGATAGGCATGTGTCCCGTGCGAGTAGGGACAAATGTCCCGAACATCGTTGGATTTTAATCTACTATCTTCATAGAACTACTCCATCGCATTGAAGAAACCACGGGTTCGAGTAACACCAGGTCCATTTGGATACCCCGACAATTGGTTAATTTTAAATGCTACATATAGTTGTAGTTCATTTTTCTTAGTTGAGAGCAGTGAGAGGCTTGCGAGGATGTTTCACAAAAGAGTGTCCCGACCTTGGTTGGGACACTCTTTGAATTATGGGGATGTGCTGTATACTTGATCTATGTCTACGGCAATCTTAGCCACGAAACTTTATATCCCCCCACCTCGGGCTAGAATTGTCCTGCGTCCGCTCCTGATCGAGCGGCTGAACGAGGGCCTACAGCGCAAATTGACCCTCATCTCTGCCCCTGCCGGGTTTGGTAAAACCACGCTGGTCAGCGATTGGATTGCTAGTTGTGGGCTACCGGTCGCCTGGCTGTCACTGGACGAAGGGGATAACGACCCAACCCGCTTTCTGACTTACCTCGTCGCTGCTTTGCAGACGATTGTGGCGAATATTGGAG
>CAZXPK010000210.1:0-4757 GCA_964642565.1 uncultured Anaerolineaceae bacterium
GAGGTTTCCATTGCATTTTTTACACCTTTGTCCGAACTTGTGTCCGAAGGTCAGACATAAATTGCTTCACACCTATTTTTATGTTATATTTATAGGTTGCCATGCGCAACCTGTATCTAATTTTTACCTTTATAATCCTCTTCCTGCTCCACCTGGCTAAGGTTGAGCGGGAACCTTTATTGAAGAAACAACAGAAAGATGTACCTAATGCAGCTATAGTCTCACCTACTGCCGGGCAGATAGTTCAAGGCAGTGTGGTTATCCGGGGTAGCACCTTCATGGATGGATTTCAAGCTTATGATGTAGATTTCATATATTACTCTATTCCCACTCAAACCTGGTTCCTGATCCAGGAAAGCACAGCTCCCATCCAAGATGGAATCCTGGCAGTATGGGATACCACTACCATCACCGATGGGGATTACAGTTTGCGGATGGTGGTAGAACTGACAAATGGTGACCGAGTTGAGGTTTCCTCCTCATAGGTGATGCTTACTTTTGGCAAGGGAGCGGTATTTACAGATGGATTCTTTGCACTCTTGGGTGTGTATCTTGGTATTCGTGCCATCCTACAAGACCGCAAGTGACCAAGGAGACGCATGACTGATCAGAATCTAGAAACTCAGATCCAACCGTTAAAGCGTGAGGGACCGTTCCTAATCGCTGGTTTGGGTAACCCAGGCAGGAAGTTCGAACATAACCGCCACAATGTCGGTTTTATGCTGCTCAACCGCCTGTCGTCAAGGTTGGGCGAAAGCTTTGGGTCTGTCGAATCAAAAGCCCTGGTAGCCAAATCCAGTTATCTGGGAGAAAGGGTCATCCTGGTCAAACCACAGACATATATGAATAACTCAGGAAAAGCAGTGAGCTCACTGGTCCATTTCTATAAGGTGCCAATGGATAATTTAATGGTAGCTTATGATGATGTTGACCTACCGCTTGGAATATTGCGGCTACGTCCTTCAGGGGGTTCAGCGGGTCAAAAAGGTATGCAATCAATCATCGAACGCCTTGGCACGGAAGAATTCCCGCGATTGCGCATCGGCACTGGTAGACCGCCTGGAAGGATGGAAGCATCAGACTACGTGTTGCAAGATTTCCCGAACGACGAGACTGACCTATTGACAGACACCCTAGATCGAGCAGTCGAGGCTGTGCTGACCTTTCTTCAGTATGGATTGGAACGAGCCATGAATTCATATAATGGATAACAAACTAACGTACCCCTATTACCTCTAAAGGCATCCTTTTGAATTAATATGGAACTTGAAAGAATCGTAGACTCTATTTCTATTGCTTCCTCCGACCTGTTCAGAATGGTAGGGGAACGGCACCCTATCCCTCCTTTGGGAATTCGGCGATCAGCCAGGCTTCCATGGTTGGCAGCTCTACGCCAATCACTGGAATACCCACTTTTGCTAATAACCGATCGCAATGATCATGCACTGATGCTCGCTGATGAGCTGGCTTTGTGGGCACCAAACTTACCGCGCCTGTTCTTTCCAGAACCCAATCCCCTATTTTACGAAAATGCTCCTTGGGGGTTGACCACCCGGCGGGATCGCTTGATGGTATTGACCACACTGGCAGGTTATCATATCCCGGGAGTTCCCAAACGCACACCTCCGATTATTATTGCGCCAGTTAGAGCAGTGATGACTCGCACCCTACCGAGACGCGATTTCCTGAAGGCTTTGCGTACAATTAAGATCGGTCAGATCATCCAGCCGGAGGAACTATTGCGCGCCTGGGTGAGCTTGGGATATGAACACACCAACATTGTGGTAAGCCAAGGTCAATTCTCCAGGCGGGGTGGGATCCTGGACATATGGACGACTTCCTCTGATCAACCCGTCCGGATTGAATTTTTCGGTGATGAGATCGACACATTGCGTCGCTTCGATCCTGCCTCACAGCGCACCATAGGCACCATTGACCGCGTGCCAATTTCCCCTGCGCGTGAATTCATCTCGCCAGATCCTACACGCCTGGCTGAATTAAATATCGATTTTCCCAGTTTATCAGAATTTCATCTTCCATTGCTCCATCCCACTCCCGTTAGCCTTTTGGATTACCTGCCTCCTCAAGGATTGATCTTGATGGATGATCTCCAGGCTGTGCGAGACTGTGTCCAGGAAGTGGAAGAGCAGGCGGTTGGTCTCCGAAAGGATTACATCAAAGATGGTGAGCTCCCAACCGATTTTCCCATCCCATACCTGACCTGGGGAGAGATCGAAGATACATTGGCAGATAAACAAGCGATTGATTTGGGTCAGCCAATGGAGATGGAAAGTCTCCCGACAGGTTCAATGAATATCACTGATAGTTTCCAACCTGGTGTTCGTTTCGCTGGTCAGCTCAAGCCATTGATGGATTATATTGAAAAATTATCCACTCAAGGTGAAGACTTAACGATTGTCTCCCGCCAGTCTGCACGTCTGCAAGAGCTCTGGAAAGAACACAGCCCATTCACCTCAACCAGCCAATCCATATCATTTTTCGATGCCAGCTTAGCAGAGGGTTTCACCTTTGCTCCTCCGGGTGGGAAACCTATACACCTCCTGACGGATGGTGAGATATTCGGTTGGCGTCGACCTGAGCTACGCCAACGCCCTCGACCGGTGGCTGAAGCGCCTGAAGCCACGTATGCTGACCTTGAACCGGGGGATTGGGTAGTGCACGTCGATCACGGCATCGGGCGTTTTAATGGACTGGTTCAACGCTCTGTGGACAGCATCGAACGCGAATACCTTTCGGTGGAATATGCTGAGGGTGACCAGTTATTCGTGCCGGTATACCAGGCAGAACGCCTGACACGGTATATCGGTCCGGATGCCCACCCGCCAGCTCCCACCCGGTTGGGAAGCCCGGAATGGCGTACCACCAAAACGCGCGTCAAGGAAGCCGTTGAGGAGGTGGCACAAGATCTGCTGGACCTGTATGCCCGTCGTAATGTAGTGGAAGGACATGCCTTCGCAAAAGACGCCCCATGGCAAAAGGAATTGGAAGCTAGTTTCCCTTACATCGAAACCCAGGATCAGTTAAGGGTCATCTCAGAAGTCAAGCAGGATATGGAGACCCCAAAACCGATGGACCGCCTGATCTGTGGTGATGTAGGCTATGGCAAGACCGAGGTGGCGTTACGCGCAGCATTCAAAGCTGTGATGGATGGCAAGCAGGTGGCAATCCTGGTGCCCACCACTGTACTGGCACAACAGCATTATCATACATTCTGCCAGCGCCTGGCACCTTTCCCAGTGGAAGTGGAGATGCTTTCCAGGTTCCGTACACCACAACAACAGAAGGATATCCTTGACCGCCTCCAGCGAGGCAAAGTGGATATCATTATCGGCACCCATCGTTTACTCCAGGGAGATGTATTATTCAAAGACTTGGGTCTCTTGATTATAGATGAAGAACAACGCTTCGGTGTAACCCACAAAGAGACCCTGAAGAAGATGCGCACTGAAGTGGATGTTTTGACCCTGACCGCCACACCCATCCCACGCACGCTCTATATGACCCTAACCGGTGTGCGTGATATTTCAACCATCAACACTCCCCCCGAGGAACGCCTGGCGATCATCACGCATGTCGGACCGTATTCCCCCTGGTTGGTCCGCCAGGCGATCCTGCGTGAACTAGAACGTGGTGGGCAGGTATTTTTTGTTCATAACCGGGTTCAAACCATCGGTGCAATGCGTTCACATTTGGAAAAATTGGTCCCCGAAGCGCGGGTGGTCGTGGCTCACGGTCAGATGCAGGAAGACCAGCTTTCACAACGTATGGAGCAGTTCACAGCAGGGGATGTGGATATCCTATTAAGCACTTCAATCATTGAGTCTGGATTGGATATCCCCAATGCAAATACCCTCATTGTAGATCGTGCAGATACGTTTGGTCTTGCCCAGCTATACCAATTGCGAGGCAGAGTTGGGCGTGGAGCACAACGTGCCTATGCCTATTTTTTCCGCCATAAACACCTGGCACTAACGTTGGAAGGTCGACAGCGCCTGGAAACAATCGCCGAAAACTCTCAATTAGGAGCAGGTTATTCAATCGCCATGCATGATCTTGAAATTCGTGGGGCTGGTGATATCCTGGGAACTCGCCAGCATGGTTACATTGCTTCGGTTGGGTTCCATCTGTATACCAAGCTGCTAGCTGATTCCGTACAGCGACTACGGAGTGGGCAAGCATTACCAGTTCTCGCAGAAGCCCTCCAGTTCGAGGAGGCAGCTCCAGGGTTAACTGTTTCAGTGGATTTACCATTACCCGTCAGCCTCACAGCCAGTTACATCCCAGAACGACAAACCCGCACACGCCTATATCGGCGCTTGGCAGACCTACGCTCACAAGATGAAATTGACGCACTATCGGAGGAATTCATCGATCGTTTTGGCCCCCTGCCCGAGGAAGCATTGAACCTGTTCTACCAGCTCAAGGTCAAACTATTGGCTGAAAAAGTCGGTTTAGCATCCGTGAGTGGTGAAGGTGGTCAAATCATACTCCGATTTGCTCCCTTGCCCGATGGTGAAGCAACCCGCGCATTACCTGAATTAGGGGATGATATCCGGACCGGGAAAAACGCGTTATGGATTCCTATGACTGAATCGAATGGTTGGCAGGACAAGCTTTTAAGTGTATTATATGAATTAAGCTAAGAATGATCTTTAGTTGTAACAATTTTTCAATTGTTAAGTTGAATCTCCTGAAATAACTTGCACATTACCAACTTACAGCCAGCGATTGGGGTC
>CAZXPK010000211.1:0-4714 GCA_964642565.1 uncultured Anaerolineaceae bacterium
CGCCGATGGTGGTGGAGCCCAGGAAAGCGATCGACCAGAAAGACATCACCCGGCCACGCATCTCGGGAGAGCTGCCCAGCTGGAGGATGGTGTTGCCGAGGGAAGTGAAGTAGATCGAGAACACTCCGGCAAAAACCAAAGCCATCCCCGAAAGGAACAGGGTGGGCATAAAGGCTGCCCCGAGCACCCCGGCGCCGAACAGGAAACCGGTGAGGACCAGCAGAGCAGGCGTGTTCTTGCGCTGGCTGGCGATGGCAAGGCCTCCCACCACCGCCCCCAACCCGAAAGCCCCGGTGAGGAAGGCATAGCTAGAAGCATCTCCCTTGAAGGTAAATTGGGCGAGCAACGGCAGGCTGACCTGGAACTCATAGGTAAACGTGCCGACGATGGCCAGCATCAGCAGGGTATCGCGCAGGATGGGCGTGGTGAGCACATACCTGACACCCTCGCGAAGCTGGCCTTTGGAACGTGGCAGCGGCGGCGGGGTATGCAATTCGTCCGAGCGCATGCTGGCGAGCATGATGACGACGGCGGCATACGAGATCCCGTTGAGGATAAAACAGGGCGCGAGGCCGACGAGAGCGATCAGACCGGCGGCGATGGTGGGGCCGATCACCCGGGAGAGGTTCACCAGGCTCGAATACAGGGTGATGGCATTCCTGAGCTTATCTTCCCCCACCATCTCAATCACAAAAGTCTGGCGGGCAGGGTTATCAAAAACATTGACCCAACCCAGGCAGAATGCCAGGACATATACCATCCAGAGCGAGACCTGGTCTATAGCCACCAGGACCCCAAGGATGAGGGCCAGGATGCCGGCAGCGGATTGGGTGAAGTACAGCACCGTGCGTTTGGGGAAGCGGTCAGCGACGACCCCGCCCAGGGTGCCAAACAGCAGGATGGGGATGTACTGCAGTGCCGATACAATTCCCAGTGCGGTGCCTGAATTGGATATCTTGAGCACCAGCCAGGCCTGGGCGATGCTCTGCATGAAGGTGCCGGAGGTGGAAATGATCTGGCCGATATAGTACAAGCGGTAATTGCGGACTTCAAAGGAGGTAAACGTCTCGCGACCGAAGCGTTTCAGCGCCACCAGTAAGTGTGACATGAGCCCAAGTATACTATTCAGGGCTGGTTATGTTGGGGAGAATGCCCCCCTTCGATCCCCCCATTTTCATGGGCAAAGCCCAAAATCGAAAATAGGGGGAAGGTAGGATTCCGGGATCAACGATCCCGGCGACAGGAATGAATGGGCGGAACACGTTCCGCCCCTACAAAACCAATCTGGTTTACGGGCTGACCAGGACTTCGACGCTCGAGAGGTTCTCCATCCCGGTGATGCGCGTGCCGCTCTCGCTGACCCGCAGGCGCACCCAGGTGGGCGCATCCACCTGGTAGGGCACCTCGACGGCATAAGGCACGTACGAGCCATCCGGAGCCGGGGTGACGAATACCTGGCGATAACCAACCACGGATCCATCGGGAGCCACGAGCTCCACCAGCAGGAAATCCTCCATGGGCCTGGCAAGACCGCTTACGATCACCTTGCCACCCTGAATGAGCTGGTTGGGGGTGGGCTCACGGATCACGATCGGCTCCGTGCGCCCGCCAGAGGGGGTGATGTCGCTTATGCCCATCGAGAGCAGGAGCAGGTCAACCGAGTTGATCGAGGTGGGCCGCCCGTACGTGTCATACATGCTCAGGCGCAGCTGACCGAACTCGGATACCCGGCTCAGCTCGAACTGGAGGTACTCATCCAGGTACACCCAGTCCACGGGGTTGCTGATCAGCCTACGCACATCCCGGTAGAGCAGGCGAGGCTCCTCACCGGCGTGGAGCGGCTCAATCCACAGCTCCAGGTGGTAGGTCCCCGACGGGACACTGCGCAGGTTGGCTATCAATTTCAGGGGAGAAGCTACTTTGGACATGGGCCCGGGTTCAGAGATCTGCACCCCGGCGTTCGGGATGGGTGGTGTGCGGGTGATGGTGGGGGTGAGGGTGGCACGGTGGTTGGGGGTGACGCTCGGCTCCATTGTGCTGGTGGCACCCGGCGCGGGCGAGCTCGTGACGGTTTGGTCGAATGGCTGGGGTGTGGAGTTATCGCCAGGGATGGAAGTACTTCCACCCGAGGTTGGGATTGGGGAGGCGGGCGGGAAGTCTGCAGGCGTGGCAGCCAGGGCGGGGGTGTAGCCGTCACCATGGCCGGCTTGGCTGGTCAGCTCGATGACGGTGGGGATGTAGTCCGGTGGGAATGAAGTGGGGATGGGTGTGGTCTGCAAGCTGGAACAGCTCACTCCCAGCATCACCAAAAGAATGGCGGAGAGAACGAGGCAGAGTCTTCTCATATTCGGTGCGATGATGCAGGCTTAGGACTGTTCTCTCTCACCATATGGATCACATGCCGTATATTTGCGTATATTTCTGATCCAGGTAGCGCACGTAAGGCGCCGGGTCGATCTTAGAACCGGTTACACGCTGGATGAGCTCTTGCGGCTCGAACCTGGCACCATGGCGGTGGACCTTTTCACGCAGCCAGGCCAACCAAGAGGCGAACTCACCCTTACGGATCTGTTCCGGCAGGTCGGGGATATCGGCATTGATACGCTCCCACAGCTGGGCGGCGATCAGGTTGCCCAAAGCATAGCTGGGGAAGTAACCCAGCAGCCCACCCGACCAGTGCACATCCTGCAGCACACCTTGGGCGTCATCAGGCGGCGTGATGCCCAGGTATTCCTGGAAACGAGTGTTCCAGGCTTCGGGCAGGTCGCGCACTGCCAGCTTGTTTTCCATCATGGCGATCTCCAGCTCCATGCGCAGCATGATGTGCAGGTTGTAGGTGGCTTCATCAGCTTCCACCCGGATGTTGGACGGCTGGACCTTATTGATCCCCTTATAAAAGGTGTCCAGAGGAACGTTACCGAGCTGGGTTGGGAAGACCTCCTGCACACGTGGGTAGAAATGCTGCCAGAAAGGGTAGGAGCGCCCGATCAGGTTTTCCCACATGCGGGATTGGGATTCGTGTACGCCTGAGGAGGCCCCGCCAAACAGGGGGGTGCGGTCGAGAGAGGCATCCGAGCCCATGGCGTACATGGCATGACCGGCTTCGTGCAACGTGCCGAATAGGGCGGCGGACAGGTAGTTGGGGGAGAGGCGCGTGGTGATGCGTACATCCCCCCAGCCGAAACTGGTGGTGAAGGGGTGCAGGGTCTTATCCTGGCGGCTGCGCTTCCAATCGAAGCCCATCTTCGTGATGATCTCCACGCCCAGGTCCCACTGCTTCTGATCGTCGTAGGTAAAGTGGAGGAAGGAATTATCCACCTGTGGGCGGCTGGCGATTTTGCGGATCAGCTCCACTTGCTGAGGGCGCAGGGCATCGAAGATGGCTTTCACGTCAGAGGTCTGCATGCCGGGCTCGTGGTTATCGAGCAACGGATCATAGACGTGGGCGTAGGGTGCGAAGAACCCAGCGTAGCGGAGGCCAAGGTCGAGGATGCGCTCCAGGTGGGGCTGGAAGCTTGCGAAGTCGTTCTCAGCGCGTGCCTTGCCCCAGGCTTTATAGGCAGCAGTGGTGGCCAGGGCAAATTCAGCCACCCACTCCCCGGGCACTTTGACCTCTTTCTCATAGTTACGCCGGGTGACTTTCACCAGGCGGGCTTCGAACGAGTCGGGGTCGAGCTGGGTGACGTAGGGCTGCAAGTCGTCCAGCAGCCTGCCGATCTCATCGGAGACGAACTTGGTGTGGGCGATCTGCTGCAGTGTGGCCAGCTGGTGGCCGCGGTTCTCAGCGCCCGCGGACGGCATGTGGGTTTGCTGGTCCCAATCGAGCAGGGCGGTGGCATAGTTCAGGTCAGCGATCTCTGCCAGCAGGGTTTTAAGTTGTTGGAATTGTTGTTCGGGTTGCATCAATGACCTTCTTCTTCCGGCAGGCAGGCAAGGAAAACACCTGCCCAATGGATATGCGGGAGTAGATCGAACCGGATTGCGTCCGGTATAAGAGCATACCGGACTTCACCTGCCTTACTTTGTTATGGTGGGTAGACAGGAAGTGACTTCCGGCTCAGCTGGGGTATGGTGATCTAAACGATCTTCCAGCGTAGAGGCTCGCCACGCAGGGCGGTGAGCACCTCGGAGGCAATATCCTCGGCTGCACGGTCCTGGGCTTCCTCCGTCTGGGCGCCAATGTGAGGTGTGGCAACCACTTTTGGATGAGCCACCAGGGCAGTCAGTCCGGGCGGCTCAGTGGCGAATACGTCCAATGCCGCGGCGGCCACCTGACCCGATTCGATGGCTTCAAGCAGGGCAGCCTCATCGATGATACCACCGCGGGCTGCATCAACGATACGTACACCACGCTTCATCTGGGCGAAGGCCTGCCCATTCACCATGCCCTTCGACTCGGGTGTGAGCGGCAAGTGGAAGGTGATAAAATCGGATTTGGCGTACAGGTCAGCCAAGGCGACTGGCTCGGCACCGCGCTTCTTGATCTCTGCAGGGGAAACGAGGGTGTCATAACCGATGGCCTTCATTCCCAGGCCAGCTGTGCGCTGGGCAAGGGCAGTACCGATGTTGCCCATGCCGACGATCCCCAGGGTCTTACCGTTCAATTCGATGCCTTCAAGCTGCTTTTTGATCCACTGACCCTGCTTCATGCTGGCATCCGCTTTGGGCAGCATGCGTGCCAAGGCGAACATCATGGCGAGCGCCAGCTCGGCCA
>CAZXPK010000212.1:0-4709 GCA_964642565.1 uncultured Anaerolineaceae bacterium
GTCATATGCAGAATTAACAATGATAATATTAATTATATGTGCTCGAATACACCGGGAAAGTGTCTTTTAGATAGACCTGACATGATCTCCCTGATCGTATTTGCTGTGAACGCCATTGTGCCAGGTGCGATCTACGTCAAATAATCTGAGTTGCCATATCCTTGGTTCAATAGCGAACCAAGGCGTCTGGTTCTATCGTGATCCGTAGTACACCTGCTTCTGGATTTGTAACTACCACATAAGAATTGGGATTGATCCCCGCCTCTTTCAGCCAATTCCCCGTTAATCGTAGTAACGGTTTTGTCCGGTGGCGATAAAAATCACCCACCTCCTCCACCTTCAAGCGCCTGGGCTTGTTGCCTTTTATACAGTATTTCATCACATCTCCTTACTTGGGTATAGAGAGGGGTCCGGCGCGCATACCGGCTAATACCTCCGATAGAAAAATATATAGAGCACCATAAAAGGCACCCTGTTACTATTGCGGTGCCGCAATCATTTCCTGTACTACAACCGGTATTCCATACTGCTGACTTACCTGTCTCTGGAGGAGGGAATAAAATTCGACTACATCAGTGCTACGCCAGGAATGCTTGTTGATCATTTCCTCCAGACCAACCCTGTAGTTCGACCAGATCCAGAGTACATCCACGCCGCCTAGATAATGGCAGCGGGCATGAGACAAAGCATCTTCGATCATACAGGGACCGCTGGGACCGCACTCGTGGACATTTGAAGAATCCTCGTAGTCATAACCATTCATTCCAATTTGGACTGTCATAGCTTCCTCCATATAAATAAAAGAGATGTCCTCGTTTGAGAACATCTCATGAATCTATATACGATTGTCAGATGAGGCTATTCTGCTCCAAACTCGAAGCTCTCCTCGCTTGCTGGTTCAGCTTCTACAGCATCGCCATCGCCATTGGCATCACCCAGGAAAAGAAATTCCTTTATGACCAGCTTGACCTTGTAATGGGTAGAACCATCTTTTTCCCACTTATCGGTCTGCTGACGGCCGGAGATATATACGGAGCTGCCTTTCTTGAGGTATTGGTTCAGGATCTCGGCGGTCCTGCCCCAGGCTTCGCAATTGAACCACTCGGTATGTTTCTGTTCTTCGCCATCACCCCAGCGCTCGTTCACGGCCACACTGAAGGTGGTGACGGCTTTACCAGCCGGAGTGTAGCGCATCTCCGGCGTCTTGCCCAAATGACCAATGATCTTAACTTCGTTCAATCCGCGTGACATAGTATGTTATTCTCCTTCGAATTTGATATAGATAGGCGGATTTAATTTCTCCGATGATGGGTAAGGAACACCGGAGGAATATACGGGCTAACGCCCTTCAAATATAGCCTGGGTATGGAGGGGATATGGAGGCGTATGCGGGCTAACGCCCCTTGGATGTAATAAAAATCAACCAATCGGTTAAGGAGCTGATTGAGGGCAGGGCCGATGGGCTGGATCTACAATGATTGCTAACTGATTAAGGAGTGCCGATAATCCCCGAGCATGTGGCAGTTACAAAATTACCCTGTGAATACGAGCGCTTCCACTCCATGCCATCGACATAGATAATACAGGTGACAGCCAGGCCATAACCAATATTTTCTTGAGCTACGATAGAGGCTGGATCGCCGTCATGCATTGTGAAAATCCAGGATGCTTGTTCGCCAGCGGAATATACATCAACCGATTTCTGCTCGGTACCCCCCTGTGAATTTATCATGGTCACCAATACGTCCATGGAATTGCTTTGGACAACATACTTAACCTGATGAATAGTAGCTGTCGGTGATACAGCAGACGAACAACCGACGAGCACTAATGCGATTATTGCATATGATAACAAAACCAATAGGAATTTTCTATTTTTCATTTAGACCTCAATGTTCAAAATAACGCATTACATGGGAATAGAGGGTTATTGGAGGCGTATACGGGCTAACGCCCTTCAGATCTTGCCTGGGTATGGAGGGGGGTTGGAGGCGTATTTGGGCTAACGCCCTGGATTTTCAAGAAATAAAAAAAAGACCGCCTGCCGAAAGGCAAGCGGTCTCGGGGACTTACTCGAATGTCAATGCGGTCAGCGCGCCGGTCAGGTTCACGGCATGAAAACCTTTCTTGGCATTCCAGATGGTGATGTTCCCTTTCGGGTCCGGCTGGGACGCGTACAGGCACGCATAGGCGGGTTTGTCCCCTTCCACGAGACCTGGGAATTGTTCGTTCAGCGCAGCCATGAAGCGGTCTGCATCTGAGACACGAACCTGGATTGTCCTGGTAGTATTGGCACTACCAGTGCGCGGGAGATTGGGCTTACCAATGGTCAACATTTTTACCTCCATTCAAGATTTTGGATTGGGATCAGTTATGAACTTGAAAATCACTGCATTCGGCGATAGCCGTGAGTGAGATCGTGTTAACGCAGAAAGGCTGAGCGTTAGCAAAAAAAACAAAAAAAATGGTGAGGCGGACTGCGTCGTCTCACCATTCTCTTTATTTCATTTCCTGTTTGAGCTTATAAGCTTCTTCCATGGCGATGCGGTCACACAGGTTATTGTACTTATCCACCGAATGACCTCTTACTTTGACGAACCTGCCCCGGATATGCCGGCGAATGATATGGTCATCATAGATGCGGTCACGGATCTCCTTCAACCAGTGCGAATTAGATAAGTTGAAGCCCTTGCTCAGACAACCAATGGCAAAGATACTGTCAGTGTAGATCCTGATCTCACTATCATCCTCGGCCTGCATGAAGGCCAGCTCAATGGCCATGAGCTCGGCCTGCTGGTTGGTCAGGAATGCCCGACTGGCATAGATCTCGCCGGTATTAATAACCAGGGCACAATACCCACCGTACTGTCCATCCACCGATGAACCATCAGTATATATCTCAATCATGGATTTTTCCTGTATTTACAGCGCAACGGATTTACCAAATAGCATAAAATCATCACCAGCAAAATTGATGTGACCACCATCTAATTGGACAACACGCAGCGCCAACCATGCTCGTATGTCTTGACGATGTCAGCAATGTAATGGCCGACACCTGGCTGATTGGCATCTACGGAGACCAGGGCGATCATATTGCGGGGATAGGGAGGTTGAGGCTGTCTCTGACCCATCACCTGAGCGAGTAAAGCTTTTCTGGTACGGTGTATGCCTCTGGAGACGATATCCACATCCACTACCTCCACATCCAGCTTACCCGATAAGAAATTCGGGAGCTGGTAATCCAGCCCTGTCAGGATTGTCTCGAATTCGGGCAGGTCACCCGGTTTCAGCAAGACGATACCCTGACACTCTTCAGGGAAGGCAAAGAACACGCTCGCCGCCTGATTATCAATGCCTCTGGCCGAATGAGCCAGCACCCACATGGTATTAGCTGCTTCCCACGGATCGACCTTCTCTCCTTCAAGCATGGCTTTCACCTGGTCGGTATAATCCATCTTTAACTGAGATATCGCTTTCGGATCACTCCAGTTGCATCTGGCCTGATGGATGTTCCACCAATCACGAAGATGGCGCACATAGGGGACGAGCGATTGATTGACCTGGCCCCATCGGCGAAAATACTGGAGTGGTTGGACTTTAATACCCGTACCTAATAGACCCACCAGCTGAGGCAGAATATAGGCGGATAATTTACCGATCGTGCCGGTATGAAACTCTTTGCTCACGGCAGTATTGAAATGTTCATCATCGAGCTCTAATTTCACCTCCTCCCGCTCTCCCCAGTATTTATTACCCTCGGCGTACAGGCGGTCATAGACCTCGGGAATGTAATGCACGAACGCATCCGTACTGGCCCAGGATGTCCAGGGCGCCGGATTGATCTCATCGGCAGACAATTTGCCCTGAATTGCGGTAAGCATGGCAACTGTCGGTGTTGGGTCAATATTGGTCTTGAACCCGTCTGTGCCAACCTTGATCGCATAGTTCAATCTGGTATGCAGGTGCGCCGCATCAGGAAAACCTAAGAGAACAGACTGGATTTCCTGGTTTTCCTTCGCCAGCACCTGGGATGCGACATTGCTGGCAAACCCGACCAGGTTCTGCATCGACTGCTCGATCATCTCCGGCCGGTAATCACCATCCTTCAGCATACGCTTGAGCTTGGGCAATTTAGGGCTTTCGCCGTATGGAAGACTCTTAACAGCTGAATATAGCTCATCCAGGCCATCAGCGATAACAATTTCAACACCATCACCATCATTGTCACCCCCGAAGCGCAACTTGAACCACTCTGGATTGACGCCGATGCATGAACCTCTGGCGTACCGCTGGGTCACGGAAAGAACCGCTTCGCCTTCCCATTCGCCATTCAAACCGATAGACTTGACACCCAGCGGAGCCATCTTGATATCCTCCGTGCACACGATGGCATCGTACCCATCCAGGTTCGGCTCATCGATCACTGCGCCGCAACCTTTTATGAAAATATCATATGAGCTGATGGAATACTGAATGGCCTCCATCTCAGCAATGCGATCTGAATAGGTCGTCTCGCAAGCCTGGATGTTCCCGTAGCTGTCGATCGGGTACCGGCACACGATCATTCTCGTACCCCCTGGATCACCGCTCTCGATTGTCTCAATATCTGGATTGGCTGGAACTGCCAGGCGATACATCGATCTGATGGGTGCCGTTGTAGCCACCCGCATCAGAAACTCAGCCCAATGACTGGTGATCATATTGGC
>CAZXPK010000213.1:0-4642 GCA_964642565.1 uncultured Anaerolineaceae bacterium
GGTGCTAACCATCCTTACAATTCTGTCATTTACTTTTTTATTGAAATTGCTATAATGATTTCACCTGACTTGCTCAAATTAGTGTCCCGAAATTAGCTTATTTTGCATATTTTTTGCCTCTTCAGAGGACTTCAAGTTCTGATATACACAAAACTCGCTTAGTGTCCCAAAAATTCGATTTTTACTCGATAAATTTCTCAAAAATGGCAAAAGTGAGCAAGTCAGGTGCTAACCATCCTTACAATTCTGTCATTTACTTTTTTATTGAAATTGCTATAATGATTTCACAGGTAATTAGTGTAATAGATCGTTTATTGTTTTCAGGATTATTGGTGATTGAAAGACAAATAAGTACTTAGAGGAGGTGATACTCAATCTCTGGTTCTTTTCATAATAATGCTTTATGGGAATAAGAAAGGAGGCAGCTCTAAGTTATTTACCAAATCTCAGATTAATAAGGGGATTCCAAAGCACTAGAGCGATGACCTAATCAGGTCACTTAACTGAATATTCAA
This sequence comes from uncultured Anaerolineaceae bacterium, assembly GCA_964642565.1. Classification (GTDB taxonomy): domain Bacteria; phylum Chloroflexota; class Anaerolineae; order Anaerolineales; family UBA4823; genus FEB-25. The sequence goes on from CAZXPK010000213.1 coordinate 516, forward strand.
TCCAGACAGATTATTGAAAAGATAGAGATGAAACCGGCATTTTCGCCGGTTTCTTTTTATGCTACATAATAGCTTCAATAAGGATAGCCAATAACACCCATAAAGCGATTTTCTCGATATCATCTGATCCCCAAGATGTATCGAGTGATTTTCTCGATATCCTTGAGCGACAATCACAAACAGACGTGTGACACTTCCCTGATTGACCAATCCCCCAATTTATGGCATAATTTGCGCCAATCGATCATTAATAGCGATGATGGAAACGAGTAAGCCTGGCTCCATGCCAGCGACCCCGGGAGTGGTGTGAGCCGGGGCAATGTGACAGGCTGAAAATCCTTCCGGAGCTGCAATCTGAACGCGGTCAACCTCGCAATTAGGAAAGCCGGAACTGCCAAACGTTATCCAGGGCACGTGGATCGTAATCAGCTCATCAGATGACCGCCCACGCAGCGGAGGTGCTCGCCCCACCGGGTGGGAACCAGGGTGGTACCGCGGGAGTATTGAAATTCGCACTCTCGTCCCTGACTTGGGATGAGAGTTTTTTTTAGGTTTGTTGTTGCGAGAAGTGCTCTATGCGACGAAGCAATGACAAAAAAAGAAAGATCGGAGTAACTATGCCATTTCAAGAAGTCCCTAATAAAGTTGATTTCCAGGCCCAGGAGCTGGAAGTGCTCAAGCTGTGGAAGGAGCACCACTTCTTCGAGAAGATGGTCGCCATTCACAAGGGACAGCCCAAATGGTCGTTCATCGATGGCCCCATCACCGCCAACAACCCCATGGGCGTGCATCATGGCTGGGGACGCACCTACAAAGACTTGATGCTGCGCTTCCGCACCATGCAGGGGCACGAGATGCGCTACCAGAATGGTTTCGACTGCCAGGGCTTATGGGTGGAAGTCAACGTCGAACGTGACCTGGGCTTTAAGTCCAAGCTGGATATTGAGGACTACGGCCTGGCCAAGTTCGTGCTCAAGTGTAAGGAGCGCGTCCTGCGCTACGCCGCCATCCAGACCGAGCAATCCATCCGACTGGGATTTTGGATGGATTGGAATGATCCCGATGTGTTGAATGACCTGGCTGATAAGCTGATGCAAGACCCCTCACAGGTCATCACCGTTCAGGGACCTGACGGTCCCTTTACCGCCACGGTCGAGCAGGTGGTGGCTCACCTGGGGCTGCCCGAGTTGGGTGGTTCGTACTTCACCTTCTCCAATGAGAACAACTTCAACATATGGGCTTTCCTTAAGAAATGCTGGCAGAAGGGCTGGCTTTATAAGGGTGATGATGTCATGCCATGGTGCCCGCGCTGTGCCACCGGCATCAGCCAGCATGAAATTGTTACCGAGGGCTACCAGGAGATAACCCACCGCTCGGTGGTCCTACGCTTTCCTCTGCTCGGGCGCGAAAAAGAATCTCTGCTGGTATGGACGACCACCCCCTGGACCCTCACCAGCAACGTGGCAGCGGCAGTCGGACCCGATCTGACATACGTCAAGGTGAAACAGGGTGATGAAGTCCTGTACCTCTCAAAGGGCACCCTCTCCATGCTCCATGCACCTTACGAAATCCTGGCAGAGCTCAAGGGTGCCGAAATGGAAAGCTGGACCTATTCTGGACCTTTTGACGAGCTGGAACCTGCTCAACGCCAGGGTGGCTACACCTATCTGGCGCAGCTCATCCGTGACGTCAAGCAAAATGCCGTTCAGGCACACCGCGTCATCCTTTGGGATATAGTCGGTGAGCAGGAAGGTACCGGCATCGTGCACATGGCTCCAGGGGCTGGCGCTGAAGACTTCCAGCTGGGAAAGGAGAACCATCTACCCATCATCGCTCCGTTGAACGAAGAGGGTGAATTCCTGGAAGGTTTCGGCTGGCTCAGTGGAAAACACGTTTCTGAGGTGGCCGACCCCATCTTCGATGATTTACGCCGTAAGGGTTTGCTCTACAGCGTGGAGCCCTATACCCACCGCTACCCGGTTTGCTGGCGCTGCGGCACCGAGCTGGTCTTCCGTCTGGTGGACGAGTGGTTCATCAGCATGGGTACCAGCTATGATAAACCGCGTGAGCAGCTGACCACAGAGGAAAAAGCCAGTTCCCTGCGTTACCAGATCATGGATGTGGTCGACCAGATTAAATGGATCCCCGAATTTGGTCACTCGCGTGAGATGGACTGGCTGCGCAATATGCATGATTGGATGATCAGCAAGAAGCGTTATTGGGGTCTGGCACTTCCCATTTGGGAATGCGAGGCGTGTGGCAATTTCGAGGTCATCGGAAGTGATGACGAGCTGAAAGCACGCGCCACTAATGGGTTGGATGTGCTCGATGACCATACCCCTCACCGACCGTACATCGACGCGGTCAAGATTCCCTGTTCTAAATGCGGGTCAACCATGAACCGGGTGCGGGATGTAGGCAACCCCTGGCTGGATGCCGGTATCGTGCCCTTCAGCACCCTCAGCTATCGCAAGGACCCTGGCTACTGGAGGCGGTGGTATCCCGCCGATTGGATCAGCGAATCGTTCCCCGGCCAGTTCCGCAACTGGTTCTACTCGCTGCTGGCGATGGCTACTGTTATGGATGGCACACCGCCCTTCATGGAAAACTTCGGTTATGCCCTGCTTGTGGATGAAAATGGTCGCCCGATGCACAAGAGCTGGGGCAATGCCATTGAGTTCAATGAGGCCGCCGACAAGATGGGTGTGGACGTGATGCGCTGGCTGTTCTGCTCTCAAAAGCCTGAGAATGACCTGTGGTTTGGCTACAAAGGTGGAGAGCAGGTTCGGAAAGATTTCATCATCCCGCTGTGGAACGTGTACAGCTTCTTCGTCACCTACGCCCGCCTGGACGGCTGGCTGCCGGGTATCCCTGGCGGGAATGGTGCCTCTGATAATTTCGACCCCCACAACCCTGAAGGACCCACTCCACACAGTGATAATTTACTGGATCGCTGGATCGTGGCGCGCCTGAGCCAGGTGGTCGAACGCGCGAGTGCTTCCTTCGAAGCCTCCGACTTTATGAGTGCCAGTTTGGTGGCGGAAGCTTTCCTGGATGACCTGTCCAACTGGTATGTCCGCCGGTCTCGCCGGCGCTTCTGGAAATCAGAGCACGACGCAGATAAAAACACCGCTTATGCTACCCTCTACCATGTGCTGGTTAAATTCGCCAAGATACTGGCCCCCTTCGTGCCCTTCATCACTGAGGTGATGTACCAGAACCTGGTGTGCTCGGTGAGACCAGAAGCCTATGAGAGCATCCACCATACCGCCTGGCCACAGCCTGACCTAGCCTCTATCGATGATGCGTTAATCGAGCAGATGTCGCTTGCCCGTCGGGTGGCGTCCCTCGGTCTCAGCGCACGCGCCAATGCTAACCTCAAGGTCCGCCAGCCGCTCAACAAGGTGCTGGTACACGCTGGCAAGGCCACCTTGAGGCAAGAGCTGGTGGATATCGTGGTGGACGAGCTGAACGTCAAGGCTTTCGAGTTCGTCAAGCAGGAAGGCGCCCTGGTGCAGTACAAGGTGTTGCCGGATAATAAATTGCTGGGTCCAAAGTTCGGGGCACGCTTCCCGCAAGTTAAAACTGCCCTGGCAAAGGCTGACCCAGCCAAAGTAGCTGCCAGCGTGCGTGAAGGATCGCCCATCACGCTTGAGGTGGCGGGTGAAATGGTCGAGCTGACTCCTGAAACCATCCTGGTTAGCACCGAGCCGGTTCTTGGTTTGGCGGTGGCGGCGGAGAAGTACATCACCGTCGGCATCGATGCCTCCCTCACCCCCAAGCTGAAAGCCGAGGGGTTGGCGCGTGAGATCGTGCGCCGGGTGCAAGATATGCGCAAGAAAGCCGGATTCAACATCGAAGATCGTATCACCACGTGTTACCAGGCTCAAGGGCTGCTGGCTGAAGTGTTTGCTACCTGGGGTGAGTACATCGCCTCCGAGACGCTTACCACCCGGCTGCTGGACGCCCCACCCGTTGAGGATGCCTACGTGGAAGAGCACAAGCTCGAGGGAGAGACGCTTATCCTGGCGGTGAAGCAGAACAAATAACTCCTCCCCCAAATCCTGGAATTTTCAGGATTTGGGGGAGGCGGGAGGGGGTTCCTGCTCCTCCCCTTGATTCCATTT
>CAZXPK010000214.1:0-4606 GCA_964642565.1 uncultured Anaerolineaceae bacterium
TCAGAAATACAATTCCATGCAGGATAGATATGTGTAAGGCTTGCAACAGTAGAGGACCATTAACTAAGGTCCAAAACATATAAGGTCCTGGGCTAAGATAATTCACCAGAATTGCCCGACCAAGATTATGGCGAAATTCTGATTTTTCATCCAGGTTTACGCCACGGTTACGTCGCCAGGATTGGAATAAATTCCATGCCAGATAGATTACATAGATCCCGCCACCAATACTGAGGAAGCGAAGGAATAATGGAGGTACATGATCTAAAAGAACCAGGATAATGATGATAAGAGGGATATCACTAACCAGAGGTGCTATAGCTACAATGGCTCCTCGTTTCCAACCCCCGGACAAGCTTTGTGAGATGAGATAGAAAAGAAGGGGCCCGGGTGATATGGAGGCTGTCAAACCGAGGCTGCCGCCCTGGAGGAGAAATGGAACAATGGTGAGTATCGACACTTTTTATAATTACCCCTTATGAGACAATTTCAGCTGGGGGTATGGAAATCTCGAGCTCATCCCGTTGTTGGACCGCATAGATAGCATGTTGACTGCGATACCATAACCAAACAGTTTGGATGAAGGTGCTCAATACAAATGATGCCAACCCGATATAAATGCCGATCACTTTTCCCCACATCACTCCCAACAATAATGTGGCGATGTTGACAAACAGATAGATCAACACAGCTTCAGTTATGCCTTTGGTATTATGACTGTGGAGAATCGCCCCCTGATACCATGACTGTAGAACTGCCAAGGCGGGCATTGGTAGGGTGATCCATATGCCGATTTGAGCCAACACTGCCAGGTCATTGGGCAAATCTGAGACAGTTTGGAACCAAAACCTTGAGAGCGGTGTCGCCATGATCAGGAGCCAGATACCTGTCATGATCAAGAGCAGTTTAACCGCAAAAGGCCATAATCTCTTCGCGGCCTGATATTCATCCAATAGTGCCACTACGACTTCATTGTAAGCAATCCCAAAACTGCGCAACATAAATACCAACCCACTCACTACAGACCAGGTGGCCAAAGATTCAATAGGTTGAGGCATCCGGCTCAATGCAGCAGAGCCAATAGGTTGGACGAGTAAGGAAATCAGGGAGGTCATAACCAATGGAAAATAAAAAGACAAAAATTTACGCAAAGTGAGAGGGGTTTGTAAGGGTGCCGAAGGTATTAATTCGTGCATGATCACTGGGTGGGCGATAATACCCGCATAAATTGCTTCACTCACCACCCCAGCTGCGACTGCACTCGTAGCCACGATGATCCCCGGAACAGTGTGAATCACATATCCAATGCCTAAAACCAACAGATCGGCACACAAACGTATCATCGTACCGGTGCTGACAGCCTTGGAATGACCGAAGCGGATCAGCACTCCCTGGTGGAAACGCCGATAGGCGATGGACCATGTCCACGGAGTCATGATCATTAGACCGACACGGGCTGGCTCGACAATTTCCTGAGGCACACCGAGGAACCTCTCAACAATGACATAATACAGGGGCGTGAAGGCGACCAGAACATGAAACACGGTCAGGCTTGCGCCAGCGACCATCATGAAACGTCGAATTTTAACAAACGAAATCCAATCCTTGCTGAGGGCAGTGGAAGCCGCTAAAAGCATGACAATGGGGGATTCGATGATCAATGCGAGTGGGAAAATGATCCCACCATAGGCGGCCAGGCTGATTTCAGGGTTTGCCAGACGAGCAATCACTGCACTAATCGCAGGTAGCTCAACCCCCATCAATAACCAACTGGCAGCCAAAGGCCACCAGGTGTGAAAAATACGATGCGAGGAAAGCTGAGATGAGGCCATGAGTGAGAAGATTACCCCCAATCATTCGATCAGGTGAAAGCTAGTATAGCATTGGTTGTGCCTCGGAAGTTAAGGATTTGATAAATTGAGGAAATCAGATAAACTTTGGAGTACAATCGATGGTATGCAAGACCGGGATAACGCTGCGCGTTATTATTTGCGAAGAAACGATCCATTCAGGATGGATGATCCTGAAGATACCGAGCTGGCTTATCAGCTCCAGAATTCAACCCCGAATGATCCTGATGTACTCGAACGAATGATTCGCCTTTATACAGGAGATTTGTACAATTGGGTGGGAATACTCCTGTACTATCGGAAAAAGGCTGCTCCTGCACATGCGGAGATCCTTTCAGTTTTAAAAAAAGTATTTAATAAAGCACTTGCGCATGTGGAGCAATTTCATGGGCAGGCCAAGGTATCCACCTGGCTTTTTGCCGTAGGTTACCAGATGGTGCGGCACAACGAATTCAGGAATTGGATGAATAATATGGGTCAAGGGGGTAAGGATGGTAATGAAAATGCTAATTTACCGGAGCATCCAAAACTTGCTGATTGGAAAAGCCTGGATCATTTACCGGAGAAGATACGTTCTGCGCTAATCTTAAGGTATCTATTTGATCTTGGCCTTCCGGATATCGCCAATATTCTTAACATCCAGGTGATTAATGTTCATCGAAGATTGGTTTCTGGGCGTAATCGTTTATTTGTGAACCATAATCCGTCAGATATGGAACCGCAAATCCAAGCGTATATAGATGGTTTATTGGATGAACACCCAGATGAATTGAATCAATTGTTGCAGCATCTGGAAACATGCAATTTATGTCGAGCATCTATCTCACGGATAGACAGCTTAGAAAAAACACTGGCGGAAAGTGTAAAGAAACGCTGGTTAGTTTCTGCTCTGCGGGAGGGAGATCTTGATGGATTAGTTCAGTCGATATTATCTGAAGTAAAACAACCGAAGGTGTGGTGGAAGGTAAAACTTCCAATGAAGCAAACAGCCTGGATCCTCGGATTATCTCTGACGTTTATTGGACTGGCTATTATATTCATTCGTATGACCCCTGAGGAAAGAGAGTTTCCCCAACTTAATTCGACTGCTACCACCCAATTACCACCAATTATTACAGGGCAGCCTGCCATAGGAAAATCCGGATATGAAAACGAAATATCCGTTGCACCGCAATTCATCGAACCAGCGTTCTCAAGTGATGGGAAATGAGCAGTATTTGCAGCTATTAAATTTAGCTCAACCACAGGGAAAATATTATCGCCTACTATCGGAATATACGACCGAGAGGCAAACACAATTCAGGTAATCAGGGAAGGCACCGATACTATAGCAATACCCTGGGTGTATTGGGACCTGGCTCCAAGCATCTCTGGGGACGGGAATTTGGTTGCGTATGTAAGCAACACGAATGATCCCTTTGTAACAGGAGGTCCTTGCGAAACTACTGTCCAGCACAGTTGCCTGGATATTTTCCTGTATGACCGTAAAACTGACTCAACAAGGCGATTGACCTAGGCAGTGAACGGTGGACCTGCGGATGGTGATAGCTTAGCTCCCACAATATCAGAGGATGGGAAATGGGTGGCTTTTTGGTCAGCGGCTGACAATCTGGTTGACGGATTTAATAATATCTGCCAGCAAGGTGGTACAGGCGTCACCTGTTTGAATATTTATCTTTATAACCTGGAAACGGGAAAAATCGAGGGGATCCCGGTTCAATATATTCCAGGAGACCCTGTGTTTGGTGTCGACCGGATCAGCTTATCAGCCGATGGACGGTATGTTGGATTCACAGCATCATCTGCGGTTCTAGCAGGCACGCCATCGGTTGGCAGCTCATTAACTTTCAATACCGGAGAGAATTCTTCGAGCGACATGGTCGTGAATATATCCAATATTGTCCACAGCAGTGAAGCGGTTGTGTATGATCGTGAGACAGGCGAGTACGAGTTGGAAAATCAGGCCCAGGATGGAACGGCAGGTGATGGAAAATCATCTTCGCCAGTATTATCGGCAAATGGACGGTTTGTGGCATTTACTTCCACATCAACAAACCTTGTGGCTGGAGACACTCATAATTATATTGATGTGTTTCTGCGGGATCGCGAAACCGGGAACGTAGAGCTGATCAGTGTTAGTACAGTTGGTAGGAAAGGGCGGGGTGACAGTGGGGTGAACTTATGGGGGTGGGGGTATTATGGGTTGAATATATCAAGAGATGGCAGATATGTCGTTTTCGAATCAACTGCATCCAACTTAGGACAGGATCTAAATGATGAGTGCAGTAATTTAGATTTTAATAATTGTAACTATCTCTACATTCATGATACACAAACAGGCGTTACGGATTGGATCAACGCGCTACCCAGTCCTAATTATTCATTATTCCCCGAAATTTCTTCGGATGGACGTTGGGTAACCTTCATGCAGACTTTTACTAATTGCAGTTCGTCGCAATTGCTATGCTCTAATGTAATGCTGTATGATAGGCAACGCGGCTGGACGACCAACCTAACAAAGTTTAATGAGGAATCTCCTATGCTCTCATGGTCGTATTCAGGCAGTCTAGAACTTCCATGGGAAGCCTGGGAAAGTAATGCTTTAGTGTTTTCGCCGGATGGCAAACTGATCGCCTTGGGCGGTACTGATTCAAAGATAAGAATTTGGCAGTTTTCAAATTCAAGTAATTCGATAAGTTACAATCAAGCACCCAACATTGTAGAAGCTGGTATCAATGATTCTTTTACCACACTTG
>CAZXPK010000215.1:0-4495 GCA_964642565.1 uncultured Anaerolineaceae bacterium
ATGCCCCCGATTCAGTCAAGGTTGAAACATTCCCGAATATCGTTTTGATTAATTTATCATAACGGATAAACCGATTGGCGACGATGATCATTTGCCCCGCAGGATTGAGGGCCTGGTAAGATTGGTCAATCATTGCCTGGGCAACTTGATAATCCACAACATGACCCGTGTGGAATGGAGGATTAGATAGAATCAAATCATACTTATTCGTACCCATAGGATCCAGTAAATCACCCGCAAAGACTTCCGCATTCGTGATATGGTTCATGGTGATCGTTTCACGAGATGACGCTACAGCGAGCAAGTTATTATCAACCAGATGAACCAGCCCTGCGCCTTCGATGGCAGCATACAACCCAAGGATTCCATATCCGCAGCCCACATCCAGGACTCTGGCTCCGGGGGGAATGTTGGTGACACTTAACAGCATTTTGGTCCCTTCATCTAAGTGGTCATGAGAAAAGACACCAGGAAGGCTGTGTATAGGAAAGGTGTGGTCGGAAAATGGTATAGTAGACTCGACCCAGGTTCCAGGTGCGATTCCAGGTATAGACACCCAGTCTGGTAGAGGTGAACCATCTAGCTTTTTTATCAGCTGAGCAACCCGGTTACCTTTTTTGTAGCCGAGGATATTACCAGCACCAAATAACTCGCCAGCGTCCTTGATTACAGATTGAATACCAGCCTGATTTACCCCGGCGATGTATAAGCTACCTCCCTCGACCAAGGCAAGATAGGCTTGGAGAAGCCACCTACGAGCAAGTAAGCGACCTTTTGGATTCTGCATGAGGACTGCATCAAATTTATGATATAAGCTCTTAGGGATATCGATGTCAGTCAGGAACCGGACGGTGGATATCTGGTTGACTGATAAGGTCCTGCGAGCCATCTCTAATGCTACAACGTCATGATCAGTGACACAAAGGTTGTTACCGGATAAATTTCGCGCTAAATAAACAGCTAAGGCAACTTGATGACAGCCAAACAAAAGGACAGAGTCTGAGGGGCGGAAATTGGAGTACTTAACCAGCAATTCGGTCGATGGGGACAATCTATCCCAGTCGGATAACCCTGGCTTGGTCACAATCTCGATAGGTTCCTTGCCAAGTACTAGCGAGATTTGCCTGACCTCCTCGTACGGAACCGCCGATGGGAGTTTCATTATTATTGGTTATTCAGAGTCCGGTACAAATGAGCTAAATTTATCCCCTTCGTCTTTCACCAAGATGTTTTTAGGGTGCCAGAAGACCCAGGCAACCACAATCAGGTCACCCAGTGCTCCAGCGGCATTGAAAGTGGCGATAAGAAGTAGATATGGAATAACCGAGGCGGTAACCAATATGCCAAGGAAGATACATAGTATGGAAATAACAAAAAATGGTGATAAGCCAACGATGATATATTGGGAGCTGGGTAAAAACCAATCAGGGGCAGCTGCATAAGCATAACCTGCTCTCAAGGCAAATTTCGGTCGCTTGTGGGTGAACAGCCAAAAAAATAACCCATGCACCAGCTCATGAAATAAGAGCATAAAGATGATCGAAAGCAGAAGGGCGATCAACCCCCAACCGGAGAAGCTAGTCAGGATTCTAAATACACCTATCTGAAACGGGCTGAAAGGTCTGAGAGAAAAAATCACCCAATTGAAAAACCAGCCATAAAAAAAGAGCAGGGGGATAGCGGCCAGATTTAGCCATAACACAACACGAGAACTGGAAAGATCCAAAGTTTTCTGGTGATGGTAATTGGACGGTAATACCTTGGTAGCTTGCATGGGTTAATTATATCTCCTTGCATGATGTGGTATTGACGAAAGTGGATAATACGGCTAAAATTCAGCCTGCTAAAGGCGTCTCCAAGCTGGAGGCGATTTTTTTGCTAAAGGGATCATAAGTTCGAAGAATAATCATTTTATCCAGAGCTAAGACCTTTTGGCCAATATCCAACCGGTGGATGCCGGAAAACACATTTAGAGCGAGGGTAACCCTCGGTGACGATAATACTGAGAGGTGAGAGGCGCTCGAGGAAGGGAATAATGGATGAGGTAGTACTTAAGGCAAGTCGCCGCACTGTTTTGGGAAAGCAGGTGAAGGCGATTCGGAGGGAAGGCAAACTTCCTGCAGTGATCTATGGTCACCATATCGACCCAATTTCGATAGTAATGGATTTGCGTGATACCTCACGAAGCCTGATGGGGCTAGCCCCCTCAGCTTTGGTGACCGTAGATGTGGAAGGCACACCGCATAAAGCACTGGTCAAGGAAAAACAACGCAACAAGATTACCGGCACACTCCTGCATGTTGATTTTCTGGCAGTCTCCATGACGGAGAAGTTACGTTCGCAGGTTTATATGGAAATCGTTGGTATAGCTCCAGCAATCAAGGATTTCGATGGTGTTCTGGTGACGGGATCCGATGAAGTGGAAGTCGAATGCTTGCCACAAGATTTGCCTGAACGGATTGTAGTAGACGTTTCAGGATTACTGAAAATTGGCGATGGGATTTACGTCCGCGATCTGGTAGTCCCTGAGGGAGTTAAAATTCTGGAAGAGTCCGATACCATGGTGGCATTAATTACTGCTCAAGCTGCAGTTGAGGAAGAAGTCGCTCCAGTGGTAGAAGAGGTAGTGACTGAAGAACCCGAGATCATTGAACACGGAAAGAAAGAGGAAGAAGAGGAAGAGGAAGAAGCCAAGTAATTACCGGCGGGCATTCAATTGCCCGCCAGTTTTATTATTAGTTAATATATTTATAAAACTCAATATGATCTCCGCACTCACGCCCCACAGCAGCTCATCCTGGTAGGGATGAAAATAAATCACGGGATGGGATTCTCGATGCAGGATTTGTGAATATGGATCAGGGATGGTAAGATAGCGGATTTCATGATGGTCTGGATCAGCCAGCCAATCCAATGGCATCGAAAATACACGACTGACTTCGATTTCTTCCAAGCGGATAGGGAACGGCCAAGGAATAATACCGATGACTGGTGTGACCATGTAATTGGTGATCGTCCATAAGCTATTCATCTTGCCTAATATTTTGACCTGAGATGGATCGAGCCCAATCTCCTCCTGGGCTTCACGCAGGGCTGTCATTTCGGGAGATGTATCGGTAGGATCAGCCCGGCCACCGGGGAAGGCTACTTGACCTTGATGCTCTGCAACTGATTCAGTCCGGCGGGTCAGCAAGACCTGCCAAATGTGTTTCTTTTTCTCCTCATCACTCGCATGAAATAAGGGAATCAGGACTGCAGCAGGCCGCGGTGCATCGGATAGGAAGGCTGAGAAATAAGATTCATCGGTTGAAGATTTCTGGGCTGCAGCCAGTCGGTGGGATATATATGCTTCGGTAAGGGCATGCATTGTCAATCAAGATTAGAGCGCAAGGATCTTTATTGCTCCACCGGGCTGTCAATTTCCTTGCTGCGTTCCGGTTCATTGAAACCAACCACATCTGCAACTACCGATCGGGAAAAAATCAAATATCCAGTATGAGCGACCATCCGGTCAGTTGGTCGTAAACGGTCAGCAACGGCTTTGTAGTAGCGCAGCAGGATTTCACATACTTCGATAAACGCAAAATTTGCGCGCCGCAACGCAATTAAAAGCGTGGAAACTTGATTGGTGGTCGGTAAGATACTGCCAAGATAGCCTCCAGGTTTTAATGCTTCTTTAGCCTGGAGGATATAGTCTTGTGGGTTAGGCAGATCGAGGAAGACCGCATCTACATTTCTTTCATTGATACCTTCAGCAATATCGCGCAATTTGAATTCCACCCTATCCGCCAAACCTAGGCGTTCCAAATTCTTGTGGGCTAGATGCTGGAATTCTGGACGTGATTCATAGGATGTCACCATGCCTTGTGGACCCACTGCGAATGCTAAGGCGGTTGTAAATGACCCAGAGCCAGTCCCCGCTTCGAGAATATGTTTTCCTGGACCAATATCCATAGACACCAGGATAAAACCAATATCCTTTGGATACATGATTTGGGTGTTACGTCGAGTCTCGATCAGGATGTCAGCCAATGAGGGCTGAAGAAGCACAAACGGACTACCCATATGAGTTTCTACCCTGCTTCCCCAAGGTTTTCCGATGAGATCATTATGGCTCAGATAACCACGGTGGGTCTCAAACTTACCATCGAGCACGAGGCGAAATATAAACCGTTTATTTTGGGCACTGATCAATTGGGCAATATCGCCAACTTGTGCACATGCTTTATCTAGTGTATCCATCATTTGATCAGATGTTTTTTAAAGAATTCAGTGATTGAGTTATAACAAGTGATACGATTCTCAAGCTTGAGTACATCGTGACCTTCATTCTCAAACATCAGGTAGTCAACCTCTTTACCAATGGTTCGGAGATGTTCTACTAGGTCGCGCGATTCCTGCTCAATCACACGAGGATCATTTTTTCCCTGAATGACAAGTAGGGGGCATTGGATTTGATCGATATACGTTCTTGGAGAACGTTCGATTAAGAACT
>CAZXPK010000216.1:0-1850 GCA_964642565.1 uncultured Anaerolineaceae bacterium
TTTTATACAACTTCGATCTGAGGTAATAAACCATGATATCCCCCATTCTTAATCCTTCTGACACCCTGAGGGTGTACGATGATATCCTACAAACGATAGGCAAAACACCCCTGGTGCGTTTGAAACGCCTGGGCAGCGACCTGCCATGCCCGATTTACGCCAAAGTGGAGTTTTTTAACCCCGCAGGCTCGGTGAAGGACCGCATTGCGGTCAACATCATCAATGAAGCGGAGCGCAGCGGACGGCTCAAACCAGGTGGCACAGTCGTGGAGGCAACTTCCGGCAATACCGGGCTCGGCTTGGCGATGGTGTGCGCCAGGAAGGGCTATAAGGCAATCTTCGTGCTGCCAGACAAGATGAGCCAGGAGAAAATCCAACTGCTACGGGCGTTTGGGGCGCGCGTGGTCATTACGCCCACTGCCGTCACGCCCGATGACCCGCGTTCATACATCAGTGTTTCCAAGCGCATTGTCGAGGAGACCCCTAATGCGATCCTCGCCAATCAGTACCATAACCCTGAAAACCCTCGCAGTCACTATCTCACCACCGGAGCGGAAATCTGGGAACAGACAGATGGAAAGGTTACTGATGTGGTGATTGGGATGGGCACAGGCGGTACAATCAGCGGTACAGGACGTTATCTCAAGGAACACAACCCCAATATTCGGATCATCGGTGTCGATCCAGTGGGATCCATACTAATGGAAACCTGGCAACAGGGGCACGTCCCTGAAGAAGCGCATCCGAAAATGTATAAAATCGAAGGCATTGGCGAAGACTTTCTGCCCTCAACGCTGGATTTATCGGTGATAGACGAGGTAATTCAGGTTGGGGATAAAGAATCATTCAGCTGGGCACGCCGTTTGGTTAAGGAAGAAGGCATCTTTTGCGGTGGCTCAGCTGGGTCAGCCCTGGTAGCTGCCATGCAATATGGCGCTACCCTGACCCCAGACCACCTGCTGGTGGTGCTGCTACCCGATTCAGGCTCACGCTACCTGTCCAAATTTTACGATGACAAGTGGATGCAGGAAAATGGCTTCATGGCAGCGGAATGGTGTGAAGCCTCCCTGAAGGAAATTCTATCAGTTAAGTCGGTTCAGGGACTGATCGCTGCCCATGAAGACGACCGGCTCACCGAAGTGATCGCAGCGATGAAGTCCCACGATATCTCACAGATGCCAGTCATCCATCCAGATGAATCACTGGCAGGTCTGGTGACCGAGATCGACCTGCTCAAGTACCTGGTGGAAGATAATCACCTCCAGCGCCCGGAGGCGGCCATTTCAGGGATCATGCGACCAGCCCAGAACGTCTTTTCTTCCAGCACACCTGTCGAAACCGTTCTGCCAGCCATCATGGAAAACCAGGTGGTGCTGGTTACTGAGGAAAACCATCCTGTTGGCATCCTGACGAAAATTGACATCCTGGATTTCATCACTCAAGGAATGTGATTATGAGCAATATGGAAATAGCGATGCAATTTGAAACAGCCTGCATCCACGCCGGGCAAAACCCTGACCCTACCACGGGAGCAGTCATGACCCCCATTTACCAAACCTCCACCTTTGTACAAGATGGAGTGGGCAAGCATCGTGGCTATGACTATGCCCGCACCGGCAACCCAACCCGTACGGCTCTCGAAGCCAGCCTGGCAGCCCTGGAAGGCGGTCAATTCGGGTTGGCGTTTGCTTCGGGTATGGCAGCGATCGATACGATCCTGCACCTGCTGGCACCCGGTGAGCATGTCTTAGCCGGTAATGATGTCTATGGAGGCACATACCGTCTGTTCGAGCGGGTGCTACGCCCGTATGGTCTGGATTTCTCGTACGTCGATACAACCGACCTTGAAC
>CAZXPK010000216.1:1950-4428 GCA_964642565.1 uncultured Anaerolineaceae bacterium
ATGGATTGTTTCCTGACCTTACGGGGGATAAAGACCCTGGCTATTCGGATGGACCGGCATGCTGAAAATGCTGCCAAAGTGGCGGATTTCCTGTCGGCTCACCCCAAAGTGAGCCGCGTTTACTATCCTTTCCATGCCTCTCACCCCCAGGTTGAGCTGGCACGGCGGCAGATGCGTTCAGGTGGGGGGATGGTATCATTCACTGTGAAAGATGGAGCTGCGGAAGCAACCCGCGTGGTGGAAAGCACCCACCTTTTTACCCTGGCGGAATCATTAGGCGGTGTGGAATCGCTCATCGAAGTGCCAGCTGCCATGACTCACGCCTCCACAGCAAATTCACCATTGGCGGTCAGTCCAGATTTGGTGCGGCTCTCCGTGGGCATTGAAAATGTGGAAGATCTGTTGGCAGACCTGTCACAGGCGTTGGGTTAAGATAATTCATCATGGACATTGATACCGTCTTTCCCTGGACATATGATATCGATGAGGCCATCCAGCTACAGGATAAATTACATGAACGCCTGGTGCTTGCCTGGGATGACCGTCTAGTCAAAACCATCGCTGGTGTTGACGTAAGTTACACAGAAGCCTCAGTACATGCCGCCATCGCCGTCTGCCACTACCCAGACCTGTCACGTCTTGCAACTGTCACCGGAGAGGCTACCCAAGGGTTTCCATATGTCCCTGGCCTGCTTGCCTTTCGTGTGGGTCCTGCTATCCTGGCTGCGTGGGGGAAACTGACCCTCAAGCCAGACTTGATCCTGATCCACGGTCATGGAATTGCACACCCGCGCGGCTTGGGGTTGGCTTCTCATATGGGATTGTGGCTTAATCTGCCCGCGATTGGCATAGCTAAAACGCGGTTATTTGGCAGTCACGCTGAAACTGGTCCGAATATAGGAGAATGGAGTAAGCTTTTGGACGAAGGTGATCCACACCACGTTATCGGTGCGGTGCTGCGTACGCGGGATAGCACCAAACCGGTCTATGTATCACCGGGTCATTTGATCGATCTGCCACATGCCATAAAGTTCGTACTGACAAGCTGCCGTGGATATCGCTTGCCTGAACCGATTCGCGTCGCGCATCATGTTGCTGCAAGAGAAGAGCTTCAAGCGAATGCGAAATATAGGCAGAGCGAAATTATCAGGTAGGAAAACCTCATACTTCAAATCCTTTTTCGTCGTAACCACTCACCCATCCCCCCTTGATCCCCCCATCTCTATATGTATAGGCAAGGGGGGAATAATGAGGTTAATTTTCACTTCAACTGCTTGCTGGGGAGGGATTAGGGGCGGGGGTGTGAGTAATTACTGCCAGGGAATGATACTTTAAGCAGTTATTTTTGGAATCCTGACAGCTATCTTTATTCTTTCTTGACCCATTTTAGCCATTCATTGCCACAAAATTGACCTTGATGGCGATATAGTAGGCGGGTAAATTAATACCTTTCAGGTTGCCTATGATCGATATCCTCTATCTTGCTATTGTTTTGGTTCTTTTCCTCGCTTGTTGGGGTCTGCTGGTTTTATGCCAGCGACTGATGGAGGAATAATATGAATCTCTTATATCTGCTAGCCGGGCTCATCTCTGTTTCCCTGTTGGTTTATCTCGTGCTGGCACTGCTCAAACCTGAGTGGTTCGATTAATAATTTCAGTGGATGGGATCTATGACACTCATTAGCTATCTTCAAATCGGGATATATTTCGTGGTGTTGATTCTGCTGGTCAAGCCGCTTGGCTTGTACATGACAAGCGTCTACCAGGGCGAATCCACATTCCTCGACCGACCCATCCGTCCACTTGAACGTCTGTGCTACCGGCTGATAGGCGTTAATCCGCAGGACGAGATGGACTGGAAGAACTACGCCATTGCATTATTGGTCTTCAGTGCGCTAAGCGTGCTGGTTGTCTATCTTCTTCAGCGTATTCAGGGACTACTACCACTGAACCCGCAAAAATTTGGAGCAACAACGCCCGATCTAGCTTTCAATACAGCCGTTAGCTTTGCCACCAACACCAACTGGCAAAGCTACGGAGGCGAGACTACCCTGAGCTACCTGACCCAAATGATTGGCTTGACCGTGCAGAACTTCGTCTCGGCTGCTGCGGGGATGGCCGTCCTGGTAGCCTTCATCCGTGCCCTGGCGCGCCGACAAACCACAAAACTAGGCAACTTCTGGGTGGACCTCACACGCGGCACACTGTATATCCTGCTGCCGATGGCGATCATCGTCGCCCTGCTCCTGGTCAGCCAGGGGGTGGTGCAGACCTTTTCTCCCTATAAGCAGGTGACATTGCTGCAGCCCACCAGCTACCAGCAGCCAAAGCTGGACGCCAGCGGCAACCCTGTAGTGGATGCTCAGGGCAACCCGGTGATGGAAACAGTTCCTTTAACAACACAATTGTTGGCAGTTGGACCGGCGGCATCCCAGATTGCCATCAAGGAGCTTGGAACGAACGGTGGTGGCTTCTTCA
>CAZXPK010000217.1:0-4426 GCA_964642565.1 uncultured Anaerolineaceae bacterium
GCCCAACAACCTTATCCCGAACGCATCAACCAATCCTGGGCGGCTGCTCTGGTACTGATGATCCTGGTGCTTTCCTTAAATATCCTGACACGCGTGTGGGTGCAGGTGCGTGCCAATCGTATGCTAGGCAAATAACTCTATGCTCACTAATTTGGAAACGTCAATGACTGAAGAAAAACCAAGAACTCCTCTCACGTTGCAGCTTGATATCGCTCCAAAACCTGGAGCATCCCAGCCTGCTGGAGGAAAGCAGATCGAATTCCACGATTTTTCCTTCTATTATGGCAAGTTCAAAGCCCTGGGGTCAATCACCATGCAGATCCCTGGCAATCAGATCACCGCCATCATTGGTCCTTCTGGCTGTGGTAAATCCACCTTATTACGTTCGATTAACCGCATGAATGATTTGGTTCCCAATGTCCGCATGGAAGGTCAGGTCATTCTCAATGGCGAGAACATTATCGGTCCGAGTGTGGATGTCGTCGATGTGCGCCGTCGGGTTGGGATGGTCTTTCAACGACCTAATCCTTTTCCCAAAAGTATCTATGATAATGTTGCTTATGGACCACGCTTGTATGGGATCAGTCACCGTTTGGGGCTGGATGAGATTGTTTATCATGCTTTGCGCCAGGCTGCACTATGGGATGAAGTCAAAGACAAGCTACATCAATCCGCGATGGCACTTTCAGGTGGGCAGCAGCAGCGTTTGTGCATTGCCCGCGCTATTGCCGTGGAACCGGAAGTGATCCTGATGGACGAGCCTGCCTCAGCACTCGACCCGGTGGCTACCTTGAAAATCGAGGAGCTAATGCAAACACTCAAAGAGACTTATACGATTATAATTGTCACGCATAATATGCAGCAGGCGGCGCGCGTTTCCGACTTCACTGCCTTTATGATGATCGATAATCCACAAACGCGCACCGGCGTTATGGTGGAATATGGACCAACCATCCAAATTTTTACCAATCCCAAAAGCAAGCAGACCGAGGATTATGTCACAGGTCGTTTTGGCTAACTCTTGGAGAAAATAATGGCGCGTGAAACATTTGAACGACAGTTACAGATGATACTTGATCAGGTGCTCGTTCTTGGGAGTATGGTAGAGCAGGCTGTCCTTGATTCGCTCGATGCGCTCAAACGGCGTGACCTGGCAGCTGCACGCCGTATCTCTGAGGCAGACATCCAAATCAATGAAAACCGCTACTCGATCGAAAGTGGCTGTATCACTCTAATTGCTACCCAGCAGCCTATGGCGCGCGACGTACGTTTCTTGGCAGCCATTCTTGAAATCATCACCGAGCTCGAGCGCATCGGTGATTATGCCAAGGGCATCTGCAAGATTACCCAAATCATAAGTGAGGAGGCGATTGACCCGGTTCTGATCTATGAGCTGCAACAAATGGCGACCTTAGGTTTGGATATGCTGCGGCGCTCCCTGGATGCATTTGTAGCCGGTGATGCCACCATCGCCCGTGAAATACCCATGGAAGATTCAAAAGTAGACCAGCTCTATAACCAGGTGTATCACAAGCTGATGGAACAAATGACGGTGGATATCTCCACGATCGATCGTGCTAACCATATCATGTGGGCAGCCCATAACCTGGAGCGTATGGCCGACCGGGTGACCAACATATGCGAGCGTATCGTTTATGTGGCTACCGGTGAGATGAAAGAATTGGACACGACGTAATCGCGTCTGGAGGGATATGGGGATGAATAAATCGAGAGTGTTATTCCTATGTACTGGCAACTCCTGCCGTTCACAGATGGCTGAAGCCCTTGTGAACGCTCGCCTGGCTGATCGATGGGAAGCTTTTAGCGCTGGTTCTCGTCCCACCGGGTATGTTCACCCCCTGGCACTCAAAGCTTTATCTGAGCTAGGTATCGACCATCACGGCAGGTCAAAATCCATGGATGAGTTTCTCGGCCAGTCGTTCGATGTGGTGGTTACATTATGTGACCAGTCTGATGATGAGTGCCCGGTATGGCTGGGTAAGGGGAGAATTATTCATCGACCGTTTTCAGATCCGGTACAGGTGACTGGCAGCGATACGGAGAAAATGTTGGCGTTTCGTGAAGTTCGTGACGGGATTGCTGCTGAAGTGGCCAGACTGCTTGCTCGCTAAACAAATAATTGGGGGAGATACGATTATTTAGCCTTACGCACGATCAGGTGTAAACCCTCCACTCTAACCACCTCAATCCGCGTCCCGGCAGGAAGTTTAGCGGTATCTCCTTCCAGCTCAGCTGACCAGAGCTCACCCCCAACTTGCACGCTGCCTTTTGGATCGAGTTCAGTCCGGGCGATACCCGCCCGCCCGATCATGCTTTCCTCGCCGGTGCGGATTGGTGTCCGTTGCGCCCTCACGGCAATCATCATAATCACGAAGAAGATACCCCCACTGACCAGCGAGACCCCGACTACCAGTGGAACTGAGACGTGTTGGAAGCTGGGAGTGACCGGGGTGTTGAACAACACCAATGCACCCACGATCAGGCTGCCCACCCCGGCTGCCGTGAGGCCCCCATGGGTGGGTGCTTTGATGTCCAGGATGAAGAGTACAAACGAAGTGACGATGAACAATAGTCCGAAATAATTGACTGGCAGGATGCCCAACCCGTAAGTCGCCAGTCCTAAACACATCACGCCGATGAAGCCAGCCACCCACCCTCCCGGGCTGGAAATCTCAATGATGATGGCTTGCACACCAATCGTGATCAGCAGGAAGACAATGTTGGGGTCGGTGACGATCAGCAGCAGCTCCTCGATGAATGAGATGTTGATCGTCTCAAGGCTGGCATTGGCGGTATGGAGTATGACCGGTTGCCCCGCCACAGTCACCGTAAAGCCATCCAATTGACTGCGTAAGTCATTCAGGTCGGTAGCGATGAAATCGATCAGACCGGCTTGTAAGGCTTCACTGGATGAGGCCGCCACCGCATTCTGGATGGTATCTTCTGCCAGGGCTACGGCTGTTGGGCCACGGCGTTCCGTCAACGAGCGCGCCGTAGCTGCCATAGCGTTTTTGACTTTGGCTTCTTCGGTCGTGCCCAGGTTTTCCCCCTGGCTGCCAACCGGACTGGCGGCGCCGATCATGGTTTCGGGTGCCATGGCAGACGCCTGGCCCGCCAGCGTGATAATGGTTCCCGCACTGGCTGCCATGGCTCCGGATGGTGAGACGTAGACGATCACCGGGACGGTGGAAGCGAGGATCATTTGCTCCATCTCAACCATGGTGTCAAGGCCACCGCCAGGCGTGTTGAGCTGGAAGATCAATGCTTCCGCCCCCTGGCGTTCTGCGATCTTGATCCCACGTGCCAGGTATTGCGCCATGGCTGGCGTCACCGGCCCATCTGCGCTGAGCACAACGATTTGGGGTGAGCTGGTTTGAGCGTGTGCAGGCTGACCAGCCACCATGCTGAAGCTGATCAGGCTGAGCCAAACTAGGACGACGATTTTCTTAAACATAATATTCTCAAATCTATTGTACCTTACAAATGCTGGCTTTTCACGAATGATGAGACGCGATTGCTTTCTTTGGATGACGATAATTCATTTTAGATGGGAGGAGATTACTTCGTTTGCATGGAACGCTCACTCGTAATGACACCTAAATTTTTGTCATCAAGGGCGCTCTTCGGTCTGTGACACGCGCAGTGATCTCATAATCAGATGTCATTGCGAGGAGGGCGTTTTGTGCCCGACGTGGCAATCTCCAATGTCCATTTCGTCATCCTCATAGGTATAGAGAATTGGCACACTTGGGAATGAAGCAATCTCAGATATGATTATAGAAGATTGCTTCAACCGGCAAACCCCTCCGGGTTCGCAATGACATCCGATCATCTGTCATTGCGAGGAGGACATATTTTGTCCGACGTGGCAATCTCCAACGTCCATTTCGCCATCCTAATTGGCATAGAGATTAGGCACCCTTGGGAGTGAAGTAATCTCATTGATCCCTGTAGAAGATTGTTTCAACCGGCAAACTCCGCCGGGTTCGCAATGTCAATTATGGCACCATCATCCCCACTGATTCGAGTTATTGTGACGTTATTTACATATATTCCTTCGTGTCCTTTGTGCTGGAGGGCGCTCTATGTGCGCACCTTCGTGGTGATCATAGGGTTTCAACGGGCGGTGATATAATCCCGCCATGCGCGTCCGGTTTTCACCCAAGTACATTATTGCCATTCCAATTCTGTTAGCTCTGGCTGTGCTTGTGTATAACGTCCCGTTTGTCCACAGCCGGTTGGCATGGCGCATCGATAATTTACGCATTCGCATCCAATACGCCATCAATCCGCCTGAGCAAGTCGTATTTCTGCCTCAAGAGCAGGCCGCCCTGGAAAATCAGGTCAATTCGATCGTCAACGCCACCCTGACTGCACTGGCACCCACCCTCACCCCTACACCTCT
>CAZXPK010000218.1:0-4392 GCA_964642565.1 uncultured Anaerolineaceae bacterium
TGTGAGTAATTGCGCTATCATTATAGCACAATTGTTCTAATCCACAAGGGGTTTATGGAAAATCACCAATATTTTAAGGTTGGTAGGCAAGTAACTATCAGCTGTGAGCGCTGCGCCACCGATAATGATAACAGTTAAGTAAATATCCAAGAAAGATAAGCAAATATATATATCCAGAAATTAAGGCAATCACGTAAAAAGGCAATATTTTTTAATCTTTAACAGACTGTTTAGAGGACAGTACTATGCTAATATGTCACATAGAAAGCTTATCATCTGAGCCAGTAAGGCTAATGATAAGCAAATTTACAGCATTCTTTCACGTACGTTAGCGTGCCTAAAGACTCTAGCGGTGACGTGGGAGTGCCGGAATACCCCTGTAGAGACGTCCTTTTGGGACGTCTCTACCATAATTATTGGTAATAATACAGTGAAAAAAAGACCCTTCGGTTTTATTCGAAGGGTCTTTGGTTTTTATGGTGTTGGTAAGCTGGAGCCCGCCATAAGCAAGCCCAGCTCAGCCCGCGTGGCTTTGTCAGCGTCCATGGTGGCGACGATCTGCCCATGGTACATCACGGCGATACGGTCAGAGAGGGAGGTGATCTCGTCCAACTCGGCTGAGACGAGCAACACAGCAATCCCACGGTCACGCATCTCCACAATTTGGCGGTGGATGTATTCAATCGAGCCCACATCCAAACCACGCGTGGGCTGATTGGCGATGAGCAGGTGAATGGGACGGCTGAGCTCGCGGGCGACGATGGCTTTCTGCTGGTTGCCACCCGAAAGATTGCTAGCAGGCAGGAGCGGGCTAGGGGTGCGGATGTCAAAGCGCTCGATCAATTCGACGGCGTTCTTCAAGACAGCGCCTAGATCACGCTGCAATCCCCGGGCAAAGGGTGGCTGGTAGTAGGTGCACAGTACTTCATTATCGGCGATGGTAAATGCCAGCACCAGCCCATGCTTATGGCGGTCCTCGGGGATATGCGCCTGACCGGCTTCCACGTTGAGGCGCGGGCTCAGCTCGGGGATCTCCTTACCGCCAAGAACGATTTTGCCGGATTTGCGCTGGCGTAAACCTGTAAGCGCTTCAACCAGCTCGGTCTGACCATTGCCCTGCACGCCAGCAATACCCAAAATCTCGCCAGCACATACCTGGAAGCCAAGCTCGCACACACACATCACGCCACGCTCATCGACGATGGTCAGATTTTCGACATTCAAGACCACCTGGGCAGGTTTGGCAGGACCTTTCTCCACCTGCAGCAGCACTTCGCGCCCAACCATCATAGCAGCCAACTTGTGCTCGTCGGACTCAGTAGGGGTGGTGGTGCCCACCACCTGGCCGCGGCGCATGACGGTGATGCGGTCTGCTACAGCTGCCACTTCCTTGAGCTTATGAGTGATGAATACGATGGAAACACCACGTTCAGTGAGCTGGCGCATGACGCGGAACAGGTTGTCCACTTCCTGGGGGGTGAGCACAGCGGTGGGCTCGTCCAATACCAGGATCTTGGCGTGGCGGTAGAGCGCCTTGATGATCTCCACGCGCTGTTGCACGCCCACCGGCAGGTCCTCGACAATAGCATCCGGGTCGATCTCCAGGCCGTATTCCTCGGAGAGTTGGATAATCTTTTTCCGGGATGTGCGGATATCTAGAGATGGACCACGGGTAATCTCCTGCCCCAGGATGATGTTCTCAGCCACGGTGAAGACCGGCACGAGCATGAAGTGCTGGTGCACCATACCAATACCTGCCTGGATGGCATCATTTGGGGTGCGGATCTGGACCGGTTGAGGTCCATCGTTGCTGGAGATGAGGATCTCCCCTTCATTTGTAATGTATAACCCATAGATGATATTCATCAGAGTGGTCTTGCCAGCGCCGTTCTCGCCCAGCAGGGCATGGATCTCGCCCTTGCGCAGGTCGAAATTGACCCGGTCATTAGCCAGAACACCCGGGAAGCGTTTGGTGATGTTGTGGACTTCCAGTGCAATCGCATTGTCAGTCATAGATTATTCCTTTGTATAAGCGACACCATCCGCGGCGGGTGAGCGGACGCGCTTACCCATACCAGCCAAGACGAGGATGGTGAGTAAATAAGGCAACATACCAATGAACTGATGGGGCACGTTTAACCCGCCAAACTGAAGCTGGGTCTGGATCGCCGAAGCCAGGCCGAAGAGCAAAGCGGCACCCCAGGCGCCAAAGGGTGTCCATCTGCCGAAGATCATGCAAGCCAAAGCAATAAAACCACGCCCGTTGGTCATGTTGCGCTCGAAGGAGCCAACCGCTTCAAGGGTGAGGAAAGCTCCTGCCAACCCTGCCAATGCTCCACCGATGATGACATTGGCATAACGCATCATATAGACATTAATCCCCACTGTATCAGCGGCGCGTGGGTGCTCACCCACGGCGCGGGTGCGTAAACCCCACTTGGTGTAGAACAGCAGGTAATGAATGATGAAGACCAGGAGAATGGCGGCATAGGTAATGGGTGGGTTCTCGAAAAGCACCTTTCCCACGAGGGGTATCTTAGAAAGGAGAGGAATGACGATGGGAACCAGCTTACCCTTGGTGGTGAGACCGGTAGTGTAAAAGTAACCGGTGAGGCCAAGTGCCAGGATGTTGATCACCGTCCCACCGATGATCTGGTCGATCTTCAATGTGACTGCCATAAAACCGAGCAAAGCGCCCATAAGAGCTCCGGTGAGGATGCCAGCTAATATAGATAATGGCAGATTGCCCGTCCACACGTTGAACAGGAAGGCAATGAAGGCGGAGAGAAGCATCTGACCCTCGATACCAATGTTGATCACCGCGGCGCGTTCACCCATCAAGCCACACAGGGCTCCCAGAACCAACGGTGTGGAGAGACGGACAGTGGCGTTTAGCACGGCAACGGTTTGGGTCGGTATCCATATGTATAAAAACAGGACAATGGCGAATACGACCAATCCGCCGATCAAATTGTTCCTATTCCGGATGAAAAGTTGACTCCAGGGAGAGTACTTTACCATTGTGTTCTGCATATTGATTACCTCATGTCTTGCCCCAGCCGGTGCTGAGCTTGACCTCTTCGCCACCTGCCACACGCATACGCAGGAGTGTGCGCACGATCACGTCAGCCGCGACGAAGAACAAAATGAGTGCCTGGATCACATCGGTGATCTCTTTGGGCACCCCCGAGGCAAACTGCATCTCACTGGAGCCGGCTTTCATGGCGCCCACCAGGAGGGCGGCTGGTATGGTACCAAAAGGATGGGTCTTACCGAGCATAGCCACAGTAATGCCATCGAAGCCGAGACCGGTGTTGAAGCCGGGCTGGAAACGCCCAACCACCCCCTGGGTTTCAATGGCACCTCCTATCCCTGCCAGGACGGCACTGATGACCATGGTGAGGATCAAGGTCCGTGCCACCTTGACGCCGGCATAACGGGCAGCAGATGGGTTCAGACCCACCATGCGGATCTCGAAACCGACGGTGGTCTTCTGCAGCAACCACCAGATGATGAAAGCGACCACGATGGCGATAATGAACCCGATGGGGATATGCCCCAGCTTGCCAATAACAGCTGAAGGCTCGATGACGGGAGTGCGGGCAACGATGTTACCAGGAGAGGGATCCTTCCAGGGACCGTCGGACAGGTAATCGGTGATGTTGATGGCAATGTAGTTGAGCATGATGGTGGTGATGACCTCATGCGCACCGCGGTAAGCTTTCAGGGCGCCTGGGATGACACCGTAAAGTCCACCAGCAAGGGCACCACCGATCAGCGCCAGTGGCATGTGAATGAAGGCTGGAAGACCGTGGATGGCAAAACCCAAGAAGGCGGCGGTGATGGCGCCGAGCAGGAGCTGCCCCTGGGCACCAATATTGAACATCCCGGCTTTGAAGGCGAAAGCGACTGCGAGGCCGCTAAAGATAAGCGGAGTAGCTTTTTCGAGGGTGCGTCCAAAAGCGGTGGCGCTACCAAAGGAGCCTCTCAGGAGCGCTGCATAGGCCTGGAGAGGATTGGCACCCGAAACAAGCAGGATGATCGCCCCAATGAGAACAGCCAGGAGCACTGCCACCACTTGCACCGCGATGGCGCGCCACACATTCTCATTGAGCAAGACATCCAAGAATGTACGGAGGAGCTTGGGTTGGGAGGGGACTTTTTGATCAGAGTCCATAGATTTAGCACTTTTCCCAGAGGAAGATTTGTTTCCCACAAGCAACCAGCGTGTGGGAAGATGAATACAAAATTAATTGATTGATTTTACCCATGATTTCATTTTGCGTAAAGTGAATGGCGTAACAACTTATAACGCCATGTGTAACTCTAAAAGAAATAGGGGCTGTCTAGAAAGAACGACTAGACAGCCCCAAAACACGTTAAAAGGGGCAA
>CAZXPK010000219.1:0-4359 GCA_964642565.1 uncultured Anaerolineaceae bacterium
TTTTTTACTACTTTTATGCTCGTAAAACCCTTGTTCTTGCAGTGGAGTCTTTTTTATATGGACGAATATTTAACCATCTTTCACAGATACGCCTTCCCGCCTCCACCATTTTACAAGATGTATAGACTGAAAAATTGGGGAGGAGAAAACCGTCCATGAATAGGTTACTTCAAAAACTCGTCAGGGAGAGCCTGAACCTGGATAATTAACCTGCGTCCATCATCAAAGTGGCCCGTGTAAACCCACATTGGCTGGACTACCAGCCATGAGCTCATGATTGGATCCTGTGCAGCTGACGCCTGGCAGCGATCCAAGTTGATGGCATCATAAGCCAGCTCGACTTTATCCATGGTGACCTGACCCTGGAGAACAGCACCAGGGTTGGTGCCTGGATCCTGGCTGTGATCCCAGATGACGACCTGAGCACTATCGGCAACACCATCGGGTTGCGATGATCCGGCAGTATCCTTGAGGAGGAGGTAACCTCCAAGCTGCTGATCGGGGATGATGTAGCCTTCGATCTCGATCAAATCACCCAGACGACCGATGATATTGGCATCAGCGGGTGGAAAATCCACAGAAGATTTGAGGACATAGCTTTCACCGGCTGAGGTGGTGAATAAGACGACTTCCTTGCCTTCAAGGGTGAGAATCTGCTCCGTCCCGGTCCAGACCTGGATTTGCTCCCCGGAATAAAGTGGTTCAAAACGAGCTACATTGATGTAAATGATGCTGTTTTCTATACGATCGATATACCCACTCACCCTTACAGGTAAATTGTGGTACTGTTCGATACCGGATAGATTTTCACCAATCAAAGAATATGCCCAATCCAGATTTATGCCTGAGGAGGGGTCGGGGGAGAAAATTACTTCTGTGGAGGTCGTACCACCAATATAGAGATGCGTGGTGACATAAACCGTGCCTGAGACTGCAGTGATTTCATCACCGGGCTGATAGGGTTGATTAACCTGGGTGGCAACAGGACTGTTTGGATCATTCAGGTTGAAGGAGGCGAAGCTGCCTGCACCAAAGTTGGCATCGGATGAACTGTTTCCTCCTCCGCCACCGCCACCGCACGAGCTTGAAGCTCCAAAGGAAATAGGAATCTCACCAGTCTCTATAAACTTCCAATTGATCACGGCAGGATCTCCGTCCAGTACCACACCCTGGATGCCAACTTGAGTACCATCCGGAATGTTGGAAGGTGGATCAATCACGGTCAATGTGCGGTCCGACGCCACAAGCTGGGTTTGCCCAGTTTGGGTAGTAATCGTGCCGGTGATGTATTCATCAGTCAAAGGAGAGACTTCCCATCCTGCCAGGCTCAAGCCAATTCCATCAGTTGAGCTGCCTGTGATTTGCCCCCAGGCATGTATAAAGCGGACGTCATAACGATTAGCTGGACTCATCGAAGCTGTGTCACCAAGAATGGGCAGGTTATTGATCATCACTAAGGCTGGCGAACCGGACTGAGATGGCTGGTAAGTATTAATCCAACCATAAATATCGGCTTGCTGACCAGGGAGATAGCTGCGCACCCAAGCTTGATATGTATTGGGACGTTCGGGTGATAGTACCGCATAACGTGAGTGCTGCAGGTTGGTATCATTGGAAAAGCGATCCCACGCTTGTTGGGCGGTCAGGATTGGATAGTCTCCAATGGGCTGGAAATCGTGGTGGCTATACTCTATCATGGTCACCTGACCAGGGGTATTCACTTTAACATCGATCCAGCCGATATTACTGCGATCCACACCAATTTCTTGGACCACCGGGTAACTGTCCAGCAATGGGATGAAAGCCACCAT
The DNA here is from genome assembly GCA_964642565.1 of uncultured Anaerolineaceae bacterium. Taxonomy (GTDB): domain Bacteria; phylum Chloroflexota; class Anaerolineae; order Anaerolineales; family UBA4823; genus FEB-25. Next base: position 1,812 of record CAZXPK010000219.1, read on the forward strand.
GCCACGTTCTGTCTCCAGGGGCATGGTTTGGTAGGGCAGATCGAGGATTCCCAAAGGCTGAAGGAAACTGGTAGCTATTGCCACCTGCTCTTCGAAAGACGGTAATGGGCCATTATCCATTAATGCACTTCCATAATCCGGGCTGGCGTACCCAACCTGATATATAAACTGATCAGGGAAGTTCAGGAAGCGCATGGAGCGAGAGCCATCCATTACATCGAAGATGACATCAGCCATCCCTTCGCTGGGTGATGAGTAAACCCCTCCTGCGATACCCCACTGATCAGCAATCCTCCTGGCAGTATCAGCAGTTACTGCTTCCGAGAGCTGCTGCCGGTAAACGGTCATGCTCTCAGGAGAAGTGGGTATCTCAGATGAGAAGGTGAACAGGACATTGGAGAGCAGGCTGACTGTTCCAGATGGTAGGATTTTTGCCGTTGGTGTAGGAAGTACTTCTGGAGGGGTCACCTGCAATGTAGCCAAAGGTTCCTCACTTGGCAGGAGGACAGCTACAGTTACTTCGGGAGAGATCACTCCTGTGGGAACCCGGCTAGGGATGGGAGCCAGGGTCTTGATCGTCCACACCAAGCCGGCAACGAAAAGAATGACTAATGCGACCCAGCCAAAGGATCGGACAGTACTAGCGAACTTGACCTTCATCTGGTTTTTCCTTACCTTGGGGAGGATTTTTGCACGTGTAGATGCCAATTCAGACTCATTTAGTCTGACCTGAGGCCAGCGGTTTTGCAAAGAGTGCTGCAACCGATTGTCTAAGTTAGTTATTTCATTTGCGTATGCACGGCATTCAGCACACTCTTCCAGATGCTGATCCAGCTGCTTAATTTGTTCGTCATCTGCAGAGCCATCCAGTGCTGATTGGAGCACATTCTGAGCCTGGAAATGGTTATATCTATCCGAATGATTCATCTGGCGCCTCCTCTTGAGGATTAAGATGTCCCAATTGAGAGTGCAGTATACGCCGGGCATAGTGTAAGCGGGAATGTACCGTCCCCTGACGAAGGTGGAGTATCCTGGCAATATCAGGCGCTTTCAACTCATGCACATAGCGTAAGATGACAGGAATCCTGTGTTTCTCATCGAGCGCATCCACTGCTTGCCAAATGGATTGGTCGGCTTCATTCTGGATCGCCGCCTGTTCTGGAGATGGTGCTGAGGGTCTTATCAGGTGAAGTGACTGAAGAGTGGCAGTCAATGTTTGGCGGACTTTGCGTTTACGCAGCCGACCACGACAGATGTTGACAGCAATGGCAGTCAGCCAGGTTTTGGGATCAGCTTCATCACGAAAGCCAATTAATGAGCGATGGGCAGCAACGAAGGTTTCTTGTGCAGCGTCTTCGGCATCATGCAAGTCATCAAGAATAGAGAATGCCAACCTGCGGATATAGGGATAATACTCATCCACCAGGTGTTCAATACTCAACTCTAAATTTTCTGCTGTTTGCTGCGATGAACGTTTGATCCGAGTCATTTGATATGCGGGATTTTTGGACATCTAATAGGATTAGACGCGCAACGATGGGAAAACCTTCATAATAATGATTGCATGGTAGCCATTATTCAGCAGCCATGCAATCATATGAGGAACAAATTTTTTAGATTATATCACTGGCGAAAGTTCATTGAGCGCACGACCGGGGATATATTCCCATTGCCAGGCAAGCTGCTGGGGAATGTTGGCAAAAAATACCGATGGGTAGATGATTGAGACAGGATTGCTCACACATGCCACAGTCAGCACAAGAAACCGACCAGCTCCTTTACTGCGGGCTGACCTGGGAAATTGATATTTATAAAAGAAATAGTGCTATCCTGATTTTAGGTATCAGACTCCCAGCCTGGTGCGGAATTGAGAGGCATATTCTCGATATTCATTCAGCTGTTGGGGACTCAGCTCATCCTGAAATATTAGCTTCACCTAGGTCACAGCATCAATGAATGTATCCGCAAAGGGTGCGAATCCTAACACACCGACTTTACTCCCTTGCTCCAACCTGATTTTACCCAGCATAAAATCAGTCAGGAACTTATGCTCTTTGCGCAAGACCAGCTTCCATTCCTGGGGGGAAGCCGCCATGACAAATTCCGCTTTCTCCTTCACCTCATCTTGGCTATAAAACTGAGATCATTTAACTCACCATGGGTGACATCTGCTCCGAAGATGAAAGCAGTATCAATTCCCCATTCAGGCTCTGCAGTGATGCGATAGAAAATACACGTGCTTACCCGTTTCAAAGCTTCTTGATAACGAGGCGCTGCCCGGTAAAACCCTGGTACTCTCTTCCAACCATTCTGGGGTGCAATAAATTCAATACATTTTTCAGTCCTCCTTTTAAAGCCTCATTTTGACGATTGCCTGCTCACGCAAGACTTTCTTGAATACTTTTATTAGTAATAGCACAAGAATGTGTTGAAGGAAATACTGATGAACCCCAAATATTAAACTCCCAACACTTGTTTACAGTTTGATCGAAAGCGATCTTGTTAAGCCAGCTAACTGGCTCCCCCCCACAATGACATCCGCAGTGTA
>CAZXPK010000220.1:0-4309 GCA_964642565.1 uncultured Anaerolineaceae bacterium
CTCATCCCCAGTTCGTGAGATCGCAGGCCGATAGCGCAAACAGTAACTCCCAGGAAGCTCATTAGAGTCCTACGGGGCAGGCAAGTTCGCATCGCCGGCACCACTTGATGCATCCCTTTGTTTGGGATATTCCCCCTACTTTAACCTGAGACGGATACATTTCTGATAGCCACCCTTCGCTGACAGCTATGCCAGAATCTTCCATATCATGCTCCATCTGATTGTCACACCTGGATCTACTGAAGAAACCGTCACGTCCAGGAAGAGCGCACATTCCCGTTTCGACTGATGAAAGAATGATCCTATCAAACGAATTCTGGGGACACGCCTTCCGACAGAATTCCTCACAACTGACACACGGATCAAAATCGATGGGGCCAGTAGGCATCAACTCCGCATCCAACAGCATGGCACGAAGACGAACCCTGGGTCCAAGTTCTGGAGTGATCAGGATATTGTTCTTGCCGATGCAGCCAAGTCCGCCCAACACCGCCGTATCTTTGAGGTATAGTCCACCTTCCTCAACCCAGTAAGGCATTCTTTGGGTCTTGATACCCCATTTTTCTTCAATCCATGCAGATAACTCCGCATTGATGCGTATCAGAAGCTGGTTTCCTTGCGTGTTTCCAGATGCATTTGACCAGTCAAGTTCGGGTTTATCCTGCGGATGGGAAACGGCGATAACCACAGCTGACCTAGCATTTGTAGGCCATTTAATCTCATTGAAGTCTGTTATTTGCTCAAATGAATAGACTCCATCGATCAATGTACCGAACTTGCTCAGCATTTTGTGGGAGGGTGATTCTCTGAGTTGTATGACACTCGCGATGCCTACCAATGTAGCTCCCATTTCCTTAGCCTTTTCAATGATCTGTACTCCTGTGGCTGGTGTCACTTATGATTCTCCTTTCGTTTCACTCACCAAGTTTCCTGCAAAACAGAAATCGCTTTTTCCGACGTGATATATCATCATTTGACTACCGCTCAATCTCTGGATTTCAGGAGCCTTCATCCTGTCTCCTCGTTTTCATCCATATGCTCTGCATGACCATAATGTCGGTAGCTTACCAGCTAACCGCCTGAATCTAAGGTTACAGTGGCAGTTGGCTGCGCGCGAACTCGGCTACGAGCTCCCGGTTCTCCGCCACGTTCTCCAGGAAAGAGTTGTGTAACGCATCGTCGGGGATGCGTGCTGCCTGCTCCTGCAGTAGGCGGTGAGCATTGGCCAGGATCGTGGGAGCGCGTGGATCGCCGTTAGCCCGGAGAACCTGGTAACAGGTCAGGTATATCCAGACAGGTCTCGCGTAAGCAACCAGGGTTCTACCCGCCTCCAGGTAGGCCAGGATTTCGCCTACCAGGGCTTGCGCTTGAGCCGGGTCGCCCTGTGCCTGCGCTGCCCAGGCTAAACCGGCGAGGGACCCCATTACATTGGAGCCTGAGCCGATCTCGCGAAAGAGTGGCAGAGCCTGCTCAAAATATGTGCGTGCCGTGGCAGGGTTGCCCAGATCCTGGTTCAGTTGGCCGAGGGTGTATAAAGCCCAACCCTCAGCATTGTGCGAGCCAACCTCACGGGCGATGTTCAGTGCCTGCTCGCCATATCCCCGCGCCCCAGCATAGTCAACCAGGCAACGAGTCACGTCGGCAAGATACATTCGTATAAGGCTTTCGTACCAGCGTTCCTCTATCTCGATGGCTATATCGAGAGCCTGGTCACAGTATCTCCGCGCCTGTGTGTAGTCGCCTAAGTAATCGAAGTAAGTGTAAAGGTTGAGGAGAGCAAACTGCTCTTCATACCGATCCCCGATCTCACGCGTGAAGCGCAGGTCCCGTTCCAGGCAGGCCCATGCCTCGCTAAAGTCCCCCAGATTCAACCTGCTCATGTTGAGGTAGTTCAGTACTCTACTCTCATAATGCCGATTATTGGTATGGCTGATGAGGGGTAGAGCCTGCTCGAAGAAGTGACGCGCTTCGACCTGATCGTCCTGCTGGTCGCAGACCATACCCAGATCGCCCAGGGCGCTTGCTTCCAAGTGGGGCAACCCAGCTGCCTGCGCGACCACCCTGGCCTGCTCGAACTGCGCTCGCGCTTCAACGTAGCTGCCCTGGTTCCAGAGCGCCCATCCCCAATCCAATTGACCCATCACCTGGAGGCCGGGATACCCACCTTCCCGTGCCAGCTCAACCACCAGTTGTGCCGCGGCCATCGACGCAAGGAAATCACCTGTTGCGTTGGCATAACTAGCCCGCTGCTCAGCAACCTCAGCTTGTTGCTCAGTACCCAGACCTTTCGCCAACGCCTCCAGCTCAGTCAGGTCCTGCCATTGGGCATCGCGCTGCCCCAACAGATTGTATGCCTTTTCCCGCGCCATCAGCAACTCGTAGCGGCAGGTGTAATCCGCCTCTGACACCAACGCCAGCGCCCGGCTGAAGTATGCGACCGCTTCATTGTTGGCATAGCGCGCTGCAGCCAGCTCCCCCGATCGCCGTAGGTAGCGCGCCGCCTTGTCCACCACCCCGGCCTCCTCAAAGTGCCGCGCCAACTGAACCACGATCTGATCTACCTTATCGCCATACAACTCCTCCAGCGCATTCCCGACATCTTCGTGCAGGTAGGCGCGCTCTGCCTCGTCCAACTCATTGTACAGGTACTTTTGGAACAGATTGTGCTGGAACCGGTACGTGGACAGGCGCTGCCCAGAAGGATCCAACCGCCGTACTCCCAGCGCCCACACCAGGCGATGCTGCCTTTCCAACTCTCCACTTAACCGTTGGATCAGTCCACGCGTCTCAGCTGTCTGCACCCGGGCTACTACCTCAGCAGTGAAATCTTCGCCCTCCACGCTACCGACGGTCAGCATCTGGCGCAGTTCTTGCCCCAGGCGACCGATCCGTTCCTCGATGACTCCTTCTACTCGATCTGGTAGAGATTCCCAAGTCAGATCTGGCGTCTCCACCCATCGACCCTGCTTATCTCGGACGAGGTCGCCTCTCTCCTGCATATTCCGCAGCAGTTCGATGGTAAACAAGGGGTGCCCGCCGGTGTGCTGAAAGAGCTTCTGGCGAAAGCCCTGCTCAAGTTGGTTGGGCTCAGTATCTAGAAAGGCATTCACAAAGTACTGCCCTTCAACCTGCTCATCCCGTTCCAGATCCACCCAGATTTCTCCATAATAGCGTTTGAACTCAGCCAGCACCTTCTCTAATGGGTGTCGTTCACCAGCCCGGCCGATTGCCACCTCCTCGGGTCGATATGTACCCACGAGCAGAATCCGGTGCTCCCCGATGCGCCTCCCCAAGCGGAATAGCAATCCAATTGATGCCATGTCGGCCCACTGCAAGTCGTCGAGCAACAGAAGCAGCGGGTTCTTCTCCGATAACTTACACAGCACATTCGCATACTGCTCAAAGATGTGGCTCTGTTGGAGGCCCGAGTCCCCCAGATCTATGCCTTCTCGTTGCTTTCCGACCAGTCGCTCCAGCTTATCCAGCAACCCTACCTTCTCCGCTGCTAAGGTCCCCACCCGCGCGACCAGCCCAGCCCCAGGCACAAAAACGCCGATCAAGTCTGGGCCTACCTCCACCAGCGCTTGACCTGACAGTACAAGTATCTTTCTGAGGCGCCTGGCGTTCTCCTGGGTGATCGCCCCCTGCGCCAACTTAGCCTCCACGTCACCGGTTAGCTGCCCAAGCACTTCACGAAATGGTAAATTGGCATCTCCCGCACCGGTCTGAGCGTCACTTTGCCCGACGGCCACAGCCAGGTCCGCGTACTGTTCTTGAGCGCGACGTGCGAACTCGGTAACCAGGGCCGTTTTGCCGCTACCGGCTTCGCCGGTCACGAAACATACCAATCCCTGAGCGGCTAGCGCCCGCTTGAGAAAGCCGTCGAGCTGCGCCAGTTCCCGCTCACGGGCGACAAAGACCTGTTTCTCCATCTTAACCCTCCTATCCGTCTGATTTTCAGGATCAGGGCTTTTCCACTATTCAGGTTTTCAGATTTAAGGATGGTAGTTAATATCGTTGGCTCGTTATGTTGCTACCCTGAAATTATCATAGCACATTCTCGGTGGGGAAGCAATCTCCTCCACTGTGTTTCCTCCCTCACTGGCATCTAGGGCGCCTTTTACCCGAAGCATCGCGAGTGCTATTTACGAGTAACAAAGAGGAGTGGTTTTTGCCCGTGGCAATCACCTCCGAACACCCCAATTCATCTGACACATTTATTTGAACAATGCTGATAGTTCTTTCCCCTCCCCTAATTACCAGTCTGGGGTAATTGGGGGAGGCGGGAGCGGTCTTTATTCATTGTCTG
>CAZXPK010000221.1:0-4306 GCA_964642565.1 uncultured Anaerolineaceae bacterium
CGCATCAAGTTGAAGCAACTTTATCCATCCATATCAGCGTGACTGACTACTAAGGTGAGATGCTGCCAGTTTATCTTCCAACGCTTCAGCCTTCTTGATACGACCGGTTTTTCGATAGAAATCTGCCAAATCTTTAAGGCTCAATATCACTTTTGGGTGGTCCGGGCGGAAGGTATTCTTGTAGATCGTCAGTGAGCGTTTGAAGAGCATCTCAGCCTGCGCTACTTGACCCTGGTAGTAATAAATATTGGCCAGTCTATTCAGGCTATTTGCCACATCTATATGGTCTGGTCCGAGGCTATTCTCCCAGATCGTAAGCGCGCGCTTGTAGAGCGGCTCAGCCTGCGCGTATTGACCTTGGTGGGAATAAAGATTGGCAAGATTGTACAGACTGTTTGCCACATCGGGATGGTTCGGACCTAAGGCAATCTCCTGGATCGCGAGTGCGCCTTTGAAGAGCGGCTCGGCTTGTGCGTATTGACCTTGGTCGGAATAAAGATTGGCCAGATTATTCAGCCACTCTGCCACATTGGGATGGTCCGGTCCGAGGGCATTCTCCTCAATTGCTAATGCGCGCTTATAGAGCGGTTCAGCCCGCGCATATTGACCCAGTTTGTGATAAAGATTAGCCAGGTTGTACAGGCTCTCTGCCACATCGGGATGGTCCGGCCCGAGGGCATTCTCATAGATAGCAAGTGCGTGCTTGTAGAGTGGCTCAGCTTGCTCATATTGACCCTGGTTGGAATAAAGAGTGTCCAGGTTGAATAAACTCATAGCTACATAGGCATGGCCCGATCCGAGGGAATTCACCCGGATCGCCAGTGCGCGCTTGAAGAGCGGTTCAGCTTGCGCGTATTGACCCCGGTAGGAATAAAGAAGGGCCAGGTTGTGCAGACTCGATGCCACATCAGGATGGTCCGGTCCGAGGGCATGCTCCTGGATCATCATTGCGCACTGGAAGAGTGGCTCAGCCTTCGCATATTTACCCTCCTATGAGAGATAAGGTATATACTATGCATATCAAAGGACAGCGAGGGAAGAATGGAAAAGAGACCGCGTCACCGACCACATCGGGAATATCCAGGAGCCAAGCGGATCATCCTGGGTCCTGAGGTAGAGGTCTGCCCGCTGTGTGGGCAGGAATTGAAATCTCGACGGAATTGGCATACACGGAAAACGATCCAAACTATGCGAGGGCCTTTGTTCGTTGCGGGGAGAAGCGAGGAATGCCAAAATCAGGCCTGCCGGAACTATGGGAAGCGGTATTATGCCCGTCGAGTGTGGCGATACAGCCTTCCGCAGAGCAGTTACGGATTGGACGTGTTAGCATATATTGGATGGCAACACGAACATGAGCATCGCCAGTTGGTAGAGATCCAGAAGGAGTTGAACCGGCGGGGAATCGAAGTCAATGAGCGGAATGTGGGCAAGCTTTACCGGCAGTTTCTGGCACTGCTGAGTGCTTCTGGGGAGAATTTCAAAGCAGGGCTGATCGAAACGGCTAAAGAATACGGGGGAGTGATTTGGGCAGTGGATGCCCTGCAACCGGAAGGGACGGGTGGGATGCTGTATGTATTGTATGAAGTCTTAAGTGGCAAACCGGTGGGGGCACTCCAGCGAGAGCATGTCAGCGAAAAAGAATTGGTCAAGTGGTTGGATCCATACCGGGACCTCCCGCTACCCGTTCTGGCAACCCTGTCGGATGGTGAAAACACCCTGATAGCTGCGCTCAAAACTTGTTGGCCGCAAGTACCTCATCAACGTTGTCAGGTGCATTTTTTGAACAATCTTGTGGATGACATTCTGGATTACGATGATGAATTACGCAAGGACATGCGTCAGGATCTCGGTGGACTGCCCAAAGTTCCTCAGAATGCTCCGGGTGAACCGGATTCCCCCCCCCTTGTGACCATGCAATCCCCCGAGATCCAGTGCTGATTTGGATTGAGACCCAAGTCCGACAGGCCATTCGCGATGCGGTGAACCGCAGCAGTCGAAAACCTTTCGCCTGGGGAGGTCTGAGTGGGTATGAGCAGCTCGAAGCTATGGTTCAGGGGCTGGATCAAATCCAGGCAACAAGCCTGGAGAGCGATTATTTGCTTGGGTTGCGGACGAGGGTGGAAAGGGTACTGGCAAAGAACAAAACCGTGGCAGAAGATCTGAAAAGAGCACATCAGATCCTACTCCAGGTGTCTCAATGTTTAGGTTACCCACCATCAGCACAAGAATTGGAGTTTGATAAGAAGGTAAGCAGCCAGTTGGTGGCTCAAGAGATGACGAAGCTGATCCGGGAGACAAGACCGAGCGGAAAAGTCCAAAGAGCCCAGATCAGGTTACAGGGCGTGCTAAAAAGACGCTGGGAGCTATTCGGTCAGGAACTGCTTTACTGTTACGATATTCCTGGATTACCTCAAGACAATCTACAACTGGAGAGCCTGTTCGGCCGTCTCCGTCGTCACCAACGACGCATCAGTGGGAATAAATCAACCCGAGAATTAATGGACTTTGGCCAGGCCCAGGTGCTGTTCACAGCCAAGACACTCCAAGATCTGCTCAACCAAATCCAATTTGTCCCCCACGAGACTTATCTGGTTCATCGAAATCGTCTGGCTGACGCAGAGCTTCCCAGGCAGTTCTTCCGCCGCTTGCATCATGATCCTTTTGCTACAGTTTCCGCTTTGATCCATTACCACTCGGTCCATAGTCAAGACCTGAACATCAACAAAGCGCGTGTTCTTATCAGAGAAAACGCACTTCATACACAATAGACAGCAATGGGGCTTATCCCCCACATATAGGTGACCCACGAAGGATCTAAACCCATGAACTCCTGAACCAACTGATTAAGCGACACACACTCCACCAATTGATCTAATGGACCAGAGGCCCGGGAATAAAGAAATATATTGCGCAACCGGTGAGTATATGCTATTACTCTCCACCTTCTCGATTGATCATTATCAAAGCGCTGACGCCACGGATGCTTCGACAGTCAGCATCATAACCATACGATCGATCCCGAACCCGCCGGTCGGTGGCAATGTTCGAGCACTGCGCTACCGAATTGTATTCGGATATGCAGAACGCTGCCCAGTCGAACGTTGTAGGAACCTCACTACCAATGACAACCCGTTCAACAAGGACGCAGTACAGGATGTAATCTGCAATCCCTACTTTGGTAGAGAGATCTGTTACCGCGGTATGATAGTGCGCTCTAAGGGTGTCAGATTTCTCTCCATACCGCTTATGGTTTCAGATGGACACACTAACCGTTCAAAAGTGATGATCTATGGCGGTACCCCAAGGTAGTGTGCTCCAGCCACTGCGTGACGGTGAAGTCCATCAAGATGACGGTGCGAGATAATCCGCTGAGAGTCGGGTAGTCTGTACATAGTACAACAGGTTACTGCGCATCCAAACGCCAAAAACCTGCTCTACCCATCAACAGTAAGACCCCCACTTGTACGGTTACCATGATTGTTCCTATATTGAGTAGAGAGTCCATGCTGAAATTATCAGTAACCAGGTCGCGGATCTAATCCATTCCATCCACCTGCTTGAGGACTGACAACCAATCATAAACCAGATGCACGGTGGTCAATATCTCCGAAGGCTACTGAGCTAATCTATGTCAATCTTACGTACCCAAAGAGCCGATTGAGGTGTAATAGGACATTTAGAAGTGCAGAAGTCTCGTTCCAGAAAAGTTTGTCACCCTTGTAGGGGTAGGTGAGAAGCCCTTCGCGTTTGACCTGCCGATCCTCGAACCACCTTCACGTGCGGCCCGCACTGATTGTTCTTTGAGACTCAATGAGCAAAAGAGATGTTTCCCCTTGTTGGACAGGTTGGTGATCAATCATCCAGCGGACTGCGGATCGACGTGAGGCCACGGTTGAGCATATGGTAGTAAATCATCATTCAACACATGACGATATAAAAAAGTAACGCGCTAGGCACCTGGTTCCATGATGAAAATGAAATGTGTTATTACAAATCCGGGTGGGTAAAAAAGCCTGTACTTCGCTGGCGTCCATCTCTTATGGGTAAGTGAATTGTGAAAGAAGATGTGTTTTTTTTACTCCAATAGACATACGTTTGTTCAGCGTTGCTAGCATAATGCTTTAATCGGATGGCATAACGAACCTGATTCAAGAGCTTTTAGGATGTTCCTCCATTTTTCATTCTCCAAAGAGGTTGCACCAAAAGTATCCAATGTATATAATCATTTTTACAAGATTGAGGAAATTAACATACTAGTAGATCGTCAAAGATGAATACGATAGTTGGCACGAATCTTGCTACCAAT
>CAZXPK010000222.1:0-4291 GCA_964642565.1 uncultured Anaerolineaceae bacterium
CTACGATTCCAGGACCTGTATGCACACCCAACACTGGGGAAATCCGTAATATTTCCAATTTTCGAACATTCACTTTTTCCTGCACCAAAGCTGCTAGCTTATTCGCCTGTTCTGCTAGCTGACCATGCAGGACAGAAACCCACAGCGGTGTTTCTTTCCCATAAACCTTTGCGATGTGATTGATTATGCCTTCCAAAGCTTTAGAAATAGTTCTCTCTTTACCTATCGTCGAATATTTGCCATCTGATTTTTCTACATGAATAATCGGCTTGACATGCAACAATGCACCTGCTAATGCCTGAACTCTCCCGATCCTACCTCCACGCTGTAAATATTCCAGTGTCTCGAGGGTGTAAACCACCTCCGTGGCCGCGCGTATTTTCGATAACCTATCTAGGATGAACTCTTTCTTGCGACCTGCCCTCGCAGCCAATGCCGCGGCAAGCACCTGAAAACGCTCTCCGCCGGATAATGTAAGGCTATCCACCATATTGATTAATTTCCCAGGAATTTTGGCAGCACCTAAATGTGCCGACTCAATCGTTCCACTTAATCCAGATGAAATATGGATCGATATCACTTCCTCGCCAATATCAACCAACTTCTTATAAATACTTGAAAATATCCCAGTTGACGGTTGTGATGTTGTAGGTATCCTGGGAGCGATATTTTTCAATCTCTGGTAAAAATCTTCCGGTGTTATTTCATTCGAGCTGACTTCACCCTCCGGGAATTGAATAAATAATGGTGCAATCTGTATATCCAATGATTCAGCTTCTTCTTTTATCAGGTCTGCAGCACAATCCGTCACAATTTTCATTAACTTTCTCCAGTCTTTTGATTAACAGCATGTATTGTACCTTATCTACGTTGTTGGCAACTAATAGGATGATTAGGATACCACCTCATTTTGTGCTAAAATGCATTGTCTTTTTACAAATAAATCCGAAACAACAGGGATTATGGAAATGAAAGGCATTATTCAACCTCTTAAAGGAACTCGCGATTTCTACCCCGAATTAATGGCTATACGAACATGGCTATATAACACTATTCGCCAGGTATCAGAATCCTTCGGTTATCAAGAATACGAGGCTCCTTTCCTCGAATCGGTCGATTTATATGCTGCCAAATCTGGTGAAGAGCTTGTGAAAGAGCAATCTTATGTCTTTCCAGACCGCAGCGGAGATTTAATCACATTGCGTCCAGAGCTTACGCCGAGTTTGACCCGCATGATTGCCCAACGACAACGTCAGCTAACCTATCCCTTACGTTGGTGGTCATTTGGTCCATTCTGGCGTTACGAGAGGCCACAAAAAGGTAGGACGCGTGAGTTTTTCCAGTGGAATATCGACTTAATCGGTCTAGATACGCCGGAAGCTGATGCTGAGCTGATCACCATCCTGGCAACATTCTTTAGGACTTTAGGGCTCAAACCTCAGGATGTAAATATCCAAGTCAACGATCGTCGTCTCTTGGAGACAGAGCTGTCAGAGATCGGTTTGCCAGGGGAATCGCGTCGAGAAATCTCGCGTTGGATTGATCGTCGGTATAAATTGAATCAATCCGAATGGGAAGCATACGGTCGGGATATTGGAGTGAATAATACCCAGCTGGATGCAGTGAAAAAGATGCTCCAGAATGATAAGTTATGGGAAAGATCCCCTGAACTTGTGCGTTTATTCCCCGCACTCAAAGCTATGGGAGTAGATGATTACATCCAATTCAACCCAGCAGTAATTCGTGGACTTGACTATTACACCGGAATTGTCTGGGAGGCTTTTGATGTTAGTGGAGATGTACCACGTTCAATTATGGGAGGGGGTCGTTACAACAACCTGTTGGGAGCTGTAGGAGGAGAGCCGCTACCTGCCACTGGATTTGCCTTGGGCGATGTCGTGATTTCATTAATCCTGGAAGGTAAAGGATTGATCCCTAAAAACATAGGCGGCTCACCAGCATCTATATTAGTAACGGTGTTTGATTTAGAGCGATTAATCACCTCGTTGGAATTTGCAGCTGAGCTGCGCGAAGCTGGCTTTAAGGTTGTCTGTTACCCAGAAGTAGCTAAACTACCCAAGCAATTTAAATTTGCAGACCGCATGCGGATTTCGACCGTAACCGTGATTGGTCCTGATGAAGCTGCCAATGATCAGGTTACGATCAAGGATTTGTCCACCTGGAAACAACAAACTGTCTCTAGAAGGGATGCTGTTAAAACTCTGAAGGGCTTGAAGGATTAGTTATTACTGTTTTGCAGCTAACCCAAATTCTTCAATTGTCTTATCCGATAATGGGTGATCCCCCATAGATTCGATTAATCGAATTGGTAGAGTGAGATGATGTGCCCCCGCTAATAATGTTGAGATGGCTTCTTCTGGCGTTTTTATACTGGCTGCAATGATTTGGGTATTTGAGATCTCCGCATCAATAACTTCTCGCATCTGATGTACCAAACTGATCCCGTCACCTAAAAGACGTGTGCTGCGGTTCACATAGGGGAGTATATATTGAGCCCCAGCCTGACAAGCCAGATACACTTGAGAAGCGCTGAATATCGCGGTGATTCCCACGGTATAGCCCAAGCCGATTAGCTCAGCAGCTAATGATAGATTTTCGTAAGTGCAAGGTATTTTGAGCCCTACTCTGCCGGGTCGTATTCCCGCCATTTGGATTGCTTCGCTTTTTCGCCCAACTGGATCGGTTTCCGTCAGCTGATAAAACACAATCCCCGTGCTTAAGTCACACAGCTCTCCAATCACTTCTACAGCTGCTCGTCTTGTTTGTGCCAACAAACTCGGATTCGTAGTAATCCCTTTCACCAATCCGGTGCCAAATGCTTGCCGCGCATCCTCAGCAAAGGCTGAATCAAGATATAAACTCACTGGTATTCTCCTTTAGTCATAGTCGTTAAGAAAAGCATCAATTTCCGATCGTTTAGGTAGGCTTGGCTCTGCACCAGCAATGGTTACAGCTAAAGCACCAGCAGCATTCGCAAATCGCAGTGCTTGCTCGATTGATTTTCCATCACACAGTGCAGCCGCAAAGGAGCCACAAAATGCATCCCCTGCACCCGTAGGGTCAACAGGAGTTACCGGAAAGGACGGAATATGGTACTGATCATTAGGTGTCACAGACACAACACCATTCGAACCCATGGTAATGACCACCCCTTTTCTCACACCTTTAGATAAGATAAATTTACCACAAATCATTGCATCTTCCGGATTCTTAACCGGTATTCCAGATAACATTTCTGCTTCAACCTCATTTGGTATGAACCAATCGATGATCGGCTCACCCGAATCATCACTGGGTAGCAAAGTTGATAGTGGATAAGCTGCTGGAGCAGGATTAAAGATTACCATCATACCTGCTTGATGGGCAATCCGGGCTGCTTCCAATGAAGCTGTCAATGGAATCTCAAGCTGTAGCAGAAGGATTTCGTGTTCGGCAATAAATTCATTTGCTTCATTCACTTCCTCTGCAGTGACCAAGGTATTCGCTCTTGGGACACCGATGATGCTGTTATCTCCATGGGGATCGATCATCGGGATGCCCAGGCTGGTTGTGGTATATCTATCTTGGATAACGAAGGAATGATCGATACCTTCTCTTCGCATAATATCCATAAACGCTGAGCCAAATTGATCAGCGCCTACTTTCCCTATCATACTCACTTCGGCACCACAGCGCCTCGCAGAAACTGCTTGATTGAAACCTTTACCCCCTGCATACATCTTGAACTCGGAAGCCAATAATGTCTCGCCTTTACGAGGGAAATATGGCAACCAAACAATCAAGTCATACACAAAGCTACCAACAACCACGATTTTACCTGACAAGATCAGCCTCCGAAATTAATGACTTGCTCCTCTTTTCACACCAATTGTACTCTGATATAATCAGCCCGCTGTAAAAACAAGCTAGAAATATAATATGGTGCCTGTAGCTCAACTGGCAGAGCACTTGACTGTGGATCAAGTGGTTGCGGGTTCAAATCCCGTCAGGCACCCCAAATTAGCGACTATTATAAGAACCCGCCTCCATAAAATATGCCTAGAGACGGGTTTCGTGTGCAATCAGAATTAGTCCTGGTGATTAAATTTCAACCCAATCAGCGATGTAATCTCATCCATTAACTGCGCCGCCTCTATACACAACCCTGTGACTACTCTACACAGGTTTATTTAGAAGAAAAGGTGGCGGGATATTGTGCTGGTAATAATGTTCTTATGAGGGTGTTGAATAAGGGTCATAATAGAACACGACCTAATAAGAATTCCAACTT
>CAZXPK010000223.1:0-4280 GCA_964642565.1 uncultured Anaerolineaceae bacterium
ATTTGGCCTTGAGGCGTGATCAGGCAGCGGTCGCTATGCTGTTTCTATCCGGTGCACGCGGCGGAGCCTTCGCTTCGTTACCGATTGAGGCTGTGGATGTTGAAGCCCGCCATATCTGCCAGTGGCCTGACCTCGGTGTCAGGACCAAGAACTGCAAAAAAGCGACCACCTTCTTGCTCCCCATTCCCAAATTGCTCGAAGTGGTAGCAGCATGGGATGATCTGGTCCGTAGAGAGCTCCCGCCATCCGCTCTTTGGTATGCCTCCATTAACAACCGGTGGGGAGAGCAGAGCCTAACCAGCAATATCCCTGTTGAAACTCGCAACCAAATGCTCACCAAGCGCCTGCGCAAACTGTTTTCAATCGCCGGGCTAGACTATAAATCCGCCCATAAGTTTCGCCATGGCCATGCCGTCTACGGCCTCCAGCATGCGCAAACCATGGCTGACTACAAAGCGGTTTCGATGAACCTGATGCACAACGATATCAAGGTCACCGACAGTATCTATGCCCCTATCCTCTCGGATGAGGTCAAAAGCCGGATCGATGGACTCGTGAATCAATCTATGTCTTTGCCGGATGATGAGCTGGAGGCTTACTTCCAAAGCCTGAGCAATGAACAGCTCTCCCGGGCCTTGGTCATCATCGCCGAACGGCTTTCCAGGTAATTAGAGCCTCCAGTTATCAGCTGGACTTGCTCTTCGGTGCGCCTGCTCGATATCGACTTCTGCGATGCGGGCGTAGTGCTGGACCATCTCCAGCGAGTTGTGTCCCAGCAGAGATTTTAAGGTAAACAAGTCTCCACCTGAGCGTAGATAGGTTATGGCAAACGTATGGCGGAATTTGTGTGGGTGACATTTTGATATTTCCGCCTTCTGCCCCAATGCAGTCACTGTCAAACGCAGCCCACTCGGGGTTAACGGGCGGCTGTTCTTGGTGGTGAAGAGCGGCATTTCCGGGTCATCGCCATCTTCCCGGTCCGCCAGGTAGCGCCAGACTGCATGGCGAGTCGCCTTGCCCATGAATACCATTCGCCCTTTCCCCCCTTTCGATCCGCCCAATGCACCGTGATGCACAATCACTCTGCCGGTTTTCAAATCCACATCGCCGATCCGTAGCGCACACAACTCGCCGGCGCGCAGACCGGTGTCCAACAGAGTCAGGATAATCGCCCGGTCTCTTCTGCCCGTAGGCCGACGCATGGTGAATTTGCGCCGCTGGTCGGTCCTGGCTTCGCGGCAGTATTCGCAGACTTTGAGTAGGGATTCGACTTCCTCTTTCGTAAAGCTCTCCACCTGTGCCTCGGTAAATTTCGGAGCCGGTACGCCTTTCATCGGATTAGGGAAATCGAACTCCTCGCATGCCCAGGTAAAGAAAGCTGAAAGGCTGATCCATATATTGCGCAGGGTCTTACTGGATAGCATGCGGTCATTGTTCCCGGTGATGCGGCGCGGGGTGTACTCGGTGCGCATGTGGTTCAGGTACTCTCGTAACTCCTGGGTTGTGACCTCCCAAATGTCCCGGTCTCCCTGGATTTCCAGCCACAGATTCAGGTCGTGCTCATAACTCACCAGCGTTCGCGGGCTGAGACCCTCGGCACCTTTAAACTGGATGAACCCGGGAATGGCTTTGGAGAGCGATAGGCCTGGATTGTGCTTTTTGGGATGGTTTGTGTGCATTACAGAATTTGACAAGCCTGACGATGTACGGTTCATGATTTTCCTCCGTGTTGTCAGGCATGCTTGGAACGCAAATCGTCGGGCTTTCCGTTTTTGAGTAGCCCGACGATGCGCGATTGTCATTTAGTAGCGGGGCTTGGATTCGAACCAAGGACCTCCGGGTTATGAGTGAGAAACCCGCTTCCGCAACCTCTGACCTTCAAGCCCGTACTTTTGACCCAGCCCGACGAAGAGTGGTTCTCGCAGACCCGACGGGGAGAGATGGGTTGGTTGATGAGTAAATTTTAGCACGATTAGGAGATTTTTCGCAACTCACTTGACCATGCAATAATCGTTGAAGTATTAATTGCCCTCCAAATAACCTTTCACATATGCCTTGAAATTTTCATGAAAGGCATCCAGCCAGGCTTCGATGTACTGACGAGACTCAAACATCGGCAGCAGGTCAATCGCCAAGTCTCGAGGTTTAATTCGAGCTACTTTCTCCTGCAGAGCAAGCATAGCAGACTCGACAGTGTAGGGCTGCCGACCATCGCGAGCCAGCTTCTCTGCGAGCGGCTGCGTTCGCTGCAGCATAAACCACACCAAATCATAGAAGTCACGTCCCTTGATTTGTAGACCGCTGCGACCGCGTTCGAAATTGCGCTCCAGGCAAGCCAGCATTTTTCCGGACATCATGGTTTCGAGCGAAAAATGCGTCGCAACCAGGCTGCGTCCATATACCAACACTGGCGTATGCTGGATAATCGCCACCTGTTCATGCTGACTGACTTCCACCTTGAGGTGCAGCGCCTCGCTTGAATGAGGCGATAAACCCAGGGCATTCAACACCGGAAACTTAACTGTAACCCGCAGAATACCGCCCTCGCCACGCTGCGCCTTTGCTGAAGCATCACCATACCCGAATGATTTTTGGAAATACAGGCTAAGGTTTTCCGCAAGATCGGTCAAATCCAGGCTGGCCTGGTTATCAAAATCCAGATCTTCCGACAGTCGGTTCAAACCGTAAACCACGTGCAGGCAGGTGCCACCGTAGAAGTTCAAGTGGCGATAGTTAGTATGGTTATAGAGATAATCCAAAACATAGGCCTGCAGCACTTCCTTCAAGATGATACGCTTGGTTTCAGGAGGAAGCAGCGGGTCTTTGCCAGCCAGGACGTTCTGCAAAGTCTGGATCAACGTCGCCATACGTGGGCCTCCAGGTCATTCAGGATGTGCCGCATTTTCGCACCGCCCTTTCTGATCGCTTCGCTCTTTAGAACATACCCGGCGAATTCATCCTGCTCCTCCTGGGTGAACTCATCCAAATTCAGGCGAAGCTCTTCAGCCAGGTTGTAACGCTGCTGTTCCAGGTCAGCCGGTAGCGTTCGTAGGTAGAGATAGTCAAACAAGGCTTTGCTTGCTGGAGCCTCTGCATAGGGCACGCCATATGCTTCCATGATCTGGAAGCCAAAGTAAAGGCCAGGCTGGATGTGGCGGTAAACGAATGTTCCCAGTTGGTTGACGATAGTGCGAGTGTTTTTGATGGTGATTGCCGTAACCGGATAGGTGATTTCGGTCAGGATGCCATGCTGCTGGAGCACATATTCCATTGAGAGGTAAGACTGGGGCACCAGGATATTGCTGACTACTGGTGCAAAGGCTGCCTCCTGGCGGTGCTGCTCATAGAAGCGGCGGTGCATGTACACTCCCTTCTTGAGGGCGATCAGATGTCCGGCTTTGACCCAGCGATAGAGGGATGTGCGCACGTGGGCATCATCGACAGCATCGTCTCCAACAATTTGCCGGAAGCCTTCTATGGTGAAGTAAGGCAGGCGTTCAAAGGCAGATAAGATTGTGAATCGCATAAAATATATCGGATAATATACAAAACATGTCTATTATCCGATATATTTGTGATTCTAGCAAGGGGTTTTGTATATGTACTCATTGAGCTGCGTTGATTCATCAAAAGAGTGGATCACATCACCCAAGCGGATAACCTGCTGGCGGTGGATTATCTCTCACCCATGGCTGGAACCACCCTTCGTTATGTTGGATTAGCCGTACCAGCCGATCGCGTTTTTGGGTGAAGAAGACATACACTTCCTGAGTTTGCTTGTGGGTTAGGTGAATAGCCTCGTCGATGTCCATGTGATCCAGCTCACCATCTTTCCACTTTTGGAAGTTCTGATACATTGGCTCAAGCACCTCCCGCCAGCGATAATCGTAGTAGGCATCGAGTAAGGCTTGCTCCCATTGATATTCAGGGAATTGGGTGTGTGTTTTGTGTGCCAACATTCACTCCAAGGGGTCAAATAGGCGGTTCTGCATAGCACAGCGATGAAAAATCATCGATAACCATGATGGTAATAACTTCAGATATGGATATGATTAGTTGTCATTTTATAACCAAAATGTAAATAACGCTATTAGTTATTTACACATTTCTACCCTGGATCACACCTGGAACCGGGACATATGTCCCGTCATAGGTGGGCACATGTCCCGAATATCTCAAAAACGCTTGACAAAGAGAATTTCGTTGGTATTATATAAATCGTAAGACCTGTTGGGAAAAGTTGAAAAGTGAACTCCTTTAAAGTTGAAAAGTGAACCATT
>CAZXPK010000224.1:0-4270 GCA_964642565.1 uncultured Anaerolineaceae bacterium
CCTGATTTCCCTACATACTCAACCATGTCCATCCAATTTCTAAATGAGAAACCTTAAAATATTGCGAGTTTTGCCTAACCCTCTTGTGGATTAGAACATTTGTGCTATAATCAGTGTACTTCTGTATCGAGCGCACTTTCTCGATATAGAGTGCGTACCTATATAGATCAGCGGTTTCCTGATCGGTAAACGCACTCGTATATCGACTGTTCTTTGTCGATCAGTGTACTTCTGTACCGATTGTGGCGCTCTCCCATATCGGTATGCTCTTCATCGGTATCCATCCCTGGCGCGGTTCAAGTCGGTTTATCCACCACCTCCCGCACCGATCTTTTCTCACTTCTCACCTCTCAAAGGACACCCCACCCCTATGCCCAACTCCTCCCTCACCTCCCACCCTCGCCGCCGCGGCGCACCCCTCGGCAATACCAATGCTCTCAAACATGGCTTCTACGCCCGCCGCCTCAAATATCGTAACCTCTCCTCTGCTGCCTCCATCGACCTCAAAAGCCTCGTCGACGAGATCGCTCTCATCCGTGTCTTCACCCGCAAGCTCGTCGAATCCTGCCATCCCTCGGCCGACCTCTCCGAGTTGACTGGCATCCTGCGCATCCTCTGCCTCGCCTCCTCCACCATCACCCGCATCCTCCGTGTCCATTACCTCATCACCGGTAGTGAAGCTGATCTCGACCGTGATATTGAAGAAGCCATGTCCCATGTCCAAATCGGGCTCACCCCCGATCCATCTTCCTCACCCCTCCCCGCACCCGCACAAGGTTCCGGGGTTGTGCCATCCTCCCAACCTCCCACCCCCAGAGGCTTGAATTGAATGCGATTAAATTTTGTACAATTCAATTCCCCATCACCCTACATCCCCCGACAAAATATATTCGTTCCGTTTCGTTATTTTCTCAAATCGAATACTCTTACCTCAACCCGCTTCGCGGGTTTAATGCTCTTCTCAGCCGGGGGTTTCAACCCCCATTGGGAGAAGAAATACCGGGATCGAGATCCCATGACAATAAAAAAGGCGGGAATGGATTCCCGCCCTACAAAGTATTATTTTTTATTTCAAAAAACCTTTGTGTCGGAGGGCGCTCTTTTTGCGCACCCTTGTGTCCCTTGTGGTGATCTTATTCGCTCGTCATGATGAACAGCGGCTTCATTTCAAAAGATTCGTAATGCGGCCTCAGGCGCTCGCAGTTGTAATAGGTGGCAATATCCACCACCTTCTTCTTGCCGATGATCACATCCACCGGCATGTTATCGTAGCGCCCATTCTTCAGCACCACCAGGCGCCCATGCACCTTCTTCATCGCCAGGTTCAGCGCCAGGTTGCCATACGCCATCGGCACGATCGAGTCGATGGCATCCGGGTCGCCTGCCCGCACCATATAGCCCAGCTTCTGGTTGATGACGTTGATCGGCTTGCCGTTGTTATACGCGCCCGTCAGCTCTGCCAGGCGTGCCGATACCAGATCGCCAATGCCACCCAGCTTGGCGTGCCCGTAAGCATCGGTGGTTTTATCCAGGTAGACCATCTCTTCACCTTCGAACACCGCCCCCTCCGAGACGAGCACCACCGCGTACTTGCTTGGGTTGCGGTTGCGGTCATACACCATCAGCTCTGCCAGGCGGTCGATGTTGAACTTGTATTCCGGGATCACGCAGCGGTTGGCCGCCCCTGCCATGGTGGGCAGCATGGCGGTAAAGCCCGCGTAGCGCCCAAACACTTCCAGCACCATGATGCGCTCGTGCGAGCCGGCGATGGTGCGCAGGTTGTTGGTCAGCTGGATGGTGCGCGTCACGCAGGTGCTGAAGCCGATGCAGTAATCGGTGCCGGGCACGTCATTATCCATCGTCTTGGGGATGGCGATGACCTTGACGCCTTCCTGATACAGCCGCACGGCATAGCTCAGCGTATCATCCCCGCCGATGGGGATCAGGTAATCGATGCCCAGCCAGTCCAGGTTCTTGAGCACCTCGGGGGTCAGGTCGTTCGTATCGGCGTTGTACTTGTCCTGCAGGTGAGGCGGTACGCTTTCCTTCTTCACCGCCGATGGCCTGGTGCGCGAGGTATGCAGGAAGGTGCCGCCGGTACGCCCGGCCCGGTTGACCACTTCCTCGGTGAGCACCTGGTAATTGTCGCTGTTGCTCACTTTCTCATCGCGGATCACGTCCATGATGCCTGCCCAGCCTCGGCGCAGTCCGATGACCTTATATCCTTCGCGCAGGGCACGGATGGTCACGGCGCGGATGGCCGGGTTCAGCCCCGGCACATCACCACCACCGGTCAGGATGCCGATCACTCCTTGAGTCTTCTTGATATTTGCCATATTCCATCTCCGTATGAAATTCCTGGGCAGATCACCCGCACAGAGAATTTACTATATCCAGGTGGGTTCCTGGTATGTTCCAAATTCCTTCTTCATCACGCCCACGATCTCGCTCAGGGTGGCATACGCCCGCACTGCCTCGAGGATGAAGGGCATGGTATTTTGTGTGCCTGCACAGGCGAGGCGCAGGCGGTCCAACGCCTGGCCAACATGGCCGGCGTCACGCATCCTGCGCACCTGCTTCAGGCGTTCCGCCTGGCGGGCGAAGCCGGCGGGGTCCATCTCCAGCAGGGGGATGGTGAGGGGTTTATCTTCGGCGTAGGCGTTCACACCCACGATCCGGCGCAGCCCCTGGTCGATCTCACACTGGTAGCGATAAGCGGCATCCGAGATTTCACTCTGGAAGAAGCCCTTATCGATGGCCGGCAGCACCCCTCCCAGCTCGTCGATGCGCCGGAAGTAATCATAAGCCTCGCTTTCGATGCGCCTGGTTGCGGCTTCCAGGAAATAGGAGCCCGCCAGTGGGTCCACCGTGTTGGCCACGCCTGATTCCTCGGCGATGATCTGCTGGGTGCGCAGGGCGATGGTGGCGGCATGCTGCGAGGGCAGCGCCAGGGCTTCATCCATGCTGTTGGTATGCAGCGATTGCGTGCCGCCGAGCACGGCTGCCAGTGCCTGGATGGCCACACGCACGATGTTGATCTCAGGCTGCTGGGCGGTGAGCGAGACTCCCGCCGTCTGGGTGTGGAAGCGCATCAGCCAGGAGCGCTCATTCTGCGCCTTGAATTTATAACGCATCTCATGTGCCCAGATGCGCCGCGCCGCCCGGTATTTGGCGATCTCCTCGAAGAAGTCGTTGTGGGCATTGAAGAAGAACGACAGGCGCGGGGCGAAGCTGTCGAGATCCAGCCCACGTTTGAGCGCCCAGCGCACATACTCCATGCCATCCGCCAGGGTGAATGCCAGCTCCTGGGCGGCGGTCGAGCCGGCCTCGCGGATGTGGTAGCCTGAGATGCTGATCGTATTCCACTGGGGCACGTCTGAAGTGCCGAACTCGATGGTATCCACCACCAGGCGCATGGAAGGCTCGGGCGGGAAGATGTACTCTTTTTGGGCGATATATTCCTTGAGGATGTCATTCTGCGTGGTGCCGCGCAGCTGGTCAGATCTGACGCCCTGCTTCTCGGCCGCTGCGATGTACATGGCCCAGATGATGGCAGCCGGCGAGTTGATGGTCATACTGGTGGAAACCTTATCCAGGGGGATGCCATCCAGCAGGACCTCCATATCCTTGAGGGACGAGACGGCCACGCCGCACTTGCCGAACTCGCCCAGGGCTTCAGGTGCATCGGCATCGTATCCCATCAAAGTGGGCAGGTCATAGGCGATCGAGAGCCCCGTGTTCCCCTGTTCCAGCAGATACTTGAAGCGGGCATTGGTCTCCTCAGCGGTGCCAAAACCGGCGAACATGCGCATGGTCCACAGCCGGCCGCGATGCATGGTGGGATGCACCCCGCGGGTATACGGGTATTCGCCCGGAAAGCCCAGGTCATTCATATAGTCGAAGTCTGGCAGGTCCAACGGGGTGTAAAGCCGCTCCACCGGCTCGGAGGAGGTGGTGATGAATGCCTCCTGCCGCTCCGGCATGCTGTCTAGTACATTTTGCAAACTGGTCTGCTGCCACTCCTGCAAGGCCTGGCGCAGCTGCTCGAGTTTCTCACGGTCGTACATGACTGCTCAGCTCCTTTGGCACCCTGGAACTCGCCCATGAATCGGGTAAATAAGCGACGCAAATTATAGCACGCCCTGTGAATAGATGATTAATGATTTCCCTGGCAGGCTGGCGGCTGAGCGTGATAAACTATGTGGGTGATTACTCACACCCCCACCCCAGTTTCCGACCTTATTATTCCCCCCTTCCTGAAAGGGAAGGG